>PMDE01000072.1:12301-25745 GCA_003154335.1 Methanoregula sp. | reverse complement strand
TGGTCGCAATCACAGTGATCCTTGCAGCAGTTATCGCTGCATTCGTGTTTGGTATGTCCGGGAATATCCAGAAGACGAAGATCGTTTCGGTTACGTTGTCTAGAACCTCAGCAACAAATGTCAATGCAATCTTCAATGGTGGTCAGGACGCATCCGGGGCTTTCTGGGTAAACTTTACCGGAACTAATGTCACTGCACTTTCACAGATGGGTTCATCTGGTGCAACAACAGCAATACCGGTTGGTACTATCGTATCAATCCCTGTATCGAGTTCACCGGCTGAAATAATTGCAGTAGGTAAATTCTCTGATGGTTCATCACAGATCATTCTTGATTCAACCGTCTAATCTTCCCTTTTTTTCGAGTACAGTTCCTCCTTAAACTAGAATATTTATTATCCTATTAATCTATAATTCATAAATCAACAAATCTGAATTTCTCGTATGCGTTTTTACCTGTTGGCGGGAATTTCGAAATTTTTTGGATTAAAAAAATTGGATTTTGATTATAAACACATCAGCAACTAAAATTGTTTATTCTGACCTTCTCAATTCCCCGGTGAAACGTTACCGAAAGGGAGATCCCCCAGACTTCTTTTCGAGACATTTTTATGAACCGTATGTGAGGGATACCTCTTTTTCAAGTCCAAATCTTTTCTATCATTGAATTTCTATGATTCCTTTTTCAATGCACAATAATCAAAAATTAATCGATTGGCGAGATTACGCCCCTGAACAAATTATTACAAAAATAAAAATCAATACGATAATGAATGCAGCTACAAAAAATAAAAGCACATCAGTATTTTTTGTTGATTTATAGGGCAGCTTTCCCTTGTTCATTTTGATCGCTACTGTAGCGGCATTCTCTATTCCCAAAATCCAGACAATCAATCCAGAAATTAAAAAATAAAATGCTCCCACCTTAGTTCCAGGAATTAAAAAAATAAATGCTCTAACACTGGGTCCAAGGGAAACTGCAGCACCCGCGAAAACCGTGAACCCTAACTCGGCTTCACCATTATAAACCCGGCCGAGTCCTGAAAAAATAAATGAATATACAGCGGCTAAAAAAGGATTTTTCTTTTCTTTAATCTTCAAGGTTTGATTTGTTTTGTTCAATTGGATTTTCTTCTTTTTTGCTTTGNNACCGAACTCCCAATCCGACGATCCTGGGGATAATCAATGTTCCGGAGATTTCTCAAACCCCTTCCCGGTAAAAAAATCAGGATTAGCGGGGCACGGCACTATCCGCAGCCTGGTTATCCTTTATCTTTTTCCAGCGATGCTTTCAGGGGGTTCCAGTAATAGTCATGCCACCCCTGGCTTATCTCATCGTACTGGTCAGCGGGAACCCCGGTCTGNNTCGTGCCGCTGGAATACTCGTCGTTTGTGACAAACTTTCCCCCAACATCCCTGCTGATGTGTGCAGCACCCCCGGTAAAACGTGCATGTTTTTTCTCATCCATCAGCATTTCATAGACTTCATGAGCACTTGCATCAAAAGAGACTGTCTGGCGGATTGTCCTTGTTTTCATATCATTACCTCGCATTCATTGCATGGCATTCATGTTCCCTGAAAGGAAAAAATGACAATGATGTGTTTTATTCTCCTGTTTCATTCTCCGGAATGAGGAAAGAAGAGAAGAGTGGATTATCTCTTCCAGACTTCCTCGGTCATCATGTTCTTCCCGTGCCAGATAACCTCGGAGGCTGTAAAGATGATAACGACAAAGTCAGGGTTATTTACCGTTTGGAAGAACTGTTCAAACATCGGGTTCCAGAACTTCTTCTTTGTCTCAAGATCGTCGTGGATAACTCCCTTTGCCTTTATTTCCACGTAAGGGTCGGAGAACTCTTTACCCGACCAGGTCGCAATAGCCACATCAGGATTCTTCTGGATCTGTCCTACTTTTTTGGAACTTTTCCTGGTTGCCGAGACAAATGTCATATCCGGGAACCCGTTCAGGACCATAAACCGTACTGCAGGCATTTTGCCATCAATAGTGGCAACTGCTGCCGGGTGGGGGCCTCCCACCACTGCAAGGATGTTCTCTGTGAGAGCCATGCTGGTCATTCTTGCTTGGGATGGGATAAGGGTTGGGATGGGGATAAAAAACAGGTTTTGAATTGTTTTAAAGGATGTTGGATATTATTTTTCGTCCTTTCCGTTTTATTCCTGTTAACCTCTGGTTGACTGTTGAAAGGTGTCAATGGATATATTGAAATGAGGATTTCTTCAATTCGAACGAATATAGCGATTATTTTTTGATTAACAGAAATTAAATGAAAAATTATGGAATCCTTAAAAAAAGTTTTACCTATCGCTCCATGCGGAATGAACTGCGGCATTTGTAGGGCTTATTTACGAGAAAAAAATAAATGTCCTGGTTGCAGGGGACCGGATACCGGTAAAGCCGTTACTCGTATACGATGTAAAATCAAAACCTGTGAAGTATTTCAAAAAGAAAAAGCAAAATTCTGTTTTACGTGTAAAAATTTTCCCTGTAAAAATTTGAAACACTTAGACCTGAGATATCAAACAAAATACAATATGAGCATGATTGAAAATCTTGAATTCATTAAAACAAATGGTTNNTAATTGTGGAAAAAAGAGAATGTAAAAAATTTCTGGGATTTATCGTCGTTTGTCTTAAAACATTTAGAGTCAGCAACGGTTGATGATTCTCCCTTCATTGTATAACCATATCTGTCTATCCAAAGAACGAGCTAGCCGTAATACCACTCTTAACTCAATTTCGTCTTGCCAAAAGACTAATTTTTTTTATGATTTGAGTTCCAGATCCATTTCGATACCGCCGATGGCACCCAGGACAATATTATAGATAAAGGCGAGGATTGCACCGCCGATAAAGCCGCCAACCGTCCCAAATACAATCATGAAAATGAAGCCAACGATTCCAACTCCGGCTCCCAACATGCCCCCACCAAACATGGCTGCAGTTCTTCCAACTCCCACTGCCAGCATCAGTCCTACAACAAATCCCCAGATAAGACCAATTATCGCACAAAACTTTGCTACACTTATTACACCAAATTTTTTAATCATATATGCCGTTGTCACCATACAAAACTCCTGCAGGTATAGTGAAGGAATATACCAACGACTAATTATTTGTTGTCATAGGGTTGTGCAAAACCGTTAGTGATTTATCGGTTGAATGAGACTTTTGAATACCGTAATCTTCCTTCCAGACCCCGCACTTAATACGATCTATTAAATAATGTAACTTTGAGTTCTGTGAAAAAAGAATAGGGATTTATTTGCCCAAAATAATTTCACGCTGTCACCTTTTTTTATCGGGTTCAGAACAGAAGTCATGGGTTCTTAGGGGTGCGAGCCCATGCCGGTGATTTGAGTGGTTAAAATCAGGTGTCCCCCTCACAAGCCATCCCTCCCCCATATTTTACCTCGACATCCGGCGTGAGAATCCCTCCATTCGACCCCCAAAACAGCCCTTCCTTTCACTTTCCACCTCCTTCAGCCCATCCGGCAAGTGATCGGCCATCCAAAAGCGTCCATTAGCGTACATTTTCAAGCCCTATTTATACCGAATTCAGCCGAACGGATCCCATTCTGAAGTTTCCCAAAATATGTGTGCTGAAATTCCCCGAATTTGTGCTATAATAGAGAGCATGACCCTTTCGTGAAGAGGAGGTCTCCGACGGAGAAGTGAGGTTTGGGGAGTGCAGGTTTCACAGGGTCCCGGGCCGGATGATCGTTCCCCAAAACAGGGGTTCTTTTCCTTTTGACCGTGCTACCCCCCCAGCACCTATGAGTTTTGCCCTCCATTAGCGTCCATTTGCGTTTTATAACTCGAAGGAAATAGCTCCGTTTGGCGTAAATCTCGCGGAATACGCGTTTTTTGAAAAAGTGTGTAAAACTGCACCGTTTTTTGCAGTATAGCCGGAAATGGAACCCCCGGAAGGGCAAACCAGGGCCGCAGAGGGCCCGGATTGGGGGTGGGAGATGATGTCTCGTTTTGGTGTTGTAATACGACGAAAGGGGGATAGTCATGATCCACCAATGAGAAGCACTCAATTACTGTAATGCAGTTCCCATTCGTTCCCCATGAAATCAAACCACGGAGAAATGGGAAATGTCAGACGTTAAGCAGCGCTCCGACCGACTTATTTCCAGTGGAGAATGAATCATTTTGGATGGTCTGATATCACGATCCGGTTCCTCCACCAATACGAACAGGAAGGAGCGATCTGTCAACAATACGGTGTAAGATGGGTGAGAGTATTTAATCCTTTCCGGGAAAATAATCCAGTAAATGGATTATCTCTACACTTCCCTGAAATTCGTTCTCGGCGGAGCAATGGTTGTCGGGGTGACTACGCTTGCCGAGCAGGTGGATCCGCGGTATGGCGGCATACTTGCTGCGGCGCCGATGATCACGACCCTCGCGTTTCTCTTCACCTGGTCCGAGGCAGGGCGGCAGACAACCCAGCAGCTGGTCATCGCGACCTTCTGGTTTGTAATTCCCACCATGGTGTTCCTGCTGGCATTGTATGTCCTAATGTCCCGGTTTAGTCTTCTCCTGACTCTTGGCGGGGCATATGGGATATGGATCGTGGCAACCCTTCTCATGAACCGTATCCTTACCAGCATGTGATGGAGCAATCCTTCCGGAAGATTTTTGATTTCCGGTTTCCCCCGCATTCGCACACCTCTTTGAAGAGATATTTTGAAACTCAGCGACAGGTTGAAAAGATATCAGGGATGATACAGGACACTATTGCAGCTTTGCAAAAAAAAGCATTTGAAGAGGAAAAGGATTGAGATCATGAAAGTATTGCTTAATCGTGAGAATTGCTCCATCTGCGGATCCTGCTGGGAGACCTGTCCGGATATTTTTGAGCAGAATCCGGACGATTCATTCAGCCAGGTGGTGGAAAAGTACCAGCTGAACGGGAACAATGCGGAGGGAAAGCTCCCTGCAGAATCCGAAGATTGCGCTGCCAAAGCGGCGGAACTCTGTTGTTCGGATGTCATCCGGGTTGAAAAGGAATGAAATGTCTCGCCGCTCACCATGAAGAGAGCACAAACACTCCCTGGTAATTTTACTTCCCGAGCCCGTGCATAGGGGATTTCATCGTTTCCCTGATTTCAGAACGTGATCTTCCGGTGAAAACCGTTCTTCGTTACTGCCATTTTTGGTCAATTAAAAACCTATATATTCTCATATGTGAACTTCCTCCCATGTCGAAATTTTTCATTGTAGTCCTTCTGGCAGTATTCCTTATCCCGGCAGCGGTCTTCGCGGCCCCTACGGTTTGCCTGTTGGGCGGGGGCAATTCGACCGGAGGGATATGCCCTTCCGGTACGGGGATGATGAGTTCCGTATCTGGCACCTGTTCCAACGGCAACGGGGACGCCAGTTATTGCGGGACCGACGGTTCGTGCGGGGTAAACATCAGGAGTTGTACCGGTGAGAACTCCAGCTCCTGTGGAGTGACAGGAGGAGATACGGGAACCTGCGGTACTTCCTCTNNGATCATTGTCTGGATCATTGTGGGAATCCTGCTTATCATCTGGCTCAACCGGAAATTATCGGTAAAATGACCATAAAATCCGCTTTTTTTGGATAATCTGAATGAAAAAAGGGAAGTTGTGTTTCCTGCTCATCTTCTGTCTCAACCGGAAATTATCTCAAATGTGATCGGAAAATTCCGGTTTTCTTTTTTTTAGCTCATCCTGGAAAAAAAAGAGGTGAGTTGTGTTTTCTGCGTGTGGTTTACACCGTTGCTGTTGCTGATGGACTCTGGATGAGACTTGTTGTTGTACCCATGGTCCGGGCTGAACCTGCCTGTGCAACTGGCCGGGCAGCGGAATAATGGGACCTGACGCTTTCCTTCACTTCCTGGATAAACTGCTTCCGGAGAGATGCAAGATTTGCATTGATGGTCTTCAGGCTGTCCCTGTCCTTGTCAGTCAGTGCGATATCAAGCGCTGCACGCTGGCCGCTGATCGATGCAAGGGTTGCCTGCATTTCGGTTGTGTCAATATTGTACTTGTCAAGAATCCCGATCACGCTGTTTGCCCGCTGGACGTGCAGGTCGAATTCCTGGAGCCTGTACTGGTGGTGGTTTGTTCAGAGATGATCCTTTAGTCCCTGATCGATCGCAGATCCCTGCCCGGTTGTTGCCTGTCCTGTGCCTGCAGCCGCAGCCGGCAGCACGAGCACGCCGGTGAGGCAGAAGGTAAGAAATGCTCCTTTCAGCATTGTTTGTGCATTCATCATGTTACTCCTTGTTTTTTTTCTGATGCGGGTCTCTGCCGCATCCTGATCCAAGGTGTATCAAAGAAGCTTATCTATTCATAAAATGGGAAGATTACCGGCTGTAAAAACCGCCGGGTAAGCGTTGAACCGCCGGGTTATACGTTTATTCGTGAACGATCCCGGAGACCGGTGACCGGGAATCTTCTGACGGCGGGTGTCATTTTTTTCCGGCCTGATAGAAAAATGCCCCGGTCTCACAGGAGGCACATCAGGTTCATGGATTGATATTTACTTATGATCCATCGGTTTTTTACTCTGCAGAACCCCACCATCTTAACAGGCGTTGTGAGAAAAGATCACACACATGTTTTAGCCGGTTCTGTTGCGTTGGCGGTTGGCGACTAATTCTTTCTCTCGTTGAAAATCTTTAATCAACCGCCTCTGCAACTGCACCTTCATAAGAAACAGAACACATTCTGGGAAATATTTCCGGAACTTATTTTGCGTTTTTCTCTATAAACTGGTAATTTCCTTTCGGTACGGTAATTTCGAACCGGGCTCCCTTGGTATATTCTCCGGTTTCTTCTATTGTCATATCGGTAATGGAAAGGACTTCCCGGACAAAGAAAAGCCCCAGGCCGGCATTTTTCCCCAGGCTCCGGTCAAAAATTATGTTTTTCTCGTCGGGTGGAATACCTGTCCCATTATCTTCGATAACAAGGATGAGCTTGTCCTCCCTTTCTTGGTACCAGAGTGTAACTTCCGTCGCATGGACACCATGCACAAGGACATTCTGCATCAGGTGGAACAGGACTTTTTCAAACAGGGGATCTGCATAGATATGAAGCCCTTCCAGACGACTCGTATGGTGGATATGGAGGAAATCCAGGTGTGAAATCGCAAAAAGGAATACCTGTGACACAGCCTGCCAGCGGGGATTCTGAACGCCCATATCCTGGTAATTTTTGGCAAAATTCAGTGAATTAAGGATCTTATTGTTTGCTGATACCAGTTTTTCCAGGTACAGTTTTCCTTTTTCATCCACGACAACGGATTTTAACAGATCAGGGTAGGCAGCAAGGGAAAATGCCGCCGACTGGATATCATGAAACGTCACTGCGTTCAGGAGAGCTAGCTTGTGGCGGGCCAGGTTCAATGCTTTTTCATTCCGTTTGTGTTCTGTAATATCTTCAGAAATACCCATCACAAAGGTTGGATTTCCCATTTCGTCAAGAATCGGAATTTTCTTGGTATGGAGAATCCGCTCTCCCTGCATCCGGGTCTGGATCTTTTCTTCAGGAATATCAATAATATGCTTCGTAGCAAGCGCTTCCTTGTCCTTTTTTACGAAAAAATCAGATTCATCTTTTGAGAAAAAGTCATAAGCGCTCTTTCCATAGAGATCAGCTCTTGTGTACCCGAGCAGTTCCTCTCCGGCCTTGTTAAAACGCACAAACCGAAGATCCCGTGCATCTTTCACCATAATCATGTCCGGCATATTCTCGACAACATTATTGAGGAATTTTTCACTCTCTTTAAGGGCTTCTTCCGCATCTTTGCGAGCGGTTACGTCGTAAGCAACGATCTGGTGCTCGATGGGAATCCTGTTGTCATCAAATAGCGCCCGTAAGGTAATATGAAGCCAAAGGAGTTCATTATCATGTAGGAGGATCCGGAGCTCAAAATTGTCTTTGGGATATTCAGACGTCAGTTCCTTAACACGTCCATCCAGTCGTTGTCTGGATCCATCCGGTAAAAAGATCTCAAAAGGTTTTCCGATAAGATCCCCCCGGGTTTTTCCGAAATAATTACAGAAGATTTCATTTACAAACAGGAGTGTCCCGTCAGGTCTGAACCTCGCGATAAGCTCAGACTGGTCGGTGACAAGTCGCTGGAACCCGATTTCGCCTGCCTGATTGAATCCCGCATAGCCTGAAACCGGTTGGGCAGGAACCGGCTTATCAGTGTCAGGGATATGCCCCGGCTCATACTTCCCTCCGGCCAGTACTCGTTCAATAATGCCGGGAAGAGCCTTCAGATAATTGTAGTTCTGGTCCTTTACCAAAAAATCTGCAGCACCCTGCCGAATGGCTTGTGCGGCAGAATTTCTGTCACCGGAACCTGTAGTAATGACGACTGGTATTTTTTGTTTTGTAAGAATGGGAAGAATATCAAACGGGGTGCCATCCCCGAGATAGAAATCACTGATTACGATATCGACATGCATTTCTTCCAGTTTTTTTCTGGCCTGGGAAACCGATTCAGTGATTTCAATCCGGTAATTGGGGTACTGGTTTTTTATCAGCCGCTGGAATGCAATCCGGTCTACGAGGTCATCCTCAATTAACAGAATCCTGACTTGCCTATCATTTTCCCTTTTCTCGGTCATGCTATTTTCAACCCGGAAGTTCACTGGTCATCCAGTACGAACTGATAGTCCTCATCACATTCAGAAAATCCATATAATCTACCGGTTTGATCATATACCCGGATACTCCGAGGTCAAAGCTCTGTACCTTCTCGGGTTCAGCTGCGGATGTGGTAAGAATGATAACGGGTATCCTTCTGAGCTTCTCATCCTGCTTGATATGTTTTAAAAATTCAATACCGTTCATTCGAGGCATGTTGAGATCAAGAAGGATGATGGCCGGGCGGGGAGAATCGGCGTTACGCAGGAACTCGAGTGCATCTTCTCCGTTATTCTTGTGAAAAAAAGGATTTTGGATATTCAGGTCACGGAGTGCCCGTTTCACCGACATTATATCCACAACGTCATCCTCGACAAGAAGGATGGGTTTTCCCTGTTTCATGGTTCTTTGCCTTTTACCGTATAGGTATTCGGGATGGTGAAATAAAAAATGCTTCCTTCAGTGAGTTTTGATTCAACCCAGATGTTCCCACCGTACATTTCGATAATTTTCTTCACTATGGACAAGCCGATACCGGTACTCTCGATCTGGTCCCGCGGGTAGAGTGTCTGGAAGATCTGGAATATTTTCTCATAATAGCGCTCTTCAATTCCTGGCCCGTTATCCCGTACATAGAGTTTCCAGAAATCTCCCGCGGAACAACTTCCGATATGTATCTCACCCTCCGGTTTGTCCATGTACTTGATCGCATTCCCAATCAGGTTGGCAAATACCTGATGGATCCGGGTCTTTTCAAAAAGAAGACTGGGGAGCGGGTTGTCTACAGATACCCTTATATTTGCAGGAGCCGGGAGGCTTTCGATCACATCGTGGACAATAATGTTGAGATCCATGCATTCCTTATCTTCCCGGATCCTTCCGACCCGGGAATACTCCAGTATTCCCTCAATCAGGCCCTGCATCCGGTGCACCCTGTTGATCAGCAGGTCCAGGTTTGCCTTACCTTCTTCATCAATCTTATCTTTATTGTCAGCATAGATCCACTGCGACAGCGATCCGATTGCCCTCAGTGGGGCCTTAAGATCGTGCGAGACAATATAGGCAAAATCCTTCAGTTCATTGTTCGCCTGCTCCAGATCACGTACGAGCTGGTTGGTGCGTTCTTCCATTCTTTTCCGCTCGCTGATATCAATAAATGTCTCGAGCAGCAGCTGTTTACCCCCGGAATTGATAGAGATCACACTTTTTAGTATGGGGATCTTCCCCCCGTTTACCGTTAAAAGGATCTTTTCTGCGTTTTCGACTACCATGTTATGATCGGTAATCGGGCACTTACCGATCTCAGCGGGACAGATGCAGGAGTGGCAGATCTTCCCGACGACCATTTCCCTCGGTGCACCGATTAAAGAAAGCGATAGTTCATTTGCATCGACGATCATGTGGGACTTTGCATCGATAACGAGCACCCCTGTCTGAATAGACTGCATTACTGATTTAAGATATTCCTCCTTCTCTTTGATCGCATTGTATGCCTTTGAACGGATGGATGTAATATACAGACCTACTGCAACAGAAAGGGTAAACATCAACAGCAGGACGAGCAGGTATTGGAGCCGCAGGTTCAGTAGCCGTGCGGCAAGGATCTCCGCGTTTATGTCAACACCTACAATTCCGACAGGTAGTCCCCGGCTGTTAAATACCGGGGCGTAGGAAGAGAGAACCGTGCCCCATTCGTCGGTGGTAAACCCCGGTTCAGCAGTAGGGAAACTGAAACCTTGAATCATGGCAGTTGTTACGTCATCATAGGGTTGACCGATGGATGCACCCGGAGACACTGCTGACGCATAATTATAATCGGGATCGACGACAAAAACAATGTTTTGACCGTCTGTCCTCATAGTATAAATGTAAATAATATCTCTGTTGGTCTGGCGGATCTGGCGGAGATTTTCCTGCATCATGAGGTATGTTTCCGTATTTTCATTCCCTGGTTTGAGCCCGGCAAGAGTGTCACCATCAATCAACCCTGCAGCGGTTTTAGCAACAGAAAGGCTTTCCCGCTGGCTTGATTCCATCAGGGTTTTTTGTGTTTGATCCAATACTCCGATGAAGGCGATAACCGAGAGTCCTAGAATAATTAAAACAATGACAAGACCGAGCTTATTGACAGAAAGATCCTTCCAGATGGGTTCAAATAAACCGGCCATTTATATACATTCCTTTTCCTTGAATGTGACTGATAATTATTGCATATCTTAATGGTCATATATTCATGGATCGGCTATCATGGCGGAGAAATCAAAAGAATCATTCAGCAGTATCCACTCCCCTCACTTTCATTTTCATGGGAAAGCCTTCCTCATTGACCAATTCAAAAGATCAGACCCTTCGGATACTGTGCTCTTACCTTAATCCGGATCACCTAAGCAGTTGGTGATATCTTCAAGGAGACAATCGGGGCATGATTTGGGCTCAGCTCTACAGGAAAAAAGATCCCATCACTTTTATCATCTAAATCGAGGTTTGTTTGGAAATTTGAGCCTTTAACATAATTTTTTGCTGATTAACTGCTAAATAAAGTTTGGATCAATTCCTTTTTTATAACATGATCACAATGCCAGGCGAAGCAAACGAATGTCAATTTCGGCAGCCGCCGATCGACCAAGTATCCTACAACAAGAGGAGAGAGAGGAGAGGAATTGAGATCGAAATAGACTATCTGCAAAGAGCCGGGATTCAATTTTTTAAAAAAAGTCTCAAAACACGTCCGAGTAATCCGGGAAAATTATTTTATCTCTGTCAGGGTTTTACCCTGCGATCATTAACGGGAACCATTCCTTAATCCCTGAATTTCCGGAACAAAAATTCCCCATTTCCGGAAATCTGGACACTCCCTGAGAACAATCCTGGTTACGAGATAACGGGATCGCCGGAGACTAGCACCAACCTTCCAGTGTCTTCTGCCCGGCTTTTACGCAGAAATTCTCCATCGCTTTCCCCACTCTTTCTTCAGAAAAATCGTAATCGCTGCAGAGCATCTTTTTGATGCCCGGGATATCCGGGTGGCTCCATGCGAGGGTATAGTCATCCGTTACATCCGGGTGCAGGAAGAGATCCATTACGGGTACGGGGTCAAAATCCGGAAGTTTCTCGCGGATCTTTGCGGTAAACTCCCCGCGCTGCACGATCCTGAGCCCGGTCTTTGGACCGACTCCCCCGACCCCCGGGTTAAAATCCGTACCTATGAGGATACCGATCTCGATCAGCTGCTCCCGGGTCAGCTTCAGCCCTTCGAGGACCTCGGAAAGGATGAGCCGTTCAGGGTTCACGGTGACCTGCCGTCCCCGGATCTTCCGCTTGNNGGAGTAGTTCTTTTGATGTCTCGATAATGGTTGTATCAACCCGGGAGGACGACCTGGCCTGTTTGTAGGCCTCGGCCTCATCGCCGCGCTCGATTGCTTCTTTCCATTTCTCGCCGGCCTCGGTCCGGATCTTCCGGCGCCCGTCGACGGTATCCTGCTTGAGGGCGGCAGGTTTCCCGTCAAAGACAAAAACGGGCTTTATTCCCTTTTCCATAAAATTCGAGACACGGAAGAGGATCCCGGAGAGGTGGGAGGTGACCCGTCCTTTCCTGTCCATGAGGGGGGTTCCGTCCGGCTGTCGTATGATGGAGAGGAACTGGTAGAGGGCATTGTTTGCGTCGACTGCTGCAACACCCGGCAGCGAATCCCAGGTCACTGCTCTCTTGTAATCAATAAGAATATCCCGTAATGCGACACCCATGACAGTTCACCCGGTCAGGAAAAAATTACCGGTACATGCGTTTGGAATAGTCCCCTACAAGCTCGTCAAGGTGGGTAATCGCCATATCGTATTTTTCCGCCATGCGGGTGGAGGTCTCCTCAAGATTGTTGCGCAGGATCCGTTCCCGGATAACGATGCTCCTTTCCAGATGGCGCACTTTTACCTGGAGCGATAAGAAGAGTCCGCCCAAAGAGAGCATCATGAGGCTTGCGGCGACTGCGATGGTGAGATCCTGCCAGAACCTGTTTATAAGAATGAGCGTCGAAACGATCATCACAACGGTGAGCAGGATGTCAAGTAGGTACTCACGAATATCCATGCTTTTAGATGATGAGAGCACACTAATTAATCTAACTACACACCCGGAGTCGCTTCATGGAAATTAAACGTATCATACCCTTCCTTGTCATGCCCCTCCTGCTCCTTGCAGTGGAGATTGGTTCAATCCTTCTCTCCCTCCCTGTGCAGGCCGCAGGAATCACGGCATTTGAGGATCCCACATCGATTGTAAATCCGTTCATCTTCATCCTGATCCTGCTGGTATTCACGGGATTTCTGCTGATCCTGATCAAATATGATTTAAAAAAGATTATTGCCGTCATTATCGGGATTTCCATCTTCTTTACCTTTGCTTATATCTTTGCGGCTCTCGTATCGGCAGTAATGAGCGACGGCGATCTTTCACTGGTCGTCACCCTCATCCTCTCAATACTGGCAACTGCCCTCCTTTACAAATACCCGGAGTGGTATGTGATCGACAGCCTCGGTATTTTAATCGGTGCCGGCGTGGCATCCATATTCGGTGTTTCTCTGGATATCCTTCCGGTCATCCTTCTCCTGGTACTCCTTGCGGTTTACGACGCAATATCGGTGTATAAGACAAAACACATGATAACCCTTGCAGAAGGAGTCATCGACTTAAAAACCCCCATCCTCTTTGTCATCCCCAAACGGCGCGACTATTCTTTCATCCGGGACGGGATCGGAAAGCTGGCAGACGGCGGGGAGCGGGCTGCTTTCA
>PMDE01000072.1:0-12296 GCA_003154335.1 Methanoregula sp. | reverse complement strand
GGAGGCACTATACTGGGGTTTCTTCTGGGGTGGGCTTTGGTCGGTTTTTCGTAACCGCGGGTTTATTTTCCAGGATAGCGGCAAGGACCTCTTCAATTCCCTCTCCTTTCTCTGTCGACATGGCAATGTAGCCTTCCATCGTCTGAAGATCTGATTTGTTCGCCGCTACGATAAGCGGTACATCGATCATCCCTTTCACTTCGTCAAGAAGGTGGAGCTGTACTTCCATCGGGTACCCGCAGTGTTCTGAGGGGTCGAGAATAAAGAGGACGGTGTCGGCGACATTCATCATCGCCGAAAGGGCCTGTCTTTCAATGGCATTCCGTTCTTCTGCCGGGCGATCGAGGATACCCGGCGTGTCGACAAATTGTATCTTTTCCCTTCCCATGGCTCGGTGTCCTACAATGACCCCTTTTGTCGTAAAAGGGTAGGATGCCACTTCCGGGGCAGCCGACGAGACCAGCCGGATAAAAGAGGATTTCCCTACATTGGGGTAACCGCCGATAACCACCGTGTAGGAATCATCAACATGGGGCAGCATCCGCAGGACGTTTCTGACTTCATTTAAGAAACGCAGGTCCTTATCGATCTGGTGCACCATCGAAGCAAGACGGGCCACGGTCCTTTTCCGTACAACTGTTGTGTCGTCTGATTTCCGGGACTGGACAGCAAGCTGGTTCCCTACCATCTTTGTATGCTTTGCAGCCCATCCGACCGCGCCAAGGGATTGCTTTATCCGGTCCATGCCAAAGAGGATATCGGCCATCTCAAGATAAAAACGGGGGATCTGATCAAATTCGGGGAATCCGCGGATGATAGAGACCAGCCGGTCGTGGACCGCTGCGCCAACTGCCCTGACAAATTCTTCATTGGCGCGATCCTTATTGGTCTTTTCCTTCATTTTTTTTGCCGCACGGCGGAAACTCCTGTCCAGGATTTCATCCGCAGTAGGCACTGTAGGCATATGTTCGAATTCCACAAATCTCCAACCTATTTATACAATGGAGAGTCATACGGTTTATCGTTATGGACTTGTCGCTGATCCAGAAAGATATACTGATCACGCTCATTACCCTCTATCACAAGCACTCCCACTCTATCAAAGGTGAGGAGATCGCCGACAAGATTCAGCGTAATCCGGGGACTGTCCGGAACCAGATGCAGGCCCTCAGGGCGATAGGTTTTGTGGATGGCGTACCGGGTCCCAAGGGGGGCTATATCCCCACCGCACTTGCCTACAAGGAACTCAACCTGAATGTTACCGCAGGTGACTACGATGTCCCGATCAGCAGGGACGGGGAAATTGTTTCCGGTGCAACCGTCCAGGAAATTGATTTTACCACGCTCTGTCACCCGGATATCTGTCATGCAGAGATCAAGCTCTTCGGAAGCCCGAAGCTCTTTGAGATCGGTGACCGGATTACTATCGGTCCGACACCGGTCAACAAACTCCTGCTCCGTGGGGAAGTATTCGGGAAGGATGAGTCAAAACAGTTGCTTCTCATTGCGACAACCGAGATGATATCGCTCCCGAAACAACCGATTAAAACCTATATGAGCAGCCCGTTAAAGACCTTAAAAATCTCAGACACCCTCAGGAATGCCCTGACACTCTTTAACGAAGAACGCATCCATGGTGCCCCGGTCATGGACAAGGGGAAACTTGCGGGGATCATTACGATGAGTGATCTTGCAAAAGCGATAGGACAGGATCAGTCATTAATGACAAAAGTATCGGCAATCATGACAACCGATGTCGTGGAAGCTCCCTCGGATACCCAGCTTTTTGAGGTTATCCGCAGGTTCAAGGAACTGGAAATCGGGAGACTTATTGTTGTGGAGAATGGAGAACCTGTGGGGATCCTCACCCAGTCGGATATTATCCGGGTATTTCCCTCGTTATAAATCCAATATTGTTATATATTGCGAGCTAAATTACATACGAGAGTGTACGATGACAGAATTATCAGACGCAGCTGTTGAACGTATCATCAAAAAAGCCGGTGCCTACCGGATAAGTTCAGATGCAACAGAAACCCTTGCGGTTTTGATGGAAGAATATGGAGAACATATTGCAAAGGAAGCAAAAAAGATGTCAGATCACGCCGGGAGGAAGACCGTGCGGGGATCTGACATACAAATGGCGGCGGAATTTTTCAAATAACGTAATGGTTAGAATACTATAAAAAAACCTTGTTTTTCGGCGTTTTTCAGAACACTTTAAATATTTATAAGCGTCATAATTTTTTTATGTCTCGTGTATTTGCCCGGAGCCTTTCCCGGAAGAAGATTATGAGTAATGACGGCAAGCTCGTCGGAACCCTCAAAAATATCCGGGTTGATTTTGATTCCGGCCAAGTCCAGGCGATGATTGTTCATCCTGACCAGACTTTTGTAACCGAAGGCTACACCATGGAAGACGATAAACTTCTGGTCATCCCGTTTGAATCTGTCAAGGACATTAAGGATTATATTGTCGTTGACCGTTATCTCGCACGAAAATAAGGATAATACAGGGTAATTGCTTCAACAAATCCATCCCCATATTCTTTTTTGGCAATATATTCAGCTGATGCCTTTGTTTCGGGGTTGGCATTTGCCACGGTTACGCCGATACCGGCATTTTTGAGCATCTGGATATCGTTGACCGAGTCCCCTATAGCAAGAAAATCTGCAGGTACCATCCCCATCTCCTGCGCGAGTCCCGTTAAGGCAGTTCCCTTATCGATGCCCGGGGACTGCAGGTGAATGGCAAACCCGGTATCGATAACCTTTACCGGGAAATCCGTAAGGATTTTCCGGATCTCATCTGCAGGGACCGTCCGGGCAAAAGCGAGATCGGTATACCGGTATGCAGCGTTGAAGAGTTCAATTTCTTTACCCTGCTTTCGATAATGAGACCGAACGATTTCCAGGGCTTTTTTGCATATACCCTGGTCTCCTTTGATACGGGGCGTGCCGGTAAAACCAATCCGGAACACTCCTCCGTTCTCGGCAATAAAAGTACCCGATGTTCCTATCATCCTGCAGAGGGAATCCATAAAGCAGGAAGTATTCCCGCTTGCGAGAACCACTTCGACACCTTCATCCACGAGGGATCTGATGAGCTCCATCGCACCGGTATGTAACCGACGGGACGGATCGGTGATCGTCCCGTCAATATCGGTGAGGAGTGCCTTCACACTGATTTGAGACCTGCTTCTTCTACCATGAATGGTGCTTCACCCTCGGGAAGATTGGGGCTGTCGACAAGGCGTGCAATACGTTTGCCGCCTTTGCTCTTGCGCAGGTAGAGCCGGAAGGTTGCGGTATGCCCGACAATGTTGCCCCCAATGGGTTTTGTCGGATCGCCGAAAAAGACTGCCGGGTTGGACATCACCTGGTTTGTCACCAGAGCAACAGCATTATGCTCATCGATGAGCTTGAAGAGTTCGTGCATATGCCGGTTCAGTTTCTGCTGGCGGGCTGCGAGCGTACCCCGTCCTGCATATTCAGCACGGAAATGGGCAGTGAGCGAGTCGATGATAAAGAGTTTGACCGGGCGCTCTGAATCTTTCAGTTCCGCGGCAAGATCACGTGAATTATCGATGAGAAGCATCTGGTGATCCGAGGTGTGTGCCCGGGCAATGTGGATATTGCGNNGGAAGCTGGACATTGACTGCCATCTGGTGGACGATCTGGCTCTTACCGGAACCGAACTCACCGTACATCTCGGTGATGGCCTGGGTCTCAAGGCCTCCTCCCAGCAGTGCATCAAGTTCCGGAACACGAAATGACAGTTTCCTGATATCCTTCCGCTGCTCAAAGATATCCTTTCCGGTCTTGAACCCGCCGATATCAGCCGCTTCACGCGCAGCTTTGATGATCTTTTTTGCTGTTGACTCGGAAATCTCCGANNGTGCTCGGGCCAACGCCCGGTAAATCTTCAATTTCTAAAGGTCCTTCAGCCATTTCTTGCACATCTCCTATGGCACATCAAGATGTTAAACATGGGCATATATGCTCTCGGACTGGGCAGGGTGAAAGTGTCAGTCAGGTATCCAGTTCTTCGATACATTTACGAACCTGCAGCAATAGTGCTTCGGATGTAAGTTCAACCGGCCGGATGTCCAGCGGTGTAATCCTGTTCCCCGAAAGGACACCTGTCACCTGAACGTCAGTCCCGTGCTGGAGATTCCCTTCAATAAGATAGCGTTCGGTGCCATTATCGATAAAAGTGCACCCCGGCCCGGTAATGATCGTCCCTTCAAAAACGATGGGGCGCGACTCCTCCTTTGGCAGGCGGAATGAACTCCCCCGTCCGACCCCCAGATCAATTCCCCTGAAACGACCCGGCCTGGCAGTTGCATGATAGACTTCAGCTGTATCGCCAGGCTGGACGTGGATGAGGGCTTTTCCTCCCCAGAGGACCACATTTATCTCGTCCTTTCCATCGCTCATTATAATATTTCTCACCCACGATGCCGTGCCATCGCGACTGGTGAACGAACGCGGTTCCCGTACCTCTTTTATTTCCCCGGTAATTGACCAGATTCCTTGTTCACTGACAGAACCTATCGGGGTAAATGGTACCGTGATCACCCGGTCAGTGACCGTTACCGAACTATTGTCGTCCAGGCTGTACGATTTCCCGGCTCCGCGCCGGTCGGGTTTCGCACCGCTGATATGGACAGGGCTTCCCGGGAGGATGTCCCTGAAAAGATCCGGCACCCATGCCACCACCCTCGCAGTACCCCCGGTATCGCCAATGACTACCTCCGTCATCTCACCAGTACTGCCATCCCGGCGGTTGAACGAACGGGGTTCTTCGCGTGCGATCAGGATTGCATCAAGGTCAACTGGTCCGGAAGAAAGGCTCACCGCGGCTGCGCTGTTTGCGGGGAGGGAACAGGTGATCTCGCAACCCGACTTGCGCAGGGCAAGTGCGTATATCTCCTGGGTGCTCTTCCCCGGGTGACGCCCGATGATTTCCAGTACCTCCCCCTTTTCAATATCCATAACTGCTGCGGCTTTCTCATCCCAGAGCACCACCCGCGTGGTGCCGGTTTCATCACCGACCAGCAGGGTCGCGACCCAGCCCTTTTCTCCATCTTTACGGTCGAATTCCTTTGGGTCTGTTTTGTCGATAACTTTCCCGAAAAAAGAAAAAAGGCTGGATTTTCCCGATAATCCCCTGATCTTTACATGCTGGCGGCCCAGTTCACCGAGCACAAGCATCGCCGCAGTCGGCTCATCGACAAGATCCCCGCACTCTTCGATCTTTTCTTCTACGCGCTTTTCGAACTCCTCTTTTGAGATCAGGTCGTCAACCAGTGCAAAGTGGAACAGCACAGCCGGAAATCTCCTTACCGTTGCCAGAGCGGGCGCTGCATGCGGGCAGTAATGTCCCCGGTATTTTCACCCTCGCGCATCAATGCTGCTTCACCCTCGCGTACGAGAACTTCGGGGCAGCGGGGGCGGCAATTATACTGCGAGGACATGGAAAACCCGTATGCCCCGGTATCCAGCACCGCAATGATATCCCCGGCAGCAAGGTCCGGGAGTTTACGGTCCGGAGCAAGGATATCTCCCGTCTCGCATATAGGGCCGGTTACCGTGTATTCTGTTGTAAGCGGCGCATCGGCTTTATTTGCAACAATGACTTCATGGTATGCGTCATACATTGCGGGACGGATAAGCAGGTTAAACCCGGCATCGACATTGACAAATTTTTTATGTGCCGATTTTATCGAGTTAACCCGCGTCAGGAGAACGGTCGAGTCGGCGACAAGCGAACGCCCCGGTTCAACCCAGAGTTCCGGGGAGATCCCGCAGGCTTTGACTCCAGCACTGAATACAGGAACGACTTCTGCTGCATAGTCCTCCGGCGTGGGAGCCGGATCGGTATCATGACGGTAAGAAATTCCCAGCCCTCCCCCGAGATCGATGAATTCAAGCTGAACCCCCATATCGGTGAGTTTTGCCGCAATCCCGACCATCACTTCTGCAGCCCGGATGAATGGTTCAATGTCAAGGATCTGCGAACCGATATGGCAGTGAATCCCGACCGGGCGGACATTGGTACATGACAAGGCTTCCCGGTACGCACCGGGGATCTCCTTGTGGGGGATACCGAACTTGCTTGTTGCGAGCCCGGTAGCGATCTTCGGGTGTGTCGGTACCTCAAGTGCCGGGTTGACGCGGAACGCGATTTTTGTAATTTTTCCTGCCGCTTTCGCTGCCCCGTCCAGCTGGTGGAGTTCTTCTAATGAATCGACTGATACTTTCACGTCTTTATATACTGCAAGGGCAAGGTCAGCAGGTGTTTTTGAACTGCCATTGAACAGCAGTTTTTCCGCTGGCATTCCGGCATCGAGTGCAAGATGGAGTTCTCCGGAAGAGAAAACATCAGCCCCTGCACCCAGACCGGCGAGTGCCCGCATCACCGCGAGGTTCCCGTTTGCTTTTGCCGCATAGAGCACCTGCACCCTGGGGTACCGCTCAGACAGGGCTTTTTTATATCTCTGGAACTGCTCGACGATCCGGTCTTCGCTGGTCACATACAGTGGCGTTCCATACGTCTGCGCAAGGGTAATGCAGTCAATGCCATTGATATGGAGATGGCTGTTTTTTATGCTCAGGTGGTGGGGGAGTTTCACAGGCCAAGCCTCCGCATGCGTTCGATTGCCTCCCGTATCCGGGCTACCGGTCGCGTGATTGCAAACCTCACGTACCCTTCACCGCCTGAGCCAAACCCTATACCCGGTGTTGCAACGATACCTGCTTCATTCAGCAGTTTTGCGGAAAATGCCATGCAGTCCTTCACCGGCATCCAGACGTAAAAAGTAGCCTTTGGGCAGGGGACATCAAAGCCCAGATCCCTCAGCCCGGCAATGAGCACATCCCTTCGCTCCTGGTAAATAGCGCACGCTGTCCTGACACAATCCTGTGAACCGCTGAGCGCCGTTATCGCAGCCTGCTGCACGGCATTAAACACCCCGGAGTCCACGTTCGTCTTGACCCGCCCGAGCCCGGCAAGAATGTCTGCGTTTCCGACAGCCATTCCGATCCTCCAGCCGGTCATGTTATAGGTCTTTGAAAGAGAGTGCATCTCGATCCCGACCTCCCTTGCTCCCTTCACCTCAAGAAATGACGGGGCACGGTAATTGTCATAGGCGATCTCGGAGTAGGCATTGTCCGAAACGACAACAATATTGTGATCCTCTGCAAAATCCACCACCTCGCGGTAAAACCCCTCAGGGGCGATGGCAGCAGTGGGATTATTCGGGTAGTTGATGAACATCATCTTTGCTGATGCAACGACTTTTTCGGGAATATCGTCAAGAACCGGAACAAAGGCACTCTTTTTAGTAAGGGGCATCTCGTGCACAATTCCCTCGGCAAAAAGGGTGCCGGTCCGGTATACCGGATAGCCCGGGCTTGGTACGAGAACGTAGTCGCCGGGGTTTACGAACGCCTCAGCTATGTGGGCAATGCCGTCCTTGGAACCCATGAGCGCGACAACCTCTTTTCCTGCGTTGAGATCAACACCGAACCGGTTTTTATACCAGCCTGCTACTGCAGTCCTGAATGCTGGCATGCCGGCATACGAAGGATAATGGTGGTTTTCCGGGTTCTTTGCTGCCTCACAGAGAGATGCTACTATGTGATCCGGAGTAGGCAGATCGGGGTCTCCGACCCCAAGGTCAATGATATCAACGCCTTTTTTTTGTTGTTCTGCTTTCATCTCGTCTATCCGGGCAAAAAGATACGGCGGGAGATGGCTCATTCGTAATGCGTACATAGCTTAGTAGCTGTAGGTGCCCGGATTTATTGTAATTACCGTTTCTCACCCTTTCTTCGCTCCTCCGGGCAGCGGGCAGGAATACCTACGCTTATTAATCCGGAATAAGAATGAGCCTTATGGAGAATCTGAACGAAATTCTGAAAAGCGCCGGATTTTCCCGGCCGTCCGGTACTAAAAAAGGACTGAAGCGGGGAAGTGAATGATGGAAAAAAAGGAGATCATAGTGATTCTCTCCACCGCACCTGCTGATGTTTCCGAATCCCTTGCCCGGATGCTTATCGATGAACGGCTTGTTGCCTGTGTCAGCATCGTTCCCGTATGTTCATACTACCGGTGGAAGGGAGAATTCTGCAAAGAACCCGAACACCTTCTGATCGCAAAGACCGCACCGGAAAAAACCGGAGATGTGATTGCAGCACTAAAATCCCGTCATCCCTATGAGGTGCCGGAGATAATTGCGCTGCCGGTTATTGACGGTCACCTACCCTATCTTGAATGGGTGCACCAGGAAATATCATGAGATCCCCAGTAAGCCGGTATTTGAGTTAACCGAGTGTAAGCCAAGGCAGCGGAAAATTGATCTTCCTGAGTGATCCAGGAGAGATTACTTCATTCCCTGATTACCGGGTGAACGGTGTAATTGCACCAATGCTTGCTTTGCTATCTCTTCCCGGATTTTTCCACGCCTGAAGCGGTAACCGGACGCATTTGCCATTCCGGTCCTCAGAAGTTCGGATCAAATTTTGTGCAGGAAAATAACCACCGGGATGGCCATAAAGATCCAGAACAGGGGATTCCCTTATGTAATTCCTGCACTGTTTTCGACCGGAAACAGAAATATTACCTTCATGAACGGGGAGCAGCGTTGAAGTATTTCTCGTAAGAGAACCGCTTTCACACCCCCGCGTGCCAAAAGTGGCAGGTGGAATGAAAAATCCCCCGGATCTTTCCAAGCTGATGATGCACAAAGTTAATGCCTGAGGCTGAAATAATGGAACTATACAAAACGCAGGATCTGGTACATTTGTCAGGTGAACCACCAACCTCTCCGGAATCAGCGCTCCTCGTGCTCGGATGCCCCCAGGTGCCAGTACAGACAAGCATCGCATTGTACCTCATCAACCGCCTGAAAAAAGCGGGCATCGTCCCGGTTGTCGCCGGAAATAAATCGGCAAATACGCTGCTTGTTGTCGCAGACCCCGAACGGCACTACCTTGGAGAGGTCATGGACCTTGATCGGGCTGTGGGGATGATCACGGATAAGAAGAGGGATTTTAACCGCTGCTTTGTTTTTATCCACAACGATGCGGGAATAACCTACGCCGCAACGATGGGGACTATCTCGAAGGCAAAACTGTTCGCTCTTGTGTACGGGGAACATTATGAAGATCTGGTAAAACAGATTGATTTTCCCTGTACGGTGATCGCCGCAAAAGCAGTACACAACCCCCTGCCGCTGAAAAAAGCCATCGATGAGGTGTCACCATGGGCTGCGTAGAATCAATGAATTACGAAATACTCCTGAGGGATGGATCGTTTAAGGAATGCAGGGACTACATAAAGCAGCATTATAAAGAATATATCGATGTCCAGCCGGGCTTTAAGATCTTTGATGTCTACGTTATCGGTATCCCTCCGATTGCCATAGGTCTCGAAGGTGATTTTATCATTTTTCCCTATACCAAACCCTGTCATGGGACGTATCTCCTCCGGGTAGAAGATACTGCTGAAGCAGCCCGGTTACGCGCGTTGAAGAAATAGTTGATCGGGGTGCCGACCGGTGCAGCTGATCTTTTGTATAAGGGTCAAAAAATATAAATACCATTTAGTGGATGAACTGCGAACTATCCTGTAATCTACGGTATTCTCATGCCCGTTAAAGGAAAAGTACTCCTGATGGATGACGAGCAGATCATCCAGGACGTGACACACGAAGTCCTGAAATTTCTTGGCTATGACGTTTCGTTTGCAAAGGATGGTCTGGTTGCGATTGAGCTCTATAAAAAAGAGAAATCTTCCGAGGCCCCTTTTGATATCGTCATCCTGGATCTCTCTGTTCCCCGTGGAATGGGCGGAAAAGAGACGATCGAGCAGCTCAGGAAATTTGATCCTTTAGTAAAAGCGATCATATCCAGCGGATACTCCAACGATCCCGTTGTCCAGAATTTTTCAGACTATGGTTTCAGCCAGAGACTCGCCAAACCCTACAAAATTGATGAACTGAAAAACATTCTTGAGCAACTGATGAAAAAATAACCCGCGAGAAAGTGTTATTGGTTTTTTTGACTCATTCCGGGGGATCTGCATGATGGGCGTGAATTTTTTCAATCGCCTCCTTTACTGCTCTTCGCACATAGGTATCCTCATCATCCTTTAGTACTGCCAGGGATTCAAGCGCTTTTGGGTCGCCAATTTTTCCGAGCGCATCAGCTGCACCCCAGCGTATATACCAGTCGGAGTTTTTGAGCGATTCAATAAGCGAGTCAACCGAGATGCTGCTCCCCAGTTGTCCGAGCGCCCACAAGGCAGGTACCTGGACATACGAATCCGGTTCTTTCAGTGCGGTTCCCAGGCACTTTACCGCCCTCACGTCACCAATTTTGCCCAGTGCGTCAGCTGCACTCCACCGGACATACCAGTCCTGGTCGTTTACCGACTGGATAAGAGGTTCAACAGCCCGTGAATCCTTGATCTCTCCCAGGGCCCAGGCAGCCCTTGTCCTCACCCACCAGTGGTTGTCTTTGAGGGCCCTGATGAGCGAATCAACAGCCGGTTTCCCGATCATCGAAAGGGCAAGGGCGCTATGCCACTGAACGTCACTGTCCCCCTCGCTGAGCAGCGAAACGAGCCGGGGGATCGCCGGCTCCCCGATCTCACCAAGAATTCGGGTGGCATGCCAGCGGACATCGTAATCCTTTTCATGCATTGCCCTGATGAGATGGGGTATTGCATCCCTGCCTATTTTGCCCAGTGCAAGTGCAGCAAGCCAGCGCACATCCTGATCATGTTCCTTGAGAGCACGGACCAGCGGTTTTACTGCCGGTTCACCAAGATCCCCCAGTGCAAGTGCAGCACGCCACCGGACGCCGAGGTTGCGATGCCGGATCGCCCTGATCAGGCCATCCAGGTCCATATCCATGCCAGTAGCTGAATAAATACTGAATGTTTTCTTTTCCAGACTTAAACTTTCATTATCCACGATTCCCTCTTACTCCCGATGTTCATTGTTCTTGTTTCAAAATGCCGCGTGAAATGATGATCAGTTCCTTTTGTTTTCCTGACGGCATGAATATACGAAAAAATTACGACCCCCGTGTATATATAATGCAGATAAAAGAGATCAGGCAATGACGGAACATTTGTTCAAAAATCGCGATTGCTGCATTGGCACTCCCATGGTTTTGATAAATCCCTGCGATGTAAAGCGCACCCTTCACCGGGTTTCGGTGTTTAGTAAAATGGGGTCAGGGCAAGCATGTCTCTTACCAGTATGCCAACCTATTTACCCGTCCGGAAATATCAGAACATACGGAAAGCCTGTATGAACGACATATCTGTATTGATCGGGGGGAAAGCAGGTGACGGGATTAACAGTGCAGGTTCACTGGTTGCCCAGCTTCTTAACCATCTTGGTTATTCCATATACCTGTATTTTGACTACCCTTCCCTGATCCGGGGCGGACATAATTTTGCGATTATACGGGGTTCANNAGGAGACGCTGGAACAACACAAGGAACGGTATACTCCTGACACCGTGATCATTTTCAATGCAGATCAGGTGAAATCCACCGGCCAGGGCATTCCGGTAACTGCAATTCTGGCCGCTGAACATGCTCCCGCGATCATGGGGAATTCTGCTGTTATCGGGGGCTTTGCAAAAACAGCAGGTATTCCCTGGGACAGCGTGGAGGCAGTATTCAGGGCCCATATCCCAAAAGGCATCGATCTTAACCTGATCGTGGCAAGGAGAGCATATGGCCTGGCAGAAACAGTACGTACAGTCGGTAAAACGGCACAACCTCCCCGGGCTCTTCTTACGGGAAATGAAGCGATAGGCCTGGGGCTGGTGAAAGGGGGACTTGATGCCTATATCTCGTATCCCATGACCCCTTCGTCAAGTCTGCTCCATTTCCTCGCGGAATATCATGACAAGTTCGGTATTATGGTCGTTCATCCCGAGAACGAGATCGCAGTAATGCTGATGGCACTCGGGTTTGCCTACTCGGGGAAACGATCAGCAGTCGGGACGTCAGGAGGCGGATTCTGCCTTATGACCGAAGGTCTATCCCTTGCCGGTATGGCAGAATTACCCGTAGTACTGGTGGTCTCCCAGCGGACCGGGCCTTCAACCGGCCTGCCCACCTACACCGCGCAATCTGATCTTCATTTCATCCTCCATGCCGGACAGGGGGAATATCCCCGGTTGATTGTTGCACCCGGGGATGTCCAGGAGTCCCTGTACTGGTCTGAGATAGCGATGAACATGGCATGGAAGTTCCAGATTCCTGC
>PMDE01000069.1:16967-17533 GCA_003154335.1 Methanoregula sp. | reverse complement strand
GTATAACTCTGGCCGGCAGTCATGGCTGCAGGTATTGTATCGGATATATATTGGGCGTCCGGCGAGGATGCCGCAGATGCGGCTGCAACACCAGGCAATATCACCGTCAGGATGACAAGCCCGATGAGCAGACCGATCGTTTTGGATTTGGCAAATAATTTCATGTATCCATTGGTTTTTCATGACCGCTTTATATATTCACAAACCAGAGCGGGTGTATGGATCAAACCTGCAGGTTCCAGCCTGTACCCCGAAAAAAAGCATTGAAAACCCCGGAAACATTTTAAAGAAAACAAGGTATGCCGGGGAGAATGAGTAATCCGCTTCAGGGATTTCCGGAAATAGTTATTTTAGTCCCATCGCAAGAATCCTGTGCAAAAAACGCCGGCCAGGTTTTGCGTTACCCCGTAGGGAAAATGGTTACTAATGCGAAGCGCACACTACCAAAACATTTCTCGCACTGGGGGACAGGGGAGAATACGCACGGTCCATCCCGCTAATACAGGATATTTTTGTGGGATACAAAGTGCCCTCCAAACCGTAATTTTTTCGCAAGAAAGGTATTT
>PMDE01000069.1:0-16955 GCA_003154335.1 Methanoregula sp. | reverse complement strand
AGCCGTATGAGATTTTCCCGCCCTTTTTTAACCTTCTGGATAAGACCCCGCTGGTGAAGGTCGTTGAGTGTCACGCTTACCGTTGATTTGGGAAGACCCAGGTTCCTGACGATTTCTGACTGGTACTGTTCCCCGCCGCTCGCTTTCAGGAGCTGAATAATCCGTTCTTCGAGGCTGACCAGGTCAGCTTCAGTCAACCCGACCGGTACTTCATCCGGCTGATCGGGTTTATTACGGCGTCTTTTTGCTATCACCATAATCAATCCCGCGATCGCGACAACAAAAAAGCTCATTCCTGCAAGTACTGGCAGTAAGGGAAATCCGGATTTTTCAAAGACCAGCCGTGGCTCGCCCGGCCCGAATGAACGCTGGCCATACCATATAAGCCCGTCCCTTACCTGGTCGGGTGCCGGTTCAGCGCTGCTGACAGAATAGCCGGAAGGATACCGGATGATGAGCGTATTGTCTTTTGCCAGGTATAACCCGCCGGCCAGTGCGTCGCCCATGGCAAGACTGGTTCCGGGTTTTGCAAATCCTTTCCAGCGGAATGAATAGAACACGACCCCGTATCGTCCCGAAGGAGAGGTCTGGACAATTCCGTTACCGGCAAATTCAGTAACTTCCATGGTCCTCGATGTAGCCGCTGCCGCCTGAGCTGCAGAACGCCGCATCAGGTCCTCGAACTGGGGGAGGTAAACGGATGATATATTACCGGTATAGGCTTCAAACAGTGCACTGTCTTCAACCGAAAGAAGGAGCGTGCGGTACTCGACATGCCAGAGAGCAGAGCCATCTTCCTGCACCGTGATCGTGTAGGTAATGGAAGAATCCGGAGGGATGGGGGACTGTGCATCAACAACCGGTGTCCAGATCAGGAACAGAAGGCAAAAGGAGATAATGAGGGACCGGTTCACATAATCCATGGTCTGCAACCTGTAGATTATTCTGCTTTATTGAGTTAAAAAATATTGAGCAGTTTTCCCGTATCCGAATCCGGCAATCGGAAATACGTCAGGAAACAGAGAGAGGGATTATCTTCGCCGGATCGCATTACGGGTTAGTTACGCCCTTTCTTTCCCTGGTCTTTGGAAGACCCCTTGTCATCCCGTGATGGGGAAGTTTCAGAAGGAGTGTCATTTCCACCCTGATGGGAATTGGTAACCGTACCGTTGACCTGGACTATATCCGTTCTGTCATTTGACCGGTAGCTGGTCTCGTTTCTGCCTTGTGCCATCGTCCCGGTGGGAGCAGGGGTATCGGCACCTGCGTGGTTCTTGTCCCTGATTTCCAGATTCACTGCTTTAAGAACGGTTCGGTTATTCTTTCCCGCGTACCGGTCGAACCGCATCCGGGTCTTCTCCCCGAATTTCTGCTCAAGTACCTGGCTGTCATTGTAAGCACGGGCAAGACCGGAACTGTTCGGGAACCGGGGGAACAGGCGGGCAAGGACTGACTGGTGCCAGGTGATCATTTCCTGTGCATGCAGGAGTCCGGATGCGTTTTGTCCAAAACGTGCCAAAGACCCTTCGGTCAGGTTCATTTTCTGGCCGTACTCTTCAAGTGCCCGTTCTGCATATACAGTCCTGTTGAGCTCCAGCTCCTGCCGTATTTCGGCGATCCGGGTCTGGGCATGGTCAACCTGTTTTTCCACCCGCTGGGTATCATTGAAGGTAAACGTCTCGTCCAGGTTTTCCATGGCGAGTTTCAGTCCGAACAAGGGACTATCCGCACCTATGGGACCCTGGTAAGGCGCAATATCATCGGGAACGCTCACATTTCCCGATGCATCAGGAGAAGTGTCCTCCAGTGCGGAGACCGAAGCCACACTGAAAAGCAGCACAATAATAATGAGTCCCGCAGGAATGACGTATCTTTTTTTCATATGTTCACCTTTTCCATCTTATTCCGTTAGAGTACTGGTATCGGTTTTTTGACAATAAGGGTGGCTATCGTTCTGCAAAAAACTAAAACGTCTGATCGTTTTCCGATATCCTGTCAACTGTTCAGGATAGTCCAGAATGAAAAATAAAGCAAAGAAACAAAAGATTATGTGCCGGGAAAATTCCCGCAATCCGGTGTCCAGAAGCCTTGGGTAGTTCCCTGGCGCGCAGAAAATACCTTCCTGAGATCCTCGTAATCCGGATTTTAACGGGATTACGACATGATACAGAGCCAGGACGCTGAAATTCAGGGACGGATACTTATGAACAACCTCCACGGGATCCGGCCATAGCACCAGATAGCTCATGGATTTTTAAGTCCGTAAGTCCTCCTCTTCGGGATTTTGCAGTGAGGAAGAAGAGAGGAACAAGGCCTTTAAATCTGATCCACTTTGTTTCGTCTGTGATTGCAATTGACCAGGACATACAGCAAAGCCAAGGCGAAAATTTTAAAAAAAAAGTTAAAGTATAGCAATCACGTATTCTTTTTTCCGTCCGACTTCCCTGAGGATTCAACCTCATGCTTATCTGAACCCTTGTCGCCCTTGCCAGGGTTATTATCGGCGTTTTTCGCCGTGAATTTTTTATCATCAGCGGTATTTTTTAAGAAATTTTCTTTTCCGCTGCAGTTTTGATACGAACCAGCAGTTTCGTTCCCCGCCGCCCGGTCAGATACATCATCTTTCAGGGCAGGTATCTTTTTTGCCTGTCCGAAATTTTTAATATTGTCAGGATTCAGCGATAACGTTACGGTAATATTTCCATCCGGGCCTTCGATGACCTTCACATCATCTTTCTCAAGGCCGAGGAATCTCATGAGTCGTGACAGGTATGCATCCACGCCTTTCTTTTCCCCGATTACCCTGATAATATCGCTGCCTTCAACCGGGATCATTGTTCCGTTCACGGAAAGGGTTCCCGAACAATTAATCAATACGCCGCTACCGGTTGTAACATTCTCGAGATCAGCCCGGTGGAACTTTGCAATAAGGGTCCTTCCCTCCCTGCCGGAGGTTGTTGCCTTTACCAAGTCAGCGCCACTGCAAGTAAGTGAGCTGTTGGCATAATCGATACGGGAGTTTTTGCTCCTTTCATGTGCAGAGGTCATATCTCCGGCCAGGGTGACATACACACCGAATACCCCTTTGCTGTTGAGATTCAGGGTCGTAGGCCTGAACACGAGGTTGACTGTCAGTGGTTCATACTTTTTGGGGTCAGCTGATNNCATTTTTCAGTTCGCCAATACTCCAGGTATTCGTAGTAATATTGTACAGGCCAAGATCTGTCACGGCGGTAATATTTTTCAGTCCCGGAAGCTGCGAAATATCTTCCTGAAGGGTAATGTTGGTTGCATTTGCAGGACCGTCATTCCGAAGTGAAATTGCCCACGTTACTACGTTATCGATTTGATAAGGTCCGGTCGAACTCAGCGCATTTGAAACATTAAGATCGGCATTCAATGCATCCTGCCCTGTTGCCCCTGCGATCTGTACCGTCAGGACCAAAGCAACCAGGATTATTCCTGGTGCAATATAAAGGAATTTTGTCATAGAATTACATCACCAATCCGGAACATCCGGTATTTTTTTCTTGACCCGGTTGGGACATAAGGGGGAGGAAAGTTTATCAAAAACAGGACTGTCCGCAATACTTCTGAATAGAGAAATATTGTTCCTGATAGTTCAGAATGAAAAAAGAAGCCTGATACTTCGTTAAAAATTCGGGGCTTATTGGGAGAGGAAAAGGCTTTGAGACCAGGGCATTTTCTCACGCGGCGCGCAAAAAAGGAACATTTTAGTACCCTGCTGAAGCTGTATGAATGAATTTAAAGTTTGGAATTTTTCAGAAGGGTGAGAGTCAGTGTCAGTATCTTCCTTACTGCCAAGGGGTAGAAAACTCCGGCCTGTATTAATAGAGAGGTGTATACTCTCTCACCTTCACATCCAAACCCTCTGCTTCCCATGGAACCACTCCAAGTAACCCACCATTGCCTGCCATTGTGAGGCAGAAAAGTTATTTCATCCTATGAGCGGATACCCCCTGTTTCCCGGTCATGATAATTTCTCTCTCCTCCCGGGTCAGTCTCTTGAGTAACCGGTCTTCGATTCTTTTGCCTCACCATGGGGAAAATCCGACAATCAAAACCCTGGTTTCCTGTGCAAATGATGAAACATACCCGTGTCACCAGAGCGAAAACCCCGCCTGTTACAGGAAACGAAATCCATCAGCCTGGATCCGGGTCATCGAGATACCCCTGCCCAATCAATCTTTTCTGGTGCAATGAGAATAGATAACAGTTCGGGTAATTCCCGGGTACGGATACATCCGGATTTCTGTACTACCCGGTTACCTGATAATGACCAGCGGACAAGTCCCATTTTTCTCGTCACCATTCGGGCAGGGCGTGAGCAGGGTCTGGTTAACCGGGAGGGTCGGTATAGGTGTTGTGGTCGGCGTTGGCATGGCTGTGATTGTTGAGGTCGGTTCAGGTGTAGTAACTCCGGAGACAACAGGAGGGTTTGTGGCAATAGTCGTAACCTGACTGTCATGAGGTGAAGGTTGGGTAACACACCCGGAGACCAGAATAAAAAAAATCACGGATACAACAAGGAACAGGGGGATTCTCATATCTTGACCTGAATACTTTTCAAAGAGATTAATTTTTGGATTTGGTACAGAGCGGGGCAGAAAAACAAATTTATTATGTCAGTAAATATTGTCCTTACTCCGGATTACTTCCATCTGTCATAAAACCGGGCTGCAATGCTTCAGTGCCATGCAACATACTATTATTAAAAAAAATCATACGGTTGTGCACCAGAACCTTCTATGAAACAACTTGTGCCATGTGTCCTGCTAATGGCTGTCGGATTTATCCTCGCAGCCGGTTGTGTTGCCGTAACAAAACCCATAAATGCCACCCCGCCATCCCCGGCAACGGATCCTGGTTTAAACAAGACTTTAAAAGCACCGGACAATAGTGATCCCGGGTCAAAAGGTCCCCTGAGAGTGTCCATCAGCGGAATTTCAACACCGGCAAGCCTGTCAGTCATACTTGACGACGTAGCTGCCGGTACTGTTAACCGCTCCAACCCCCTGGACCTGATGGTTTCTGAAGGGAATCATACCGTTAAGGTCTGCATGAGTATGGTGTGTGAACAGGAGAATGTCACGACCCGGTTCGGAAAGTATATGACCGTTGATTTCAGCGAAAAGTTACAACAAGACGTGGAATTCTTAAGCCCGACTGCACACATCATTGAATATTACCGGAACGGTGATGCTGTTTCCGTGACCCTGGAGTTTATCAATCCCGAGTCCGTTGACCATACCATTTCCCTGGACCTCAGCGTCGGGTATACGTTCATTGATGGCAGGTCCCATGTCAAACTCGGGGATTCAGCAACGACCAAGTCATCAATGTTTGTAAAAGCCGGGCAGAGAGAAACAAAACAAGTGGATATTGCTTTGGGCAGCGGGGGCTCGATCATGAGTTTTGGGAATCCGGTTGTCGAAAATTTAAAAGTGAAGTGACGGTCCAAAACACCCGCCCTTCCATTTTTTGGGACTCCCCATTTCTTTACATCTCTGTAAAGGGTGTTCTTCCGGTTCTGCCGTATACGGGTCCTGGAATCTGACGGGTACGTGAAGAAAAATTCAGTTCCATGGTATGGACTTTGATGAATATGTTCAATCACGGAACAGGAGAATTGTTGGTTCATGACGCATGTCAAATGCCATTTTTTGGGTATTGTTTGAGGTAAAACCGGGCGGGATCAAAAGATCGTAGAGAGACACGATACTCATAAAAACCGGTTCCGGATCGTTTTTTATTGAGCCTGTCCTTTAGACCGGGAAAAGAATATTACTGCATTTTCCGTGGTTCTATCGGATTGTATCCTTTTCACATCTTTTTGTCAATGCCCTGCTTATTCGGCAGGAGAACCTCGGGTTCTGAAATAACGGTAATTTTTTTGGGGGGGGAATTCTGGTTATCCGGTTAAACGTCCGGTTCAATGACCTAATCAAAGGAATCTCCTGAATTTTTAAATTAGAAAAATGCAAAAGAGGGAATCATACATTGCACCCCAGTGTAGTACCTGGAATAACTGTACGGCAGGAAATAATCAGGGTGCGGTTACCATCTGTCAGGAGGCCCTGACCGGTAAATGATACTGATAAAAGTATCAGATTTAATTTAACGACGAGGATAACCTACAGAGAGGATAAGGAGTGAATATGGTCTTATTTACATGCCGGGATCTTGGAATGGATTGTTCATTCGAAACGACCGGAACAACGGAAAGCGAAATAATAAAAAAATTTGGTGATCACGCCGGATCTGCTCATAATATGCCTGTTCTTACGGCAGATGTTATTTTTAAGGTAAAGAAAGCAATAAAAAAATAGGATTAAACAGGATACTTTCCTGAGTATCATTCTCCTTTTTTTCATGGGATCAGAAGTAATCCTGCCATCTCAGGGTATTGAATACCCTGCCGGCAGCGTTTTGTAGTCGCCTTCAATACACCTCAACAAGTCCCTTACTGGTGCCGGTTATTGACCGCCCGCCCTGGCGGGTTACGACAAAGGTGTTTTCAATCCCAACCAGCCCGACATCAGGGATGCCCTTCTTGGGTTCGACAGCCAGGACCATGCCCTCTTCCAGGGGCTCATCGAACCCCAGAGCGAGGACCGGGGACTCGTCTATCCAGAGCCCGATCCCATGGCCGAGGAATTTAACCTTGTGGTTCCCGAACCCCATGAAATTGGGTAAGAAACCCGGTTCAAGATCCGCCATGATGGTCGTATAGATCTCCGACGGGATGGCGCCAGGCCTGAGGAGCCCGGCAATCCGGTCCTGGATCTGCACACAGCGATCATGTTCCCGTATCGCGTATTCAGGGATCGGTTTGCCGAACATGTACGTCATGGTCTTATCGGNNAGTTTCCTGTCCCGGCAACCCATCTGCGGGACAGACGGGTGCATTCCCGAGACACCTCCGGGCGTATTAACACAGGTGGGGGATATCGAACTCGTGCCAAACCCGATCTGGCCAAGCACCATCTCGCTGAACATCCCGAACCGGATGATTCCCTGGTGCCCTTCCTTCACCATAAGGGAATAGAGATCACAGCTGAACCCGACTTCATCAATTCCCTCGTTAAGCATCCCGGGAATACAGTCTTCAAGCACATGGCGGTGGATCTTCCCGGCGTGCTCCATGAGGTCCAGCTCATACCTGCTTTTTACCGCCCTGACCGCTGAAACCTGTTCATCAACGGCTTTCACCTCAGAAAACGGCAGATATTTCTGTATCCGCTGGAGCTGGGCAATCGGCATCAGATCTGTTTCAAGATAGACCGTTGACGGGAGTCGGCCCATGCCCTCAGCCACATCCCGGTAGCTCTTCATTTTCCGGATCTCAGGGAAGAGCGATTCATCCTGCGCCCGCTCGAAGCTCTGCCGGACCCAGAAGACAGCAGCGCCATCCTGCGGGAGGAGTAAGAGCCCGTCCTGCATGGTTCCCGTGAAGTAATAGAGAGGGATTTTGCCGACAATGGCTGCAAGCTCCCAGCCGGGACGGGCACGGTCCATCCTCGCCCGGAAACGCTTCAGACGGTCGTCAAGTTCGGTAAGTGGAACTTTCATGCTGGTAAAATCTGGGGCAGAAGGGATAATAAGAATGTTGAAATGCGTTTATGGGAAGAGGTAACGTGCGGGCAGGATTGGGAAGTATACAAGGTTCAACAAAATAACCGTATCTGGATCCCTTCGCGTTATTTATCCCCTCGGGATTTCTCCCTTCGGGTTATAAAACCTATCTGCAATGCCCCAGTGCCTTGCAACATACTATTATTTACTAACTATCATACGCCGGGTAATAGACCCCCCTATGAAACTGCTTTCGCTATTTGCCCTGTTTATTGCTGTCGCCTTTATCCTTGCCGCCGGTTATATCACCATGACAAAAACGAAGATTGTGAATGCAACAGCCTCAGCGGGTTTTTCAACGCTATCCAATACATCGGATCCATTTTTAAATACAACGATAACCGCACCTGCCGGTAATCCTCCACAGGTGAATGGGTCCCTGAGAGTCTCCATCAGCGGAATTTTATATCCGGCGAACCTGTCTGTTGTTCTTGATAACGAGACGGTTGGCACAGTGACTCCTGTCCTGCCCCTTTACCTGAAAGTTTCTGAGGGGAACCACACNNAACCGTCGATTTCAGCGACCGGTTATTAAAGGATGTGAAATTTCCCAACCCTACCGCACAACCGACTGCGCAGATTCTTGATTATTGCCGGAATGGTAATGTCGTCTCCGTGTACGTTGAGTTTGTCAATCCAAAAACCACGGACCATACGATTTCCGTTGACCTTAGTATCGGGTATACGTATATCGATGGCAGGTCCCATGTTAAACTCGGTGATGCAACACAGGCAAAGACAGAACTTCTCGTGAAAGCCGGTCAGAGAGAGATAAAACAAGTTGATATGTTTTTAACTGACAGTAATCCCATTCTCAGTTTTGGTAACCCGGTAATCGAAGACCAAAAAGTAAAATAACGTTAAAAAAACCTGATTCTTTATTCCTAAGACTGAGCGTTCCCCCGATGAGTCAGAGAGGGACGGATATCCGGAATAATCCGGGAGATAACAGGATTGCAGCCTATGGCATTGCTGCCTTCAGCTATTACCCGCAGGGCCTGATGGCCGGGTATATCGTAATTGATGAGGGCACTATCGTTCCCCGGGGATACTCACCGTCAGCATATTGATACCGGGAATATAATATCTCTGCCACAGATATCCNNGGGGGAGGATTCCTGATGACGCCGGTCCAGTTCTGGCTGTACACCGCCGGGGGGATGGACAGCACGCTCGCGACCAGGCTCGCCTTCGCAACTTCCCTTGCCGTGATGATCCCTACGATGATTAGCGGGAGTCTGGCACACCACCGCCGCGGGGCAGTGAACTGGAACGCAGTTGTACCGATCGGTAGTGCTGCCATCCTGGGCGGCCTTGCCGGGGGGACTCTTGCCACTAACCTGCCGGGCATCGTTCTCCGCACATTCTTTGCTCTTCTGATAATCCTGACAGCAGTACGGATGATCTGGCACCTCCATAACTGCACGGTCTGCGAACCCCACGGATCAACCGGGATCTACCTCATCATCGGTTTTTTCATCGGGATCGTATCGGGTCTTGGCGGCATCGGAGGAGGAGTCCTGCTCGTGCCGGTTCTCGTGATCCTCCTTGGTTACCCTATGCATTCCGCAGTCGGCACTTCGTCAGCCTGTCTCATATTCTCATCAACTGGTGCCGTTGCAGCCTACGTCACCAGCGGGTTCAGTGTCCCGGGCCTGCCGTTGTATTCGATCGGTTATGTGGATCTCGTGAGCTTTGCGATCCTCGCAGTTACCACTATCCCGTTCGCNNGGGGTACTGATCCTGATTGGCGGGTTGATGCTCGTGAGCGGGTAAGAGCCCTTCAAAGAAGGACAACCCCGGCAGCAAAGGGCACACCAATCAAAGTGTATAAACCCCGGCACGGAATATTTTTAGTAACGATGTGAGGCGTGGATCCCTTACGATTCCGCCATTCTGTCAAAAAAATACGGTGACTCACATGCAGTTGAAATCCTGCAAAAAGACCTACAACCTCGAAACTCAGCGTGCTGCTCCGCTGGAAGAGACTCTTGCCCGGATTGAACCCAAAGTACCGGCCGCCGGGATTACGAGAGTTGCGGATATTACCAACCTTGACCGGATAGGCATTCCGGTCTTCTCCTGTATCCGCCCGACTGCAGAAGCAGGTGCAATCACGGTGTATAATGGCAAAGGGGCGACCGTGGAGGAATCAAGGATATCAGCAATCATGGAAGGCATCGAACGATATTCCTCGGAATTGCACGACCGGAGGATTCACCTCGCACCCTACCAGGAGATGCTTGCACACGGACGGGTCCTTGATCCAAAAGACCTGATCCTTCCCAAGGATGCCGATGTGGACCGGCTTATTCCCTGGATTGAAGGGTTTGATATCGCAAACGATGTGCCTGTCATTGTTCCTGCACATGCGGTCTTTCACCCGCTTCCCCAGAAGTTTCGCCAGATCTTCCGTACCAACACTAATGGGCTGGCCTCCGGCAATACCATGGAAGAGGCCATCTTTCACGCCCTCTCCGAGGTAATCGAACGGGATGCCTGGTCGCTGGTCGAGGCTTCGCGGGATACCGGTTCATCGGTTGTAAATATCGATGACCAGACGTGCCTCGATATGCAGAAAAAATTTACCGATGCACAGGTTGAAGTCAGTGTGAGGGATATCACAAGTGACATCGGGATACCGACCATGGCTGCGGTCGCAGACGATGTCCTCCTTAAGGATCCCATGCTGCTTACCATCGGGATAGGGACCCATACCAGTGCACGGATTGCTGTAATGCGGGCACTCACTGAGGTTGCACAGAGCAGGCTCACCCAGATTCACGGCGCACGGGAAGATACAACCCTTGCCGAGCTCAGGAAAAAGATGGGCTATGAGCGGGCAAAGCGGATAAATGCGTACTGGTTCAGGGATAACGGTCAGGCGGACTATACCCGGATCAAGTCCTGTGATAGCGATGACTTCCTCACCGATATCCGTTTTATCATCGAAGCGCTGAACCAGAAGGGGCTTGACCGGGTTATCGTCGTTGACCTGACCCGCGAAGAGATCGGCATTCCGGTGGTAAGAGTGATTGTACCCGGGCTCGAAGTATTTGCGATGGACCCGGAACGCCGGGGAGAACGGGTGGATAATGCACAAAATCATCGTCTTTCTCGGCCCAAGTCTTGACCGAAAAACAGCAGAGAAGATCCTTTCAGCCGATTACCGTGCACCCGCTAAGCGGGGTGACCTGCTTGCCGCAGCGGAGGAGGGGGCAACCATCATTGGACTGATCGATGGTGTCTTTCACCAGGAAAGTGCTGTTGCCCACCGCGAGATCCTGACAGCGGTAAAAAAAGGTGTCCGGGTGGTGGGTTCTTCGAGTATGGGAGCTCTCCGTGCAGCAGAGATGGATACACTGGGGATGGTGGGGATTGGAGAGATCTACCGCATGTATAAGAGCGGTGAACTGGAGTCTGACGATGAAGTGGCGCTGGTATTCGATCCCACATCAGGTCTGGCACTCTCGGAGCCGCTCATCAATATCAGATTTACTCTGAAACGTGCGCAGGAAGAAGGGATTATTGATGCAGCAGTGCATGATGCCCTTCTTGCCTCGGCCCGGTCCCTGTTCTATCCAAAGCGCACATATGGGGCGGTAGTGACTGCAGCCGGGGAAACCGTGGATGGAGTCACACGGGAGCGTTTCCGGGAATGGGTTTCTGCCAATGCCTGCGACCAGAAACGGGAGGATGCGGTGGGTGCACTGGAATATATACACGGTATCGTCACCGTACATGAATGATGTCACAATTTTCCCTATCCTGAAGCATTCGGGTAAGAATTTAGAAAAAGGTTACAAATTCATTGCCAGATACCGCAACACCAGACTTTTTTAATGAAAATAGTGTTAGTCCGGGGGTTACAGAAAAATCCTGTTTTAATATTTTTTTTCCATCCATATCGGAGGTAACACCTTCTTCCCCGGAGCTGAAGGCAGCCAGGGGAGCATCCCGGTACGCCTTCTCCTTCCTGACTTCTATGCAAAATATTTCACAAAACTGTCTCTGTCTGTCGCACCCGGGGGATGGTCCAGCAGGTGGACATAAGCGTTGCAAAGGCCCCTGGAAGCTTTGGAGTTTTCGCATTATTTTCCACAGCCAGTTTGTCTGAGAATTCAAGTATAATTTAAAAAAATTATTGAAAAATTCTTTAAACGGGATTCTTTACCATGACAGCAAAATCCCCATCCCATACAAGCGTTACCGAAGTGTTACCGAGTACCCTGCCTGTAGCTGGATCTGTTGCGGTTACGGTAATGATGACAGGATCAAGGGTTGACGGAGGTTTTTCATAAAACGACCAGTAGAGCTTCTCCCCGTGGTTAGTGACCGGGTTTCCCCTGTTTGTTACCGTGAAGTCAACCGGGCCCCATGACAGGAACTTCCCGAATGTCGCGTTCCAGGTAACCAGGGATTTTGCCGGGTCAAATCCTGTGGCATTGACCGTAATCCCGACTCCGACTGTCGATGACATAAGAGGTGAGAACCGCTGTGGGGAGGCGGAAAGCTGTAACGAGGGCCCGGGTATCTCAGATAAGGATGTGGCTGCCGGTGCTACAGAACATCGCCCGTTCACGCACCCGCAACTTCCGGCACCGCAGTCCAGCGGTCCCTGGCAGTTCTGGGTACACAGGAGGTTACACACCCCTTTCGACGCCCGGTTGATGCAACTGGTCGGGTGACAGCACTGTGCGGGGACGCAGTCATCATCGGTGGTGCAGGTCTGGTTATCGACCGGTACGGTTGTTGCAGCTGAACTCGGAAGAGTTGTGGAAAGGGTTTCGTTTAAGGGCGGGGGAGTCGATGCCGTGCACCCGGCCAGAAGTATAACCACAATGCAGAGGACAGGAAATACGATCAAACTTTTATTCATACAGGAAAATAACGGTTGTGACAATTATTAAACCGATGGAAAACGATTTTACACCCCACAGGGTTAAAAAAATTAGTCAAAGAAGCCATCTCTCCATACCCAAAAAAAGTATTTAAAAAAAGATATTCCTTCTGCATTTACCGTTTCAATACTAGTAACGATAACCCGGGAAAAAGTTTAATTACCCATGATTCTTCCTCTTTTTTTAAAACAAAAAAATTTTCCAAATTTTAATCATATTGATTTTTTCTTATAGATATCTACGATTCTTTCACCCGTTCTCTATCGGGAAGAACTATTCCGGATATATCTGAATCTTATTATCGCACTTTAAACTGGTGAAATCACTTGCAAAAGACTCAGTCCCACTCCCCTAAGTCTTTTCATCTTGTTAACAACTCCTGAATCAGCATTTTGTACATGCTTCCCTCACCTTCATTCAGTGATCCTGTAGACAACTACAAATATCCTGCTTTCAAAAACCTCTCAAATCCTTTTATGTCCAATATGCTTATACCACAGGAAGAACACATTCCCGTAACTGCCATGGCACGAATTGTAGCAATCTATCCCACTATACGTCACGAGGGACACTCGAAACTTGTATTGAAGATAGACGAAAACGGAATCGTTGAGCGGGGAGACTGGGTAGGCACATCTTCCCTCAGGGGGTTTGAAAAACTCTCAATTGGCAAAGGTATGGACCAGGTTCCCAAGATTGTATCCCGGGTATGTGGGATCTGCCCCGTTGCCCACCTTCTGGCCGGAGTGGGGGCAATTGAAGCATCCGTAGGCTGCGAAATACCACAAGACGCACGTAACCTCCGCATGATCATACATTGTGCTTCGCGCCTCTCGGTCCAGGTCCTCCATAGTCTCATGGTCCTTCCGGATTTCTACCTCCCGGGTACGGACACGCGAATCAACCCATTTTCGGAGGAGCCGCAGGTCAGGAAGATCGCGAACCGGATCCAGCGGCTGCGACAAATTGGACAGGAGATAGTTCAGATAGCCGGGGGTGAAGCAATCCATCCAAGCAATCCGCGTGTCGGGGGTATGGACCGTAACGTGTCCAGCCGGGCGAAGATAAAGATGTTTGATCTCACAAAAGAAGCCATTCCACTCACCTACGAACACGTGGAATGCATGATCTCACTCATCCGGAATTTCCAGAAGCGTGAAAGAGTCGAGATCGGAGGAAAGGAAGTGCCGGTCCCGCCGACGCTCGGTTATCACAGTCAGGGGTACCTCGCCACCGATCCGCTCTATGGGACCTCTTCGCTTGAGGATCACCCCTCATGGGACCTCGCCCGGTATTCTGAAGTATCACCCTGGGGCTGGTACGGAGGCAGAGATGAGGTCACATTCGAAGATCCGGCATATCCCGGAGGGGGTACCTCGCCGGTCGGGACTATTGTAGATCCACGGATGGAAGCATGTCCGTCAGTACCCTTGTACGACGGTCAGCCGGTCGAGGTAGGGGCGGCGGCCCGTCTTACGAGGTTCCGGAATTTTGGCGAACGAGGGACAATCGGTCAGCTGGTGGCAAGACAGATGGAATGTACCCAGGCGCTGCACGAACTGCTCAACACTATCGACCATCTAGATCCTGCCGGACCGGTCCTTGCAGACACAATTCCCCGGGGTGACGGGACGATTGGGTGGGCAACGAACGAAGCTCCCCGGGGAACTCTCGTCCATATTGCAAACGTTAAAAACCGGCGGGTGCTGTCCTATGCGATGGCTGTGCCCACGACGTGGAATATGCCTACGGCGGGGAAGGCTCTTGCGGGCTCACCGTGGCAGCTTGCCGAGTTTATTATCAGGGGCTATGATCCCTGCATTTCCTGTGCAACCCATATGATAGTCCTGGGACCGGACCGACGGATCGTGGCAGATCGGATGATCTTGTGATAGGTGACAACCACTGGCACATATTACGGATTATTCTCCGGACTCTGTTTTTCACGCTGATTCGAGATCCTGGAAGATTGTCTGGAAGACAGAGACAGTCTGTAGCTATCCCTGCAGCAGATCGACGTTAAAAGGGAAGTAGTATCTATTTTTCAAACCGACGAGAGGAAAACCGTTCTGGTTACTTCGATGGAATACTGCATGGTTTATGAAAGCTGTGCGGGCGAAAAAAACTCCTGTAAGGAGTAAATGCTCAGATAAACTATGCCTGCAGTTCTGCCAGTTCAGGGACACGGATATGATTGAGGAGCAGATAAAAAATTATGTGTTCCCCATGAAACAGAAATTATTACCAGGCTTAGCGCTCGTCATTACTTACATTGGCGGTTTTTTTAAAAAACCTCACTCCACCTTCGCCCAGACGTACATGAACCGCTGGACTGCAGTAACATGCCCGAAGATGCCGAACAATACCATCAGCCAGCCGAGCCAGCCAAGTCCGCAGAAGATGAGAGGAACAAGGATATCGATAATGCCGAAAACCAGGATAAGTACGAGCCGGTCCGCTCTCCCCAGAAGTCCGCCATAATATCGCCCGACGCCTACCGCTTGGGCCTGGGTACCAAGATAGGAGGCCATCAGGACCCCTGTAAGGGCAAACACTCCTATCTGCCAGGGTACCATGCCACCGGCAAAGATGCCGGTAATGATGAAAATATCCGCATACCGGTCCACCGCGTGGTCCAGAAAATCCCCGCGCCGGCTCTGGGTCTTCATTTCCCGGGCAACAGCCCCATCCATGCCGTCACAAAAAGCATTCAGGGCAACTGCAGCGATTCCCCAGAGCTCCAGCCTGAGGTAGAAAAAGACACCTGCTGCCGCCGATGCCAGGAGAGCGGCCAGGGTAAAAAAATTTGCATTCAGCCCGAGCCTGATCGCGATGAGAACCAGAGGATCGAAATACACTTTTGCATGGTTCCGGTATTGGTCGAGGGTCATTTAATACACCTCAAGAAATCCAGACCAGTCGAGTGTGCCGAATCCCGGGGGAATTTTCCCTTGTATGAATTGTTCGATCATATCGGCACAGGAAACCGTATCCCTGCTGGTAGTATCCAGCTCAAAAATCTGATCAGGCCTGAAATTTTCTGCGGTCTCTATAAGACAGGAATCCAGGGCTTCAGCCTCGACATTTTCCCGGATCTTCCCTTCTTTGTATTCCCGCGATCCAAGACGACTTTTCAGCACATCCGGGCGGCAGCGGAGGACAATAATCCGGTCACAGGGAAGCAGGTGCGCAAAATGTCCTTCGACAAAACCGTCCACCGGCACAAATTCTGCCGCCCATCGGTCGACATCGATAAGTCGTGTATCCCTTGCTTCGTCATCGCCGATCACATACGGTTTTACCGTGTCGGTGAGGTGGATGACTGTGTACCCGCGCCGGGAAAGTTCCGTTCCCACCACTGATTTTCCTGTCCCCGGCGTTCCGGTGATACCGTACATCATAAGGTGTTGATCACCTGGATGAACCGTTCGTTCTCCCAGTCCTCACCGATGCTGACCCGGATGTAGTGATCGGGGAGTCCGGCAAAGCTCCGGCATGAACGGACAACAACCCCCTGGCGTGCAAGGTCTTCTACCATCTCATCACTCCTGTAGGGAGCAACATCGACCATGACAAAGTTGGCATCCGAGGGGAGGACCGGGTATTTTATTTCTGCGTCATATCGCTCACGCCACCGTTTTACCTGGGCAATGTATCGTTGTGCATGGTCCTGATCAAGAAGTGCTACCGCTGCTGCTGCTGCCGATACAGAATTGACCGTAAACGGTGTCCCTGCGCGCTGGTACCAGGGGACAAGCCATCGTGGTACAAAAGCATAACCGATGCGGAGGCCGGCAAGGGAGTGTACCTTGGAAAACGTCCTGCCGAGGATAAGATTTTCATGTTTTTTCATCAGGGGCAGATAGTCATAATCCGAAAACTCGACATACGCATTATCAAGAAAAAGAACGCCTTCGATCCCTTCCAGCAGTTCTTTGACCTGATCGGGAGAAATTGCGTTTCCGGTAGGATTGTTAGGCGAGCAGACCACCGTGATCTTTGAGCCCTCGGCGGCACTGATCAGTTTTTTGGGATCGACCGAGAAATCAGTCTCGCGGGGGACCGTGATCACTTCTGCGCCCTGACCCATCGCCGCAAGGGAATAAAATGAAAAGGTGGGAGTAGAGATGACCACGGACTCCCCGGGGTCTACCAGCGTCCGGAACGTAGTCTCGATGACTCCGTCCATCCCGACACCGGTTACAAAGTGGAAATCACCATAACAGTCCCTGAGTGCCTTGGTCAGGACACCGACACGCTCGTCAGGGTACCGGTTCACCCGTAAAATCGCATCTTCTGCGGATTTTTGTGCTGACGGTGACAACGGCTCCGGGTTCTCGTTGCTTGCAAGCCGGGCAATTTTTCCGATCCCGTATTCCCGGGCAATATCCTCGGCTT
>PMDE01000098.1 GCA_003154335.1 Methanoregula sp. | reverse complement strand
TTCTGTGTTGTTCCGTCGTGCTTACGGGTCGTCTTGTATTGCTCATAGGTTCCCTGGGCAGCAAACCGGGCTGTCCGTGCAAGCAGCGCTGTGGTCTGATCAGCGGTCATCGGGAGAAACGTCCGGGCTGCCGTGAGGGCCTGCTCCACCAGCACCTGCATTGAATCGCAGCCCGTAACTACAACACTGGTGGGGAGGTTGAGTGCATAGTGCAGGCATTCGACCGGTGTCACCGCTCCGCTGTCAAGAATAACCCGGTCTCCCATAGGCTTCATCCCGACCACACCGATCCCGTCCCTGATGAGGGCAGGCAGGACATGGAGCTCAAAGCTCTCAAAATGGGCATCCATCACATTCAGGGGCATCTGGACGGTATCGAACCGGAAGTGATGACGGGCAGCGATCGCAAGCATTTTTTGGTGGATCGAGGGACTCTTGTGCCCGGTGAACCCGATATAGCGGATTTTTCCTTCGTCTGTTGCTTCGAGTACTGCTTCCAGTGCGCCACCTTCGGCAAAGATCCGTTCCGGATCAGTATCATGTATAATTTCATGGAACTGGAGGAGATCGATCCAGTCGGTCTGCAGTCTCCTCAATGATTCGTTAATCTGGCCCGCAGCTGATTTACGGTCCCGGCCATCGATCTTGGTCATCAGGAAGACGCCATCGCGGTACCCGCCACGGAGTGCCCTGCCCATGCGGATCTCGCTTAACCCGTCATTGTAATCCCAACAGTTGTCAAGGAATGTGATCCCGTTTTTAATGGCAGTACGGATAATACGGATACTCTCCGGTTCCGCAAGACCGGGGTTTCCAAGATGAAATCCTCCAAGACCTATAGCTGATACTCTCTCGCCGGTACTCCCGAGGATACGGGTGGGGACAAGAACTCCTGCCAGACTGTGCATACCGTTCCGCCTGTCTGATATGAATGGTGAATGGCAGGCATACCAGAAATATAAAAACCAGCACCTACTCTACTACTAGGATGGATACCTCACATGAAAACATTGATTGTCTATACCTCGGTTCATCACCAGAATACTGAGAATATTGCAAAGGTAATGACAGAAGAGCTGGAAGCAGACATTGTCCCGACCGTGAAGGCGCAACCAGGCATGGTAGCGGCATATGACCTGGTCGGGTTCGGGTCCGGGATCTATTTCGGGAAACACCACAAGACGCTCCTCCAGTTTGCAGAGACGCTGCCGGCAATGACGAAAAACCGGGCTTTTATCTTCTCTACCAGTGGCGATGGGAAGAAAAAACACCATGCTGCCCTGAAGGAAACGCTGGTGAACCGGGGATTCTCCATAGTGGATGAATTCTCCTGCAAGGGATGGGATACCTGGGGTCCCCTGAAGCTTTTCGGGGGAATTAACAAGGGAAAACCTGATGGAGAAGACCTGGCAGGAGCACGGGCCTTTGCCCGGGGATTGAAAAATAAACCATAACCTGCACGGTTTCCTGGGATAAACCGGAAGGAAGGGAATCTTTTCCTCGGCATAATGGATAAACCAGGTCAGAGCCGGAATATCGTTTCCGGGAGCCGGCCCGTACAGAATTAGTATCCCGCTCCTGTGTCCAGCAATCCCCCGAGTTGTCGCAACTTGTCCGTGATGTTCAATGAAGTCCCGGGAATGGCAGACACCGGGACCAGGGATTTGAAATCCCCTGCCCGGAACTGCCTGCTTTGCTCAAACTGCTTTTCGAACGAGGTCACCCGGATATCAATAAACGCAGAACCATTAACCTTGAGTGTTATAGATCCTTTCCCGACCAGCGTTGTCACAGCTTTGATCGCCTGAATATTTCCGAGGGTAACGGGAATGGTTACCGTTGTATTTCCGCTACTTATCACATCAATGCTAGTCTGTTCACCGTGACCCAGGTAAGCCTGGACATCATCCGTGGAATAGACATCAAAGGCCACTTTATTGAGTTTCGCCCCGACGGGATTGGGATTGAAGATAACAACTGTAGCATTTATGGTCATTGTCTGTAAGGTGACTTCAGATAATTCGATATCACTCACCGAGACTGTCGGGTCCTGGACCGGCGGCTGAGTACAGCCAGCGCTGAAAATAAAAACAGAAAAGAGCAGGAAAATGCCCGGAAGGATGAGTTGTTTCATACTGAGAACTCATTTTTTGATATCTAAATATTATCGGTGATTTTCGAAAGTCCCTGTCCACAAACTGCCAGTTTTTAAGAATATTTCCTGCGACCCGGCAAATTTCGTTCTCCTGCCCAAATGAGTATCCTCTCATCAGGATTTCCTGGTTCTGTTACCTGCCAGATATTTTAAAAATAATAACCAAAGAAATAATACCCTCATTTCATAAAATCCCCGTGTGAATCTTTTTCCTCTCCGGTGTTGTGTCATCGACCTGGCAGCAGCATGTTCTTCCGGGTGTACGGATCAATTCCCCGTCCTGTTCCAGGCCAACAGATACCGACGGCTGCGACGACATTTCCTGCTGTTACGGCTACTTCTCCGGCAGTCACCCCTCCTTTTTCGGTAGTTTCCCGGCGGAACATTTCATTTGCTGCTCCTTTGAAGATCCTTAAGGATTACGATTCAGGGTTTACCATCCAGGTCCCGGCGTCCTGGGATGTGATAACCGAAAAGATGCCTATTCCGGAAGGATACTCAGGGATAGTTTACCTGACGTCTCTCTACAACAATCAGGGTTTTGTCAATACCCATGAATTTTTCATTCTCACTTATGCTAGTTCCCGTGACTATGACCAGACCATGCGGACATATTTCCGGGATACCTGGACACCAAAGGCGATGGAAACCACAGTCAGGATCAACGGGATAACCCTTGACCGGTTTGAATCAAAAATCACTGATGACATTTCGGTAGCCTATGTAGCGAGAAAGAGCAGTGCCAATGAACGGGGATTTGCAAGCGTGATTGAGTGTTCAGTCAATACGTCCAGCGAGTACAACCAACAGGACTATGAATCGAACATATCGAGGTTCCGATACCTTGATGCAAATTCGATTAAAACGGCACCCGGTGAGGAAATAAAAAAGGGTAAAGTGTTAATATAGCCCCTAAATCTTTTAATTTCTACGATGATATTTTCGAAAATTTTTTGTAGCCAAAACTGAAATGAAAAAAGTAATAGTGATTTTACCGGTAACTTTTTCGTGTTGTGAAAACTGTATGCGGATCTATCGCTGTGTGGGGGTCGCCACAGCAGCGGGGTCGGAGGCATTGCCGAAGCCCCATGGAGCGTCAAAATGATTGATCCTAGAGATATTATCGAAAGATTTCATTAAAAAATTGGGGTTAAAATAACACTTTACCCTAAAAAAATAAACCGCAAAATCTGCATTCACGGGAGGTACCGAACCAGAACAGGATCAAGTTTTGTCAAAAGAGGTAGTTCCATCGCATCAGAGAAAAAATCAGATTCCGAGTGCCGACGGTGCAAAAGGAGATGATGGTCTTGTTCTTAAAAAATACTCCCCTCCTGATGGAATATATGTCGTTTCAAAATTTGATTTTTAGGAGAGATTTTATTATACTGCATTACGCAGGAAGGATTATGAAAACACTGATATTATTCGTTTGTCTTGTACTGATACTCGGAACTACTGGTTGTATGTCAACTACTACGGTTCAGCCCACAGGAGATACAGGCACATCCCAGCCAACCCAACCCACGCAACCAACCCAGGTTCCTCAACGATACTGAATAGAACTGAGATCAAAGACAGAGGGAATCCTATTTTTTAAAACTGCATTTAATTGTTTTTCGCAGATCTGATAACCAGCGATGCCGACGTGATACATGAGGATTTGAACCGGGTAATTCGATAAAAGAATCGTATCGTCAAAAAATAAATTATGGAACGAAAATTTTCGTAAAAAGCGGTTGAACATTGAATGTCAGCCGCTGGCATAAGGATTATTTTTTTCGGGATAAAAAAAAGAATTTGACATCAATGCAAAATTCTGATATTGAGAATCAGACTTTTTAAAAAAAAGAAGTAAGAGCCCTGAATTTCCTTGCCAGAGTGGAACCCCCCGGCTTCAGAGGTCCATTCCCCGGGGGTCTCACTACTTTTCCAAATATTGATACATTCCCTTTTTCCCTGTATCACTTTCAGACTTCTGGCACTGAAATAATGCGGGATTGAAGTAATCAGGATTTTTCTTTTAGTTTCAGGACCTCCCTTATGTTTTGAGGGTATTCCAGTCCGATATCTAGGTATTGTCAATCCCTCAGAATACCTTTTCGGAGTCCCCCGGGAGCGAACACCTCAGGTAACCAGCGATTGATAACAACCTGTAAATAGCACAAGAGTGGTATTCTTTCATCATTCAGGAGATGATTGATTTATGAACCTCTGGCTTGGATTGGGTGCGATTATTCTTGGACTTGTATTGGTTGCAGGCGCAGTACTCATTGTTATCTCTGTTTTTTTGTTGAAAGTAGTAGTTATTTTAGCAGGACTGATCGCTATAGGAATAGGAGTCGTATTTCTGTTATCCAAATCATCGTAATGGAAAGGCCCGCCGGGATCTGGCAAACTCCTTTTTTTTAAATATTTTTCATTATCGCCAAAAGGACCTTTTTATTATTTGACTACCGGCGGAAGATGTACCTCCCATACAAATCCGGCTCCCCCGATTAATCATGGCCGGGCATACCTGTCAGGAGCAGAAGGGGATGCTGATGGGCTTCATCTGTCAGTGTACTGCCAGTACCGCACAAATATTTCCCCTTATCGACCGGATGAGCGAAATGAGGTAGTATCTTGCAGATTTTGTAACAGATTTTGAAACAGGACGTATGATGTATATATTCACCAGATCTATGATGATTTACTCTGGTATGGATAGTAAAAATATTATATATCATGATAATTTCACAAAAAATCATGCCGGGGAAAGGAGTTGAAAACAACCATGAAAGATGATCTGAAAGTAAAGGCAAGCAAAGCTATCGATGACGCACGCGTGAATGCGCATGCAGCATACGACGATGCAAGTGTCGCAGTTCATAACACTCTCAAGGATGCAGGGAACAAAGCACACAAAGCATCGGATGATATCAAAATGGACGCCCACAAGGTTGTTTCTGATGCCAGAATCGCGAAACACGGGGCCGTTGCCGATGCGAAAGCAAACAAAACATCAGACGATATAAAAATCGGGGCCCATAAAGCCGTTGCTGATGCTAAAATTGCGGCGCACGAGACCGAATCAAAATTTAAAAAGAAATAATCGTACGAGGTGAAAAACATGGATTTAATCTGGCTCGCTGTAGTATTCCTTATCCTGGCTTTGGTGTTCTACATAGTTGGTGCACGAGGGATCGCCGGGTTCACGATGGAAATAGCGAAGATATTTGTGATTATCTTCATTATCGTTGCAGTTGTCACCTTCATATTTGGCCGCTTATAGTAAGTTTAACTATTTTTTTCGCGGCTTTTTTCGTTGCATGGTTGTCAATGTTCAACGTGCATTCATCCGGCACTGGTTTTACTACGACAACCTGATGATATTGGGGGGGTCTTTGCTCACGCGGGTAAGAGTTTTTTCCTGCCTGCTGTCAACCAATCGAAGGATACAGGTCAAATTCTGTACATCACCATTAAAAATGCGGAAATTTATGAAAAAGTGAATCGTTTTATTTCCAGGATACGTAAGCCCGGTTTTACCCTAACGCTACGAGGGATTATATCCGCCTGCCCGCCCAGTCAGGGGGAAATTCGTCGTGGTTTTTGTATGGGTCATTGTTACTGATCAGTTTTCCGGTCCAGGTCATGTTGTCGTCTGCCATAATCACGGAGAATATTCCGTCAGATCCGGCATCCTCGGGTTGACAACCGGTTGTTGTCCATACTCCGGTGAGTTGGTTCTTTTCAATAGTGGCGGTGAATGTTCCGGTGCACACCGGATCTTTTGAGAACGCGATCGTCCCGGTTACATTACGGCAGACCTGGTTCATCGTTACATCCGTCACCTGAGGTGCGTTGATGCCGTTCCATGAGTCCGGTTCGCCCGCTTTCCCATTTGCGATATCCCTGATATCATGGTTGCCTGCATAGCCCAGCCACCGCGTATCCCATGCATAGTCCCAGACGCCTTTTCCGTACTTGTCCGGGCACTCCGGGGTAATCTGTACCGCCGGGGCTGCGGTGCTTACAGGTCCTCCTGCCGCCAGTGTTACTGTCGTTGTGGTCGGAGTTGCAGTCGAGGGGTTGCCCGATGTGCATCCTGCTACCAGGACCGCAAGGATGACGATCCCTGCCAGAATAAGGGTTCCTTTTCTGAGATTCATAGTGGATTAAAAAGAATTATCAAATTAAAAGCGTATCGAATTAATTTCA
>PMDE01000007.1 GCA_003154335.1 Methanoregula sp. | reverse complement strand
CCGGATCGCAGAAGAGATGGAGCAGACTACTCTTTCGAGAGTTGAACAGGAACTTTCGAAACGCTGGGAACCGCTCCCTCCCTGATCATGTTGTTCTTTTCTGATCTTCTGCAATTTTTTTTATGTAAAGTGTTAATTCAGCCCCTAAATCTTTTAATTTCTACGACGAGATTTTCGAAATTTTTTGTAACCAAAACTGAAATGAAAAAAGTAACAGTGATTTTACCGGTAACTTTTTCGTGTTGTGAAAACTGTAGGCGGATCTATCGCTGTGTGGGGGTCGCCACAGCGGCGGGGGCGGAGGCATTGACGAAGCCCCTGGAGCGTCAAAATTATTGATCCGGGCGATAATATCGAAAGATTTCGTTAAAAAATTGGGGTTAAAATAACACTGTACCCTTTTTTTTACTCTGCAATGTTCCGGAGAAATTTCTAAATGACGGGTACCCGGGTTATTTAATAACCGCGAATTTTCCCGATGGTGATTTTTTCCGGATGGTGATGATGGGCAAGCTTTAATTGTCTTGCATCCCAAATTAGGGCAGATGGTTAACGGAATTGTTTTGCCGATAAAAAAAGTGTTCGGGCTTGTAGATGCAAAAATATCTGTCGAAATCAAAGACGAAGGCCGGAAACTTCAGGGACGTCTGGTGGCCGTGGATGAGTACCTGAACATCCACATGGAAGAAACGACGGAATTTATTGACAACCAGCGGGGACGCAGCCTTGGTACTGTCGTGATCAGGGGTAATAATATTCTTACAATAGCACCGGTTATGTAAACAAAAGGTGGACAAAAGTGACAGATCCTATTGACGAAACTCTGAAACTTATCCAGTCGAAACCTGAGGGTATCCTCCAGAGCGAACTCTGGAAAGAACTCGGGGTTGACAGCCGTAAATGTTCACGGATTGTCAAAAAACTTGAAGAAGCCGGGGTTATTGAGAGAACCGAGTTCAAGAAAGAGGGGATTAAGACATTCCTCCTGCGTGCAAAAAAGATGCCGGTGAATCCTTCCGATCTGCTTGCCGGGGATGAACTGATCCCCTGTATCTGTTGTGAGCTTGAGTGTATTGTCGAAGAATGTCATCCGCTCATGGACTGGATGTATCAGCTGGCAATTGTCCAGCATACTGAATAATTTTTGCCCTTTTGATTCTATTTCAAAGACAAAATGTCTCACTTTAATATATTTTAATAAATTCTAAAAAACGACCGGGGGAAATTCCTGCGCCCTGAATGGGTATTATTCAGATATTCAATTCAATTTCAGAGAGCCCCGCTTTGTATTATCCCTCAATGCAAAAAGAAAAATGGATAGAAAAACAGGCGGGCAAAAGCTCCCGGCCGTAAAATTTGAGAACAACCAGGAGTGTTTGAGAGAAATTTCCTTTATTGTCGCAAGAACTTTTTGTTTTTAATTCGATATGCTCAATATCCGGTCTTTCTCATATAACTGTTGATTATGAACAAATACCGGATTTCGCTCATCCTCCAGGGGCTCCTTTTTCTGATCCCGCTGAATATCTACATGTGGGGAGAATGGATTATTGTCGATTTACAATGGGCACTCTTCCGTTATCAGCAGTCATCGTATGGAAACAGCCTTATTTTAGGTTATAAGGATATCAATTATATTTTTATGGGGCAGACAACCGGGCTGTATACCGTCCTTGCCACATTGTTCTGGACAACCGGAAGCATTCTTATCATTATCGGGTTCCTGGTAATCATCAGGGCAAATCTCGATAACAGATCATCAATTCTCAAGAGAGCATCGTTGTTTACGATCACAGGCGGTATCTCCTTTGGCTTATCAGCGTTGTTACGGTTCTTCGGCGGATTTGCCATTCCTGTCGGTGTTCCCATTATTCTCATCCTTGGGTGGTGGATGTTCGGGATTAACGAAGAGCCCCAACAACCTGAAGATGAACCGGATGACGGGCTGTCTTCGGAACCCGTGTGAACCCTTTACCTGTCAATATGGATTTATTCCTTTTATTCACCGGGGAAAAATTTTCCGGGTTACCCGGCCTCGGACAACTATTTATCGCAAAACTATCCACCTCATATGAGTGAATAAATCGCGATTTCCCCCGGGAGATATATGATTTCTGTTTTGTTTGTCGATGACAATACCGACCTTTTTTCCAGTATCCGTTCATTTTTGGAAAAAGCGGGAGATATCAGAATCGACAATGCACATTCAATAAAGCAGGCAACCGAAAAAGTCAAAAGCCGCACTTATGATGTTATCGTCAGCTATGAACAGATACCCGAGGTAAATGGTATCGAATTTGTTTCAGACATGACAGGAATAGAATTTTTAAAATATCTCAAATCGCAGGGAAATACAACACCGGTTATCCTGCTGTGCAGGAGAGGTAATAACAAGATTGCAGTACAGGAGGTCAGTATAGGTACTGAGATCCGGCTCCCCGGGAGCGGGGATATCCGTCCGCACCTGCTGGAAATGGTCACCCTGATCAAACAGACAATGCTCCGCAGAAAAGCTGAACGGGAAATTAAGGCACAGAATGATCAGCTTACTGCCATTCTTTCCGCCACGCCGCTGGGGATATTCCAGGTGCATAACCACCTTATAGGATGGGTCAACCACCAGTTCGCAGCACTGCTGGGCCATGACGATTCTTTTTTAGTGGGAAAAGAGATGCAGAGCATATTTAAGAGTTCTGAAGATTATGACAGGGTTTGCAGGGAACTCCAGCTCGCCGCCAATTCCCCGGGTTTTAGCCGGACAGAATGCAGGCTGGTGAAACAGGATGCATCCTGCATTACCTGCCAGCTGCAGGTCCAGGTGGTTGATCCCCGGGATATTGGTAAGGGGGGTACTTTTGTCGTAACCGACATATCGGAAAAAAGAAAAATTTCCGATGCCCTCAAAGAGAGCGAGGCAAAATACCGTGAAGTCATCCAGAATACCCAGAGCATTATCATAAGGATGGATACCATGGGGAACATCACTTTTTTTAACCATTTTGCACTGCAGTTTTTTGATTATACCAGTGACGAGGTAATTGGAAAGAATGTTATCGGCACCATCGTTCCTACAAAAACACACACCGGTCATGACTTATCCATGATGGCAAATGATCTCGGGTTTAATGCTGAAGGATACGCGGTCAATGTCAGTGAGAATATACGTCGCAATGGCGACATGGTCTGGATAGCGTGGATAAATAAAGCAATCCGCGATGAAAAGGGCCATATTATAGAAATCCTTTGTATCGGGAACGATATTACCGATCGAAAACGAACAGGAGAGGTCCGGATAAGTACTGATACCTGGAAGGATATCGTGGTTGCAGACACTGATGTGAAAGAAGAAGTCTTTGACGCGGTATTCCATATCTCTACGGAAATTTCGATCGAAGGAAGAGAGGGTAAATCCGTTGGCACAACCTTCCTTATCGGCGATGCTGAAAATGTCATGGCAAAATCCCGGCAGATATCGCTCAACGCTTTTGAAGGGCAGAAACCCGAATCCCGTATTATCACCAACCAGGACATCAAGGAAAATATCAAGGAATTCGCCCAGCTCGATGGAGCTTTTGTGATCGATGGAGAGGGATATGTCCGTGCCCAGAGCCGTTACATCACGGTCGATACCAGTAACGTATCACTCCCGAAGGGGATGGGGACCCGTCACAATTCGGTCGCTGCAATGACCCAGGTCACCAACGCAGTCGGCATCGTTGTATCCCAGAGTGGTGGAGGGATTACCATTTTTAAAAACGGGTTGATCCTTAAAAAAATTACCCTGTAGAAACGCCATGAATTAAAGAAGGGTATTGTGTCATTTCAAGCAATAACTTTTTTAAAAATCCCGACGGAAATATTGGATAATAAAAATGACCAGAATAAATCTTTAAAAA
>PMDE01000117.1 GCA_003154335.1 Methanoregula sp. | reverse complement strand
TTCTACCGGAGCAGGCCAAGCAGGCTTTTGGTTGCAAGCACACTCCTGATCGTCGCGATCGCCCTGGTCCTTCCCTTCACGGTAATTGGCAGCCTCTTTGGGTTCGTCCAGCCGCCGGTCTTATTCTTTGCAGTGCTTGCCGGACTTGTGTTCGGATATATTATCATTGTCGAACTGGTGAAACGCTGGTTTTACCGGAAATATGCTTCCTTCATCGAGAGGAAGACTGCAAAGCCTTCGGGCCCGTAACAGCGGATTTAAAAAAAGGAGCCGGGTATACAGGATCTAAAAAACACACTCCGTTCAGATGTTCACGTTCAGCACCGTGCGGATGACCATGCCGATAGCAAATGATATCGCGGCTATACCGAAACTGATAGCCATCATCTCACCAAAGCGTCTCCGGAAGGGGAGATCGTTGGCCACGGACAGGTAAAACGTGAACAGGAATATGACCAGTACGGCAACCAGCAGGGTGAAGGCAAGGGCATAATACGGGCTGGCGAGAACAAGGAATGGCAGGATGAGCAGTGCGACGGTCACTATGTAGGCCAGGCTGGTGTATAATGCAGATTTCTTTGGATCGGTAACAGAGCGCTCGGATTTCTGCGAGAGATACTCTGAGGACCCCATGGAGAGGGATGCAGCCACCCCGGTGATGAGCCCCGCCACCGCGATGATCTGGGAGTTCTGGAGGGCAAAGGTGAGACCTGCAAGCATTCCGACGAATTCNNTCGATAAGGGCAATGAGTTCACGCTCGTGGGATATTTCATTTGCCAGGATAGTCTGTATTTCGGGAATGGAATCCACGAGGGATGTATCAAATGACTGGGCACGTCGTTCCACGCCTTCCATGAGTTTGATCGCAAACGTAATGCCGAACACCCGTGCGATCAGGTAATAGAACCAGATACGGGAAGTCCTCGGTGCCACATCCTGGTGCGTATACCGTTTCCATATGCCATAATGCCCGAGCTCATCCTCTGCAATCCGGGCCAGCACCTCCAGGTTGTGGGCGTTTTTCTGGACATTGGCGATTTTTGTATAGATATGATGTTCGGTGATCTCGCCGCACTGCAGGGCAAGAAGGGTCGCCATAAGTGACGGGTCGGGCGGGGGTTCGGTCATGGGCACGTATCCGGTACGCAGGTCATGGCCTTAAACTTCACGACACGGGCGTTCTGGTCCAGGTAACCGGGAGCAACCTGAAGCTGCACTGACGGGACTAGTCCGGCCAGCACCAGTCGATTTCGTGCCTCAGCGGCCGGAAGAACTCCCGATATAGCCTGCGAGAGGAGGGCTGGCTCTTTTTGCTTCGCCAAAGTTCTTTCTCTATCCGTTGAGATACAGCCATGCCCCGGATGATGCAAATTTTGCAACACCGGGTTAGAGGGATATACTTCCCCGTTCAATGGAGGATATCTTATGCAGGTGTGAATACCGTAATACCTGTCAAAACATTGTCTAAAAAAGATCCTATACAGGTAAAAGGAGTTGAAAAACAACAATGACTGATAAAGAAAAAGTCCGGGCCAGGATAGCCCGGGGAGATGGCAGCGTGGCACCTCACCATGAATCAGATGATGCAAAAAAAGCAGACCCCAAACCTGACCCCGGGGAAGGAAAGATCGAACCCCACGACCGGGAGAGCGAGGTCACTTCTTCGATCAGGGAAGAGACACTTACCTGCCCCAGGTGCGGAAAATCAACCCTCCGTGCAGAATTCCCTGACCATTATGAAGCCTGGATTAAATGTTCGTCGTGCGGCTTTTTTATGGGGATGAGCAACGAAGAATGGCACCGGATGGAGAACAGTTCCAATCTTATCAAAAATATCAAAAAAATGGCGATTGATAAAAAGCTGTTGTGAGTTCATGCCGGTGAAATGTCAATTCCTAAGAACAAGTCAATTTTTTCGATCTTTATGTGAAACATGGAGAATTTCCAAAAAATATCTGGGGGATTGTCTCATGAGGACCATGAAAATTCCGGATTTCTGCATGCACAGACCCATAAAAAATGAATCTAAGGGGAGTACTACAAGATTGTTTCGTGATTGACGAGAGACGTGAATATTTCGACAATAAAACGATCGCTCTATCTCGGGTGATTGATCTTCGTCGCACCAGGAATAGCATTGAAATGCTTTGGGTTGTCGATGTTTTCAGCCGGGACTCTAAGTTCCCGTCTGATAGGAGAGAATAGGGAAAAGATCTGAATTTAATATCCCGGGAGAATTTTTGATTGCGGGGTACCGAATTTCAAAAATCGGAGAATTTTTCAGGTTAACCCCAGTTCAATTGCAATCCGAAGATCAGTATCGGTAAAAGGCTTTTCGATATATCCACGGGGCCTGGTGTCTTTTGCCCGCTTCAAAATAATGTCTTCGGTATGTGATGTAAGGTAGATGAAAGGGATATTTGTTTTTGATGACAGGACTTTCCCGATGTCAATACCATCCATTGAATCATTGAGATCAATATCGAGCAGGACAAGATCCGGCGTTTTTTTCTCGATCAAATCAATTGCATCGCTAGCCTTTTTTGTCGATCCACATACATGGTACCCGAGTTTATTCAATCTCCAGTCTATTACTTTTGCAACAATTTCATCATCTTCTACAAAAAAAATCCTGGCACCTGTCATACTGGTTCACGCTCATCATCTTGATTAATAATCCAATTATCCTCTATTATAAAAATTGAAAAATATCTCATATATTAAGATAAAAATTTGTCCGTTTTAAATCAATCGCAATGCGATAATGCCTCGTTTATCGCATGCATTGAAAACGAAAAAAACTTAATAAATATAAAAAAATAGACAATAGCAATATACTTCCATTAAGATCTATATAAAAATATTATTTCAATAATTAGACTTGTTCGATCAGGGATATATCGTGAGAGATGATAGAATGGATGATATTCAAAAAATAACTGATCTTCTGAAAAAAGAACAGAGAGGATTGAATATCCGGGAAATCGCTGAAAAATTAAAAATTAACAGGAATTCCGTTGCCAAACTGCTTGACATACTTACTGCAAAAGACGAGATAGAGAAAAGAGTTCATGGGAGATCAAAAGTCTATTACGCTGTTCCAGACGGCAATAAAAAAATACAAGACTATAAGAAATCGTTCGAATTATTATCCGGTACTATCGAGAAATTAAATAATTTTTCTCCGGAAGAAGATATTTACGCGTTTATAGCAGGAATCCTCAGCCAAATTGCGCCGGAAGATACAATTATTTTTGTAAATTCATTTAATCAGGATACAAAGATAATAACTATTCAGGCATTCGAAGGGTTAGGACCTCTACAATCTGACGTAGAGAAAATTATCAGCAAGCCATTTAAAGGACTTTCATTTTCCGTCCCTGACCGGGTACTGCCTGAAATGCTCACCGGAGAATGCAATGAGATATCCGGCGGATTAATTGATCTTACCTTCGGGATGCTCCCGTACGAGGCCTGTAAAAAAATTGAAGCGATGCTATCCTTTGGTAAGGTTTACAGTGCGGGCATCAGCTGGAATGGAAAACTCAACGGCGCTGCAACATTCATCCTCCCCAAAGGATCTGACCTTGAAAACCGTGAGCTGATCACTTTTTTCATACGACAGGTAGCCGGGTTTCTGAGCCGCAGACAATCCGAAACGGCACTCATAGAGAGCGAACAATTTACCCGGGAGATTATCGACAGCGCGAAAGAGGGTATTATTGTTCGTGACCGGGATCTCAATTATCTCATATGGAACCCGTTCATGGAATACCTGACCGGCATCTCTGCGTCAGAAGTACTGGGGAAGAATGCCCTTGAACTGTTTCCTCACCTGCTGGATGGGAAGATGGATGTCATGATGCAACGGGCACTTATGGGGGAAACCGTCAGGATACCTGACATGAGCTTCCATAACCCGTCTACCCGGAAATCAGGATGGATTTCCTGTATTTATAGTCCCCATAGTAAGGGGGATGGGGAGATTGACGGGGTTATCGGAATAATTACAGACCTCACGGAGCGCAAACAGGTTGAAGAAGATCTGGCAGCCGCATTTACTGAGCTCAAAATCTCAGAAGAGAGATTTTCCGCAGCGTTTCATTCCAGTGCCGCACTGATGGGGCTCTCATCCGGGGGAAAATTCTTGGATGTCAATCAAACATTTTTGAAAACGCTGGGATTTTCCCGGGATGAAATTATCGGAAAATCCATCAGTGACTTGGATCTTTTCATGAATCCGGAGGATCGGGCACTTGCCCTTCGCATGCTTGAAGAGAGTAGTAAGGTGAGAAACCTGGAAGTTCCGGTACGGACAAAAGATGGTTCCATCCAGCATGGCTTGTTCTCCATAGACCAGATCATTATCGGTGAAATTCCCTGCCTTCTGACTACCATGGTAGATATTACCGAACAAAAGATACTCGAGAAGGAGATGGAATTTCACGAACAGGAGATCCTGCGATTCTCACGATCACTCGATACAGCAATCAGGAAACTTAACCTGCTGTCCCGAATCACCCGGCATGACATCAACAACCAGCTGACTGCGATTCTGGGATACCTGGATATACTGGAGATTGAGCAGAATAGTCCCCTGCTTAATCCGTATCTGAAAACAGTCAGGTCCGCTGCCATTCGGATCTCCACCATGATCCAGTTTGCAAAAACCTATGAAAGCATCGGCACAGTAGAACCCATCTGGCAGGATATCCGGAACCTTGTAACAACAGCGGCGGAGGAGACCTCGCGTGGAACCATTGTCCTTGAAAATGATATCCCTGCCGGGGCGGAAGTTTTCGCCGACCCTCTGATTGTCAAAGTGTTTTACAATCTCATGGATAATGCGGTGCGATACGGTGGAAAGATCACTACCATCCGGTTCTCGGTTGATGAAAAGGGGGACAGACCCGTGATTATGTGCGATGATGATGGTGATGGTATACCTCAGGAAGAAAAAGAAAAGGTCTTCGAACA
>PMDE01000107.1:3576-4613 GCA_003154335.1 Methanoregula sp. | reverse complement strand
GGGAATATTGGCATGGAAATTACCATTCCTTTCACATTTCGCCCGGATTATTTTCTTTTCTCCGAATCCCTCGGACGGTTTTTGGTAACGGTTTCTCCGGATAACAGGAAGGTATTTGAAGAGGCAATGGGCAGTGATGCAACGCTATTGGGTACTGTTTGTGGCAGAAATTTGCGAATCACAGGAAACAAAGTCGTCATTGATCTCCCGGTTGAGGAACTTGAAACCTTTTACAAATCGCCTTTCCGGGGGTACTAATAAATGCTGAAGACTGGCGATTTTGAGAAACACCATCAATGCAAAGAGGAGAGGAGCTCTCTTTCAAATCCTTTAAAAACGGATGAGAAAGCCATCATTATGAGTGGCTACGGTATCAATTCGGAGATGGAAACGCGGGAAGCAATCATAGGGGCAGGGATGGACTCGGATATCGTCCACATTAATGACCTGATATCGGGACGAAAAAAGTTATCAGATTACCGGTTACTTGTTTTTCCCGGCGGTTTTTCTTATGGCGACGACACCGGCGCTGGTAACGCTTATGCAAACAGGGTGCGAAACAACCTGTGGCATGACCTGGAGAAATTTTTAGATAATGATAATCTTATTTTGGGTATATGTAACGGGTTCCAGATACTCGCAAACCTTGGTCTGGTGCCAGCTTTCAATAAAAGATATGAACGAGATATTGCACTTATGCCGAACCGTAAAGGTGTTCTGGAATGTCGTTTTGTTACTTTAAAGCCCGCAACCGAAAATCTCTGGACAAGGGGGATCGAACGGATGTTTTGCCCGGTGGCTCACGGTGAAGGAAATTTTTTCTGCTCATCAGAAACTCTGGCACGTCTTAAAACAAATAAGATGATAACGTTCCAGTATTGCCGGGACAACCTGAGTCCCGCGAACAGAGAATATCCCTTTAATCCGAATGGTTCAATTGAGGATATTGCCGGCATCACATCCGAGGATGGAAAAGTACTTGGATTTATGCCGCATCCTGAACGGGCCATGAATTTCACTAATTTGTATGACTGGCC
>PMDE01000107.1:0-3544 GCA_003154335.1 Methanoregula sp. | reverse complement strand
GGTAATACATTCACTCTCGCTCCAAGAGTGGAACGACTATGGAAGAACAAGCCTTTCTTCGTTGGCTTTTTGGAAATCAGTTCATGAAAAAGGATTTCCGCCGAGGTTATTTTATCCGAAGCTTTGAGATAGTCTGAATGCAAGTTTCCCATTCCGGAAACGGAATTCTATGAGTCTAAGGGAAATACTGATAAAAGAAATATTAGAAAAAGGATTATTTTCTCTTGGCTGCAGGTTTTACCGGTTTTTTTGCGACCCTTATCTCAGGTTTCTGCTTTTCGACTTTCCTGAACTGTGGCATCATACTCCGGACTTCTTTACCCACCTCTTCAATGAGATGTTCTTCATCTGCTTTGGTCAGCGCATTGAAAACAGGTCGATTCACCGTGTTTTCGAGCATCCATTCACGCGCAAACTTTCCGGACTGTATTTCTTCAAGAATCTCCTGCATGGCCTCGTACGCTTCCGGACCTATAACCCGGGGACCACGCGTAAGATCCCCATACTGCGCCGTATTGCTGATATACTTACGCATATTCGTGAGGCCCCCCTCGTAGATCAGATCGACAATAAGTTTTAGCTCATGAAGAACTTCGAGATATGCCATCTCCGGCTCATAACCCGCATCGACCAGCGTCTCAAAACCCGCTTTAACAAGTGATGTGCATCCCCCACACAGCACGGCCTGTTCTCCGAAAAGATCTGTCTCGGTCTCCTCGCGGAACGAGGTTTCCAGCACAACCGCTCGGGTCGCACCAATCCCCTTTGCATAGGCAAGCGCAATCTGGTGGGCTTTACCGGAGTAATCCTGTTGGACGGCGATAAGTGCAGGTACTCCATTTCCTTCCTCGTACTGACGCCGGACCATGAAACCCGGACCTTTCGGAGCGACCATGATCACATCTACCGTTGAAGGAGGGATAATCTGCCCGAAGTGGATGTTGAACCCATGCGAGAACATCAGGCATTTTTTCTCTGCGAGATAAGGCATGATTTCACTCTTGTAAACCGCAGCCTGGTGTTCATCGGGAAGAAGGATCTGGATGATATCTGCCTTTTTTACCGCTTCAGGCACCGACAACACTTTCATGCCATCTTTGGCTGCTGTGTCCCAGCTCGTTCCATGCCGGAGACCGATCACCACATCAAGCCCGCTGTCTTTTAGGTTGAGGGACTGCCCTCGTCCCTGCGAGCCATAGCCAATCACAGCAATGCGTTTCCCCTTCAGCACAGAGAGATCTGCATCTGCTTCATAATATTTTTTTAACATAGTAGATCCCTTTGATATCTGCAACAAAGCACATAAATATTATATAAAAAAACTAAAGAAGCAAACCTAAAACAATAACCGGGATGCGATGACTTATTAAAAACCTGTCCACAGATGAGAGACCCGACCAGACGTTTGCACGAGACTTGCCTGACATCCAGGCAACATCTCCTGACGTCAGGATAAACCTCACCCGCGTCGGCGTGAAGAACGTAAAAAAACTGGTTGAAGTACACCGTCAAGGAAAACGCCCGGTCATATTTATCTCAAACTTTGATGTATTTGTCGACCTGCCCGGCAGCCTGAAAGGTGCCAATCTTTCCCGTAACTTCGAAGTGATAGACGAAGTTCTCCAGCAGGCAATTGATGGCGATGTCAACAAAATCGAAAAACTCTGTAGTGTTGTTGCGCGAAAACTCCTTGATCGTCATGAATACGCGGACCGCACCGAAGTCTTCATGCGCAGTGAGTATATGATGAAGCGCGAAACCCCGATCAGTCACACAGCATGTGATGAAGTAGTGAAGGTGCACGCACGTGCTATCGCACGGCGTACCTTCCGGAATCCTATTGTACGCAAGAGTATCGGTGCGCAAGTTACCGGGATGACTGCTTGCCCCTGTGCCCAGAACATTATGAAGGAGCGGGCAGATCACGTCCTCCAGAATCTTGGAGTTGACCTGAACCTGATCGAGGCTTTTTTTAAAGAAGTCCCTATGGCAACCCACAACCAGCGGGGTCGGGGATTTCTCTGTATCGAAACTGATGATGACCAGGACGTGGACCTTGAAAAGATCATCTGGATCCTGAAAGAATCAATGAGCGCCGGTATCTATGAATTGCTCAAACGGGGAGATGAAGGTGCGGTGGTTCTTGCCGCGCATAAGAATCCACGATTTGTTGAAGACTGTGTCCGGGAAATGGCAAAGAAAGTACTCGCAGAATTCGAGTACCTTGCCGGTGACTCGGTAGTTACGATTAAGCAGACAAACGAGGAGAGTATTCACCAGCACGATGCGTATGCCGAAAGGCGGGCGACTATTGCTGAATTATATGATGAATTGAACGGGGAAAAGCAGATTGCTTAATGATGAATATCCTGTCCCAAAAATTTTTTGTGCATAAAAAAATTTTCTTTTTATTTAATAAATAAAACAAAAGGAATATTTAAAATACACCCTTTTTTTGCTGTGCGACAGATTTTTAGAAAAATTTCCCGGGTTCTTCTCATGCAAGGATCGGATAATAAGGGTTATAAAACCTATAGTGCAAGATAGATCGAACGTACTTTGTACGGTCAATTATCTCTAGAGATGAGAGAAGTATAGAGTAATTTTGTACAGCACTATGAACAACTCAACATAAAATGAGGCGATAATATTGTCGAAAGTTGTAGAGATTTCCCCAACCACAAGACATGAGGGACACTCCAAGCTTGTCTTGAAGATTAATGACGCAGGTATCATCGAGACGGGTAACTGGTGTTCCATTACCCCGGTGAGGGGAGTTGAAAAACTCGCCGTCGGAAAGACACCCGAGCAGGTGCCAAAGATTGCATCCCGTGTCTGTGGTATCTGTCCGATTGCCCACACGCTGGCAGCCACCGAAGCAATGGAAGCATCCATCAAGTGTGAAATTCCCAAGGACGCACTGATGCTCCGTCACATCCTTCAAATGGCAAACCGGCTGCACAGCATTGCGCTGCATGACATCCTGATCCTGCCTGACCTGTATTTGCCGGGTACCGAGACTAAGATCAACCCGTTCACGGCAGAAGAGCCGGTTCGCACCGTCGCAAAGCGTATCCAGCGTCTTCGTGAGATCGGCCAGACCATCGGCCAGATCGCCGGTGGCGACTGCATTCACCCGAGAAACACCCGTGTCGGGGGTATGTACCGGAACTGCTCCGAGCAGGCCAAGACCAAGATGCACGACCTTGCAAAGGAAGGTCTTACCCTTGCAAAACCTCAGATGGACCTCATGATCGCCATTCTCCGGAACTACCAGGGACGCGAATCAGTGGACGTCGGCGGTATGAAAGTCAACATGCCCAAGACCCTCGGGTACCACAACCAGGGCTACCTTGCGACCCATCCCTTCTACGGGAGCTCAAGTCAAGATGAACACCCGACCTGGGACATCGATCGGTTCAAGGAAGTCCGTCCCTGGGACTGGTACATGGGCGAATGCACCGTTGATTTCGAAGAGCCAAAGTACCCGGTAGGCGGGACTACCAAGGTCGGAACCGTATGCAACCCGCAGATGGAAGCCTGC
>PMDE01000009.1 GCA_003154335.1 Methanoregula sp. | reverse complement strand
GCCCGTACTGCTCCCCCGTTTTTCAGGGTCTCAAGCAGGAGTTCTCCGGTCGCCTTGTCGACATTGAATTTTGTCCGGCTGTCCGGGTAGATCACAACCTCGAAGAGCGGTATGACGACCGTCTCATTTGAATCCTCAGTTTGTGGTGTTTGCATAATGGTTCTCTAGGTATCGTACAGTTTTTGGTTTCAGGTCGTTCCGGCAACGTTACCGGACTTTTTCCAGCAGCCCGATGAGGAGTTCCTGGTCGGGTTCTTCGAGCGACTCCATCATCAGCAGCATCATCCTGCGCAGGGCAAGATGCTCGGCCTGCGCAATCTTCTTACCTTTTTCGGTAAGCCGGATGTAGATGATCCTGCCGTCATCGGGAGAAGGTTCGCGGTAGACGCATTCCATCCGGACAAACTTGTTGACCATCTCGGTGATGGTTGGTTTTGAGTTCCGGGTGATCTCCGCGAGCCTGCTGAATGTTACATCGCCCTGTTCATCGATGGTTTTCAGGTACGCGATCTGCTTGACCGTTATATCGGACAACCCGCATTCGGAGAAGATGGTGCAGGAGCACTGGTTCCTGAGCCTCAGCAAGTTTTCCAGGACTTCGAACAGCTCCTCTTCCCGTTCTCTCATACGTTGTCTCCGGTTAGTTAGGGTTTGCCTAATTATAAAGCAGTTGGTTGGGGTAAGGGTTGCCGGGAGATGGTGGCGGCGAGAGGCACTGAAGATGTTTTCCAGCAACGAATATCCTGAGATATATGATGATCTGCAGAGATGCATAGACGACCTTATCACCGGAAAAAATAAAACTGTATTTGATATGGTGAATTGAAGATCCTAACAAGACGTGGTGACCTCTTGACTATCTTTGAAAAAATCCCGTGGAGGGAATTATGGATATTATTATTCCGATAACCGTATTGATGATGGCAGGGCTGTTCGCCCTGTTTGCAAGTAATGGCAAAACAGGAGCATTCATTCCCGCAGGGTTAGTCGGACTTATTATCAGTTCGGCATCTTTGTATTTCATGATGCCCCCGTTAACCCCGGTCGGGATTATCGGATTACTGGCACTGTCTTCCCTAGTGGGTGGCGGACTTGGCTGGAGACTTAACCGGGCTTCAGTCATTTCAGGTATGGGGGTTACTCTCGGAGTAATAATCGCNNCCACCCATCAGGAATCCAATACATCCCTTGTTTCGTCAGATCATATCCGGGAAGTTTCTGAGGAAACCGCTGTCTGGCGGGCTGACAAAGTAGTCGGGGACCTTGGGTACAAAGTCGGCGTCGGAAACATGAACATCCAGTCGGTCAAGGGATCGCTGGTCTGGCTTGCCCCGCTCGATTACAACGGGTTCTGGAAGTCGTGGAGTTACCGGGACCAGGGCACCGGCGGCTATGTGATCGTCCAGGCAGAAGAAGCAAAAGCCCCGGCAATTCTCGTCGACAACATCTCTTTACGATATACCGACAATGCGTTCCTCTGGTATAACCTCCAGCGGGATATCTATATGGATTATCCGGGATANNAAAGGAGTGGTCATCACCAGTCCGCTCGACGGGGGCAATACGTTTTATTCCATGAACGAAGTCCCTTCGTGGGTTGAGCGGGTTATGGACGAAAAGGTCACCGAGAACTATCTTCAGTACTGGGGCGAGTACAAACACGGGTTCTGGAACACTATCTTTGGTCAGGAAGACTATCTCGTACCGACCGGTGGACTTCAGACAGATGTTGGCTCTGAATCAGGGTCAGTCACCATATCGCAATCAGAAATCCCGGACGTATATCTTGTTCGCGGGACTGACGGCAGACTCTACTGGTTTGGCTCGTTCACGACAATCGGGAAAGATTCTTCGATGGTCGGCTATATGTTGACCGATCTCCGGACAGGGAATTTCACCTTCTACCCGACACCGTCGATTTATAACGATATAGGCGCTGCAAAGAATGTCCAGCAGAACCCGGAAGTTGCAAGGGTCATGGGAGCCACCGTCACCCAGCCGATCATGTATATGATCAACGGCGAAGAAGTCTGGATCATGCCGGTAATCACGCAGTCCGGTGAGAACATTATGATGGGAGTAGTACGGGCCCGGACCGGCGAGACCTTTGTATCCCCGGATCTTACAACGGCCCTTTCCGAGCTGAACGGGAACGTGCCTGAAGTAATAAATCAGCCCGCAAACGGGTCTGCAACATCACTCGACGGGATTATCAACAACCTCACTATAACCCTGAACCAGCTCAGGCAGTACCGGGCGGCTCACCCGGATCTCGGTAGCATAGGGTGAGCCATTTCAACAGATTTGCATAAATCACAAGAGGCGGAGATTTGGGACAGACCATTCGATGGTGTTTTATTATGCACATACCCTCGTAGAGTATGTTGGTAGTATTAAAACCGCGACACTTACTGAACTCCAAAATCCAAATCAGCTTTTTCCTATGAAATGTCCAGACGCGTATTAGTCCTCCAGCTGGCTCCTGTTAGCGTACATTTTCCTTCCCGCAAAATGCGTATTTCATATGACTGAAGACTTGTCGTAACCTTTATCCCCCATCGTTCTGTTTATTCTCTCATCGGGAAGCATGTCATCCCGCATCTCGCACGGAGGAAAACGAACCATGACTGAAAAACTCCCGCCCAATCTCACCCAGGTTACGTATCACAGAATATACGNNTCCGGGGACAGACCGGCGTTGAAGTATCGATTCTATTCGTTTCAGCCCGGATGGATTGGCGACTGGCACCCGAGTCCAACCCGGCAGTTCCTGGCCCTCATGTCGGGTGCGGTCGAGGTGGAAACAACCGACGGAACGGTCAGGCGGATGGGACCTGGTGACGTCGTCCTGCTGGATGATACCTCGGGCAGGGGGCACGTGACAAGGAACATCGGTGACGGGTACCTCTCGTTCTTCGTGGTTCCCGTCCCGGTAGCCTGATGAAAAAACCGTGACGGGATGATGCAGTTTTTCCCGGTCAGCCTCCCAATCCGGCCCCGCTCCAGCCTCCGTTTCCCCCAAATTCCAAAACAAAGCCCAAAACGAGCCTCGATTTGGATCCGTCAACCCCCTGTTCGATCGAAAACTCCTGGAAGAATTCCATGAAGAGTGTGTCCGGAAGAGTGGTTACGACGGATGCCCCCTGAAAGGCATATTTTTTTGCCGATGGAGAGATGCAGACGTTCAACGGATGGCGATCCGGAAACAGGCCTTTCTGTTCATTTTCCGCGACTAGGGTACGACCACGGAGGAGATCTTCCCACCAAATGCTGCTAAATACGGCCGCTCCTCTCCGACGTGAAAACAAGCAGTTTCGCTGAATTATTCCGCGTTTTTTGGAATTATGACCTCTGTATTCCGGAAAAGAGGTACAACCGAGCACGGTACGGGCCCGGATTGGATCAGCCCTCCCGGAAGGTATTCTCCGGGGGAACCCGGGGGGATTCTTCTCCGTCAGGATCCTCTTCGACAGGTTCTCCGGCACCAGGGGATCCTGCCCGCCAGACCCGCAACGGAAAAACCGGATCACGCTGCCGGTCAGACCGCAGCCCGGGGCAGGTTCACGCGACCTGTTCAAGAATATGGCCGATCAGCCGTTTCTCTGCCTTGTGGATGTGCTCGAGCAGCGTGGTCTTGTGCATACCCATCTTCTCTGCAAGTTCGCCGGCGTTTATCTTCCGGGGATGATCGAAATATCCGCACCGGTATGATTCCAGCAGGATCTCTTTTTGTTTTGGCGTAAGGATCTCAAAAATCCCGCTGGCACCGGGGCTGTAATCGCAGACCGAAAGGATCTCCAGGCCCCACCCTTTCTCCGCAGCATCCTTCACGAACGTGCTGAAGTCCGCCGGGTTCCCGACCATGCTGAATGACAGGCAGTCGTTCTCGAAGACGACCGGGGGCTCGAACCTGGATCCATACGTGTGGAGAAACCGGGTGATATCATCGGAAAAGGTTCCCTTGACAAGACAGGTATATTCACGGCCCCTGTTCTGGAGCACGATGAGATTCGAGACATAATTGCACCGGATCTGATCAACCGGGATCCCTTCCCTGATGGTAAATCTGCATACTTCACTGTGCTGGTCGCCCGCAAGGTTGAAGAGCGAGACCACCTCGAACCGTTCGATGACAGAGCCATAGGATTTGCAGTAATCGAAGATGTCTGCGGAAAGCCTGACCGTCATCTTCTTCATGAGCCGATCTGGTTTCCGGAACATGATATAATATATGGCCATACATGTATGGCTCAATTCATAACACGGCTCCCTGCCTTTTCTTATTCAGAAAGTCCCAGGTGAACAATTGAACGCAGACAGGTATGCTGAAATCACGGACGCAAAGCGGATAGAAATGAAGAACAGGCTTTCTGAACCCGGGGAACACCGGAACTCAAGGTTTATCATCCCGGCATGTATCCTTATCGGCCTTGGCGTGGGACTGCTGGTTGACCATATGGGTTCCGGCATCCTCATCGGGCTTGGGCTCGGATTCGTTGGTTCGGAACTCCTCCCCCATGGTAAGAAACCCCTGGAGGATGGGTACCATCTGACGGGAGGCGTGAACGAGATGACACTCCTGACCGGAGCCTTCCTGATCGTCATAGGGACCAGCCTTGTTTTGGCCCCGGCTGCAATCTGGCCGTATGCCATTGCGGGATTCATGATCCTTGCCGGCATGTCGTTCCTGGTCAGGGGATTCTCCAGGATCGCGTGAGTACACGGACGGACTGGGAAAAAATATGGGTGAAATACCATGATCGAGGCTGTTCTTGTAACAATTTTTCCCGTTGGCTTCCTGATTATCCTGTTCGGTGGCGGAGTCCTGTTGCGTCGCAGGAATATTGAACAGAACGGGAAGGCGCCGATCAACCCCACGCTGTTCTACGCAAGCAAGTACTCAGTCATCGCTCTCTGGGGAGCAATGGTTGCCCGGAACTGGGGCATCAGCCTGTCGTTTGCTGAAGTACCCCGTTTCCTCCAGATTATCGCGCTGTTCTTCTGGATCTCCGGGTTCGTACTTCTCTCTATCGTGCGGTTCAAAATGGGAGATTCCTTCCGTCTCGGGACACCCCGGGAAGACACCAGACTTAAAACGGACGGGTTATTCCGGCTGAGCAGGAACCCGATGTATGTCGGCATGTATGCAACAATGGCTGCATCTGCTCTCTATACCTTGAACCCGGTCATCATCCTGCTGGCAGTGTTCGTTGTTGCCGTCCATCATAAGATAGTCCTGATGGAGGAAAAACATCTGCAGATGGTGTTTGGCCGGGAATATCTGGATTATCGCAATCGTGTGAGACAGTACATTTAATCCGGACGCTGGAGGGCTTCTCAGCGGAATGACGAGAACAGGATTTCCGTCTGGAAGATGAGGAGATTCCTGGAAGAATTGCATGAAGAGGGGGGCCGGAAAAGCGACTACGACGGTGGCTCCCTAGGGAAACACACATTTTTTTATCGACGGAGAAATGCATGCTCGGACGTGAGAGCGATCCGGAAACAGGTCGTTCTTTCATTTTCCACTACTTAGGTCCGATCCAAAAGGAGATCGGCCCTCCAGATACTGATAAATATGGCTGCCATTCTCCGACGTGAAAATCTGGAAAATTCGGGAATTAGTCCTGCTTTTTCCGGAATAAATGCCTCTCCGGACGGGCCGGGACAGGTTCCGTGCAAAGAGTCTTCCTCAGAGAGAGTGGGTCGGGGGATTGAAAGTATCCCCGGCGGGGAAATGATAGTTCACATCCTCCGGCTTTCACCACCAAACCTCAGCTCCGCCTGCCGCCTTCAGGCATGTTCGAGGGATGGTTGGCAATCGCATACCAGAGAAACACCTTGATCTCTGCACATTCCTTTCCCTATATATTACAACAGATGCATTAGGTGTACAGAGGAAAACGATGGCCGATCAGGAAACATTTCCCTGCCTGGTATGCGGGGAACACAAAAAGCGAAACGAAGTCATGCCTGCCACATCAATTCCGGAATCGATCGTGGGTATCATTCGGAAAGAATATCCCGGTTGGTCTCCTCAGAGTTACATCTGTAATGCAGACATGAACCATTTCAGGACTCAGTATATTCGGGAGATTCTGGAAAAAGAGAGTGACGAGCTCTCCAGGCTTGAAGAGAATATCTCGCAGAGCATGAAAGACCATGAACTTACCGCGAAAAATGTTAACATCGAATTTGACCGGCAACTGAGTTTTGGGGACAGAGTCTCCGATCGTCTCGCCGATTTCGCAGGCAGCTGGACATTCATCGCCCTGTTTTCCGGGTTTCTTCTGTTCTGGATCACGTTAAATACACTCATCATCACCCTCAGGCCGTTTGACCCGTTCCCGTTCATTCTCCTCAATCTGTTCCTATCAGCCCTGGCCGCAATACAAGCTCCGGTCATTATCATGAGCCAGAACCGTCAGGAAGAAAGAGACCGGATGAATGCCGAACATGATTACCAGGTAAACCTCAACGCAGAAATGGAGATTCACCAGCTGCACCGGAAAATTGATCATCTCCTCATTAACCAGGGAGAGAGACTTCTGGAGATCCAGAAAATCCAGGTCGAGCTGATGGAAGATCTTGCGAAAAAATCCGGCTGAAGCCTCTGGATTTGCAGGTTCAATCAGAAAAAACGATTCTGTTTTTCCTGTTTTTGCAGGCATATTGATCTCCCTTCCCGGAGCCTCGATGAGGGAACACGTTGCAACCTGTTTCGAACTCCTCCGGGGTCATGTCGCGAATGCACTCCATTGAGCCCCACCAGGTGATCGATCAATAAAACTGCTACATTCAGGGTTTCAGAGTGTCGACCAGTCCGGCATTTTCCTGGAATCTGTTCGACATGGTACTACCCCATTTTCACTGTTGTTTTAGATTTCCATCATCAATCCTGAAATCCCGTTTCTTTTTTAGTTCAGGCCCTTTTTTTGATGAACGTGTCATTCTCATACTCGTCAAAAGCCTGCCGCAGTTCCTCCTGCGTGTTCATGACGATGGGGCCACCCCAGGCAATGGGTTCGCGGAAAGGTTTTCCGGATATGAACAGGAACCTCACACCACTGCTGCCTGCGTTGACTCCCACGGTCTCGCCCTCGCTGCCAAACAGGGCGATGGTCCGGTTGGCAAGGTCTTCGTGGTGGTGCTGGTCAAATTTCCCGGAACCACCAATGACGTAGACTGCTGCCGTGTGCCCGGCTTTAACCGGGTGAGAAAACTGTGCATCCGGTTTGAGCGAGACATCAAGGTACTCCGGTTCGGCCATGATATCACGGACCGGCCCGGCGTTACCGGCTACCGTTCCCGCGATGACCTTGACACTCACGCCACCCGGCAGGGTGACAACGGGGATCTCAGCGGCCTTGATCTCCTGGTACCTCGGGTCCATCATTTTATTCTTCCGGGGCAGGTTGACCCAGAGCTGGAATCCACCCATACGGCCGTTGACCGGTTTAGGCATCTCCTGGTGGATGATGCCAGAGCCGGCCGTCATCCACTGTACCGCCCCGGCATCAACATTGCCCGCATGACCCATACTGTCGCCGTGTTCAACGGTTCCCTCCAGCATGTAGGTCACCGTCTCGATGCCCCGGTGAGGGTGCCACGGAAATCCCCTGATATACTGGTCCGGGCTGTCAGCCCGGAAGTCATCAAGCATCAGGAAGGGATCAAAGGCCGGAATCTCGTTATAGCCGAATGCCCGGTGAAGGTGGACGCCCGCTCCTTCAATGGTGGGTCTGCTCAAAAAGACCCTTTCAATCTCTCGGGTTTTACTCATACATCATCTCCTTATGAACTGCCTGAATTGTCGGAGGATATTTCGCATCGATATTACAGGATCGTACGTTCCTTCTCCACAGGATACAATAAACATATGGATAATGGCATTGCATCACGGAAGCCCGGCCATGGCACCGGAGCGGGAAACCTGTCAGTGCTGCACGTGGTTCCCGTCGCAGAACGGCTTGTTGCCGGATTTCCCGCACCGGCAGAGGGTGACCCGGTTCCTGACCGTATAGGGTTTGCCGTCGGCAGATATGACCGGGATACCGCCCCGCACCCACAATGGCCCGTGCTCNNATTGCGGTATCCCGGGCCTCGGGAACATTCGATTGTTCTGTGAGGTTCCAGATCCCACCGGCCCGCATGCAGAACCGGGCGTGGACACAGAGGTTTTCGTAGTCGGTGAGTTCCAGCTCCGGACCATGTGTGATCCGCGGGTGGCGGAGATACACCTCGGCACCGGCAGTCTCGGTGCCATTGAAGCGGACTTTTGCGTGCGTTCCGTCACAGAATGGCCTGTTCTCGGAATAACCGCACCGGCAAAGGGCGTACTCTTCCTTCACAGGATACCGGTTAACGATCTTCCAGGTCCGGCAGTACCCTTCATTGTCATTACAGATTTCTGCAACAATGAGCGGGATCCCGCCTGTGACGATATAGGGGCCGTTTTTGCTGACGGTGACTTTCATCTGAGCGTCAGGTCCTTCCTGAGTTTTCTTTGTTGTTTCTGTCATACCTGCCTCTTCCTGGTCCATTTGTCGGAGTTCAGTTTCCACAATCTCTGAACCACCGCATTCTTACATCAGCCCTGTCTGCTGCATCAGTGAAATCTTATCATAGAAGAGTTTCTCCCCGATGATTTCCCCGTTCTTCCCGTGAGCGACCGTGCAGAACTC
>PMDE01000136.1:19003-19339 GCA_003154335.1 Methanoregula sp. | reverse complement strand
CGGTATGAACAAACTCTATTTTTTAATCTCTTTTAAAAAAGTTACACGAAACACACATTTGACTGACTCGACTCTCAAAAAACAAAATTCTTCCCGGTTTATTCACTATCTTACGGCCAAAGAGTTCAGGCTCATTATGACGGCGCAGGTTATATACTGTTAAACTGCCTTCAGATATTTTTAACAATATTTATTATTCTTCTCGTTAAATGCTACAATCCGGTGCTCTGCTTTCTATTGGCATGATTTATCAGCGAATTATCCTGATAGATTTCTGCATCACCCTTACAGAATAAAAAAAAGGGTGATCTGCAAATGCGTAATCCAGGAACCTGT
>PMDE01000136.1:14186-18985 GCA_003154335.1 Methanoregula sp. | reverse complement strand
TAACTGAAACCGTTGACAGTAACGGGGATACTGGATGGTATACCTCTCTTGCACTGGATTCTGCAGGAAACCCCCGGATCAGCTACCTGGACTGGACAAAACATCATCTGAAATATGCAGCAAAGTCAGATGGAGTATGGATGACTGAAACTGTTGACCGCACTAATACTTCGGGAGATTTCTGCTCATTGAAACTTGATCATTCAGGACAACCTTTTATCAGTTACTATGACGGGAACCAGGGAAACCTGTCATTTGCCTTAAAAGCAGGGGATATCTGGACTCACTTGATTGTCGATACCGGGGGAGTTGGAAGATATACCTCACTTGCTCTCGACAATCACTCATATGCCCATATCAGTTACCAGGACCTGCTCAATATGAAACTGAAATATGCAGAAAAATCTGGGGATCACTGGGTCATTGAAACGGTAGATAATTCAGGGAATGTTGGTACCTATTCTTCTCTGGCACTGGACAATACAGGAAAACCCCATGTGAGTTATTACGATGCCGGCCATGGGTACCTGAAATATGCGGAAAAAACAGGAAATACCTGGATTACAATGACTGTTGACAATACCGGTAATGCGGGGTATTATACATCGATGGGACTTAATGCTTCGGGGAATCCCGGAATAAGTTACTATGATGGCATAAATAAAGACCTTAAGTATGCAACAAAGTCCGGAAATGTCTGGATAAAAGAAATCGTAGATCGGGCAGGAAATGTGGGTTTGTACACTTCACTTGCTTATGACAATGCCGGAAATCCCCACATCAGTTATTATGACAGTACCAATGGACATCTCAAATATGCTGTAAAAAGCGGGAACACTTGGACAAACGAGACCGTGGACAGAACAATAAACACCGGTCAGTATAGCTCGCTTGTCCTTGATAATCTGGATAACCCAAGGATCAGTTACCGCAGTGGATTAGACGGGGATCTGAGGTTTTCAACGGGTTTTTCTGCATTGCACCTGAATTTTACTGCAACACCACAGTACGGTACTTCCCCACTTTTTGTACGTTTCAATGAGACATCCGAAGGTGGATTACCATCTCTCTGGAACTGGTCGTTCGGCGATGGTACATGGTTTAATACCAGCTCTGATTCCCTGCGTAATCCAGGACACATATTTGAAACCCCGGGAGTTTACACAGTAAATCTTACGGTGAATACCTTTAATCTGTCAAGTACGCTAAGCCATTCAGGATTTATCACGGTAACGGCTCCAGATATAACCCCCCCATATACCACAATACGTACTCCTGATCCGACAGTAACTTCCACACCCGGTCCAACTCTTATCCCTGATCCCACAAGTATCCCCGATCCTACACTCATACCCACAGCCACGCTCACTTTCCTCCCCACATTCTCCCCGGATCCCACTAAAACTCCCTCATTTTTTCCAACACTGACCCCTGATCCTCCCTTCACTCCAACATCCACACATACTCCGATCCTCACATTCTCTCCGGATCCTTCTATCGGTCCCTCCATTTCACCGACTCTCTCCTCAAAGCCTACAGTCTCTCCTAGTCTTACGTTCACATTTTCCCCCGCCCCTTCACCGTTCCCTGCTGTGAACGGTGAGGGGAGTGATGCTGAATATCCTGTTCCATCAGCGATAGCTACCGGTCTCCCCGTTAGCCGGACCATAAATGTCGGGGGAGATTCGGCTATACGATGCATCACTGTGACGGGGCAGGGGTTATCCAGCACTATCTTCACTGCTTTGAAGGTTACATCCCCGCCAACTGGAGTCAGGCCAATGAACATGACCGTATACCAATACATCAGCATCCTTCCGGCACGCTGTGGTGTCATTTCCTCAGCCCAGATAGAATTTGCAGTACCACGTTCAGTCATCAACGAGCATCATACAAAGCCTGTGGATGTAAAATTGTACAGGTTCAACATGACTTCGTGGGGGTGCTTGTCTACCTCGATGCTGGAAAGTCAAAACGGACAGGTTATCTATCGGGCAGAGAGCCAGGACTTTTCCCTCTTTGCGATCACCCTGCCAAACGGAACTTTTGCAGCCAATGGGACTGAGGAAATTAAGCCAGCGGCTGGGGCCGGTATATCAGTTGAGTCACAATCCTCCAAACCCCTTATCCAAGAAATTCGAGAAACACCAAAACCATTTTCGGAATCTGCATATGATACCGGATTTCCCTCATTGATGGCCGTTGTAACCGTAGTACCAATAATCGGGATTTTTATCTTCATCGTTTTCAAAAAATTCAGAAGAATTCACCGGTAGATCAAAAAAAAAGAAATTGCAGCCTGACAGAACAGTTGAGTAAACAGAAAATGAATCTTCTTGTCGTACGGTACCTGTCAGGCCGGCCGAATGTACTCCGATCGTTTCATTAATAAACGTTAGATATGCTATGTGGACGCCAGAAAAAATTCACATTCATCATAAACGCTTAAAATGGGTATGTGACATCACGAGAGATTCCCTATAATTTATCATTTAGGGAGCAGGATCCTGATCTGGAAAATTCTTTTTCAACAGATCGAACACCCATCGGTTTACTCTTGGTGCAATATTTCCACATGACCGTCGAAGAACGACTTCATAACGTTTCTGTCTGAATTCTCCTACCAATGCTTCTGCATGGTTTCGGTTTTTGAACGTATAGAAATGGATCATACCACCGGATTTCACTTTTGGTGCGATCACATCAAATATTCCATCCATGCCGTAGGGAGTAGGGATAATCGCACGGTCGAAAGTATATTCAAGCAGAAGAGTTGTGTCACAAGCATCGGCGTTGATAGCGGAGACATTGTCCTGAACACCGTTAAAGGATATATTCTCACAAAGCCACCGGTAGGCTTCCGGATTATTCTCCACTGCAACGATATGGGCACCGCGAGCCGCTGCCGGAATAACAAAAGGCCCGACACCACAGCACGGTATGAGCACCCGTTCCCTGTCAGTTACCTGCTCTGTAACTCGTTTTCGTTCCCGCGCTAGCCGGGGGTTGTAAAAGACCGTACTCACGTCAAGCCGGTAGGCAAACCCATATTCATGATGAACAGTTACGCTTTCGCTGCCAATAATTGCTTCATAGCAGGCAGTACGTTTGATCCCGCGGACTGGCGAGGTTTTGACAAGTACTGTTTTAATATTATGGCGCCGGGAGACGATTGCTTCTGCGATAATATGTCGGTAACCGGTAAGCGGAGGTTGAAGAGAGAGAACTGCAATATCCCCTATCACATCAAAATGATCAGAAAGGAAACNNTTTCTTGCAATATTCTGACTCTCTTTTGGCAGGCATTATTGACCTCTCTGACGTTATCTTTCTCACCATCAATATATTAAAGAACCATTACTTCATTCTTCTCATCAATGACACAGGTCCGCGAAATTGAACGGGTCCTGAGGGCATACATTACGATTGAAGGTGCCGGGGTTCATCTGCACCCGTGCATTTGGCAGCTATGAAGTTCCGCAGTTTGACCCTTTTTTAATGCTTGACGATTTCAGGATCAAACGGCCGGAGGATTACCTTCCCGGATTCCCCACGCACCCTCACCGGGGAATCGAAACGGTTACNNTTCGGAGATGCCAAAACCTGTCAACGGCAAGATGGGGGGATTTCAGCTCTGGGTCAACCTTCCCAGGGCAAATAAAATGATGTATCCGCGATACCAGGAGATTTCCATTCAGCAGACCCCCACAGTATCCCCTCATGAAGGGGTAACGATCCGGGTGGTTTGCGGTATGATTAGTGGTATTGACGGTCAGGTAAAGGATATCATCGCTGACCCCGGATATTTCGATATTTCGATGGAACATNNGGGAAGGGACATTTATCAAAAAGAAAGGATAATTATCCGGAATGAGCTCTATGTGCTGGTGAAACTACGGAGACTTCTTTTTTTCACACCCCGGAAAAAGTTACATTTCTTGCAAGGGAGACGTCTTATCGCCAGATCTTTGAGGTGCCGGAATACCGGTTAGAGGGAATCCGCGCAAGTGATCACGTTATTGATATCGGAGCAAATGTGGGTGCATTCTGCATCCGTGCATCCTCCTTTTCAAAACACGTCGTTGCAGTTGAACCGGTGACTGCGTCCCTTCTCAAGGAGAATATCCGCAGGAATAATGCATCCGTTCAGGTCATAGAAGGGGCGCTGGGCAATGGGAAGCCGGCAACAGTCGTCTGGGATGATACCAAGGTCGTGACACCTACATACCAGCTTAGGGACCTTATCTCTATGGCAGGAGGATGTGATTTCCTGAAAAGCGATTGTGAGGGTGCTGAATGGCTAATTGACCCCGAAGATCTCAACAGTATCCGTCATATAGAGATGGAACTTCACCTCCCTCCGATCAGCGGGCTGCCAAGCATATCTCTCCTTGATTATATCAGCAGGCACTATGATTTTGAAATAGAACGCAAGCCGGTTCACGCGACTCTTGGTGTTTTGGGGATACTCCATGCTGAGCGAAATGACTGATGAAAAGACTGCAGACTCCGGATACCTGGTTTTTAACGCAAAAGATTAAAAAAAGGAAGCGGATAATAGCAGTGCCTGTTTCGGCCGAGATGTTTTCTGCATCCAGTATTATCCCTTTTCAGCCGTTTCGAGCTCGATCGATAAGGGCACAGGCTGATTGTGCTGCCTGAATAAGTATCTCTCTTTCGCCGGGAATTTCCCGTTCGAGCATCAGGATCTTCCCGTCGCAAATTGTCGTTTCGACACTGTCACCACAGCAGGAGTATACAAGATTTGAGCTGGCATTATGGAGCGGTGTATTGCATGC
>PMDE01000136.1:11869-14152 GCA_003154335.1 Methanoregula sp. | reverse complement strand
TGAACATATCGAGGCTGTTGTTCGACGCAGCCCCATCAGTGCCGAGGCAGACATTCGCACCTTCATCTGAAAGCTGCCGGCAGGGGGTTGCACGGTTTGTTGCAAGTTTCATATTGCTAACCGGGTTGTGAGATACGTGGACACCCCGAACCCCAATCAACGCGCATTCTGTTTCGTCCAGCCAGCAGCAATGTGCAGCGATTGTTCGTGATGAAAGGATGCCGCAGTCATCGAGAAAAACAGAAGGACGTTTATCATATCGTTCGATACAGTCTTTCACTTCCTGTTCAGTCTCTGAAAGATGGATATGGATCGGGATATCCTGTTCCTGCGCAAATCCAGCACACCATTTCAACCCTTCTTCAGATACCGTGTAGATCGCGTGCGGTCCTGCTGCGGCTTTAATCCGGGGACTGTTCAGATTCCTCACATGCTCAACCAAATCCTCGGTTGCTTTAATCTCTTTCTCCCGTTTTTCATCATTGAAGAGATCGATGAACCCATAAGAAAGTACGGCACGGATACCGGATTTGTCAACTGCCCGGGCTGCATCCTCCATGAAAAAATACATATCATTAAATGCAGTAGTGCCACTGCGAATCATCTCGAGGCAGGCAAGACGGGTTCCCTGGTATACATCATCACCAGTGAGATGCNNGCAATTGCCCCGTCACCATCAATGATGAACTCTGCATCACCTTTGTGCATCCTTCGTTCACCTTCACCTATTGCCGCGATGGTTCCCTTTTCATCAACGAAAATATCGACTGCCTTGCCTCCTGTTATTACATTGGTAATCAGAAGCGAGTGCTTCTTTGAAAAGATATCGGCTATAGTATCTTCTGACATCAAACGCTACCCTATTTTCTCTATGATAGTGGTTACAATCTCTTCAGTGCGGATCCTGTTCTCCCGGGCGGTGGAGAGGATATGCTGGTAGGTAAGAACCTCTCCGTCCAGCCCGTTTGCATAATTGTCAACAGTGCAGAGCGCCGCAAATTCCATGCCGAGTTCACACGCGAGTGTTGCTTCGGATGCGACAGTCATCCCTACAACATCTGCTATCCTGCCAAGTGCTCCCACTTCCGCAACCGTCTCAATCCGTGGACCCCGGGTCTGGACATAAATCCCGCCAAATCGAGCGGTCGGGACGATCTCCGAGAGTTTTTCTGCGAGTTTTCTTGAGAATTCCGGGCGGACGTGGTCGATAGCATGATTATGAATGGAGGGAAGATCAGTCACACTGATATAATCAGTTGGTATCAGGATAGATCCAGGTTTTATTTTCGGCTTTAGCGAACCTGATGAACCAAATGCAATTATTCTGTCAACTCCGGCAATAGCAAGCGCCGCCAGCTGTGCCCGGTGATTGATCCGGTGAGGAGGGAGCCCGTTCTGGTGACGTAATAAAATCACAATATCCCCCCGGAGGATCCTTGCCGGTCCAAAAGGGGTATCTATGTTCTGCGTTTCAAGGGAAGGTAATGACGAAAATAAGAGACTTGTACCCCCGATAATCCCAAGCATCAGTATTCCCCAGCATTCAAGTCTGTTCCTACCAGACTGATTTTCCCAAATATTTCCCGCATAACAAGTCCTTTCTCGCAAGAGAATGGTTGTTTCCATTACCACTAATATTTAGCGCAAAAAACATCGCTGGCGGATAAACGGGTGCGAATCAGATAACCAACAATGATGCACATATTGTAACCTGCTTACTTTCGATGGAGGTTCAAATGCCTGATATACATTTCTCGACTCTGGCAAGGAAATAAGATTAAAGCTAAACAAAAGCTAGTCGGTCAAATGGACGAATGATTTTCCTTGCAGTGACAATTATTGTTTCGGGTAAATCAGGAATATATGGTGGCATGAAACCCCCTAGATTTAACCTTTTATTATACAGGACCATCTTAAAGACACGTGAGGCGATGGTGCTCAAAAAAAGTCCTTCATAAATCTGCCTTCCCCCACTTTCTCATGAACCATTTTTTGGTTCCTGAAACATTTTTTCATTTTAACCACGCTTGTTATTCCTGCAAAAAATACATCGCCCAAAAACAATTCTTTTATCCAATGCCGTTCAACAATGGTAGAGCGGGCCGGTAGATCAGTGGTAGATCGCTTCCTTGGCATGGAAGAGGCCGCGGGTTCAATTCCCGCCCGGTCCACTCGTTTTTGTATTTTTTCCCTCGATTTTTTATACTTGTATACCAGAGGGACTAATCAGAACGATTATGCGTATCCGTGACCTGATCCTCCCCGAAGACAAGGTTTTTTTCA
>PMDE01000136.1:3015-11852 GCA_003154335.1 Methanoregula sp. | reverse complement strand
ATAACTCCCCTGGAACCTGAAGAAATTGCGCGGCTCGCTCCAGTACTCGATGATGTGCTGGACAGGATTGATTGGGTTACGCACCAGCTCTGCAACTATGGTATACCCGGGTCAAATGATGTCCTCAAGGAATATTCGTACCTGATTCAGCTTTCCGGCACTGAAATCGGCCACTCAATTAACGCGCTGGCGCTGCTCAAAAACGCTGATGAGGTAAAAACTCATTCTGTTGAGATTAACCGGCTTTATAATCTCTCCACCGAACTCCTCTCTCGGGCAGTTCTTGAACTCTTCAAAACGAATGATCTCCTGATGATAATCAAACTCAAAGATATCTATGAAGGTCTGGCAAAGGTCATGGAGAAAGCCAATGATGTCGGACATGCACTGAACGACATTGCGATGAGCCATGCATGATGGATCCCCTCATCATCTTCGGAGTTATTCTTGCCCTTTCCTTGAATTTTGTCAACGGTCTTAATGATGCTGCACATTCAATCGCAACCGTCGTGGCCACCAAAGCCCTGTCACCCTGGCATGCAGTGCTCCTGACCTCACTCTGTAACATGGTGGGACCATTTATCTTTACAACGGCAGTTGCAACCACAATCGGGACTTCCATCGTTCATCCAAGTTCCCTGAACCCGGTATCTATTATAGTAGCGATGGGGGTCGCTATCTCGCTCGTTTTTGTTGCCACCCGTTCAGGCATTCCTATATCGAGTAGTCATGCCATGGTAGGTGGCCTCCTTGGAGCTGGTATCGGTGCTATAGGTACAGCCGCAGTCATCCTTCCCGGCTCATCTACTTTTGTCGATCTCAGTATCGCTGTTCTGGGAGGTGCGGTGGCCGGAGCTGTCGTTCTGGGTTCCCTGACTGCTGCACTGAAAGGAGATGTACGTCTGGGCATCCTTATCGGTGCCATCTGTGGGGGAACGTTGATTATTCCCTTCCTGATGCTTGCCGGCTTTCTTAAGATTACCGGACTGGTTGCTATTGTCCTTTTCATCTTCATCTCGCCGGTCATGGGCACAAGCTCGGCTTTTGTATTCAACATTATAATCTCGCACATGTTCCAGCACCGGAAACAAAACCGTGTCCGCCGTATCTTCCAGCCTTTGCATGTTGTTGCATGCCTCTTTCAGGCGGCGGGACATGGTGCAAATGACGGTCAGCATGCGGTCGGTGTAATTGCAGCGTTGCTAGTTTCGGCCGGGGTCCTCTCTGCATTTTCAATACCAACATGGGTTCTGTTGAGTTCGGCGGTAGCAATTGGACTTGGCACCGTTTTCGGAGGATGGGATGTTGTCGACAAGATGGCCAAGAAAATAACGAAGATCAGACCTTATCAGGGATTTTCTGCTGCTACTGCAGGCAGTATAACACTCGCGATGGTAACCTCTTACGGGGTTCCGGTCTCATCGACTCACGTTATCAGCGGCGCTATCGTGGGTGTTGGAGCAACAAGAGGGAGAAATGCGGTNNGCAGGAGTTTTGGCAGCCCTATAGAGTGCACAATATTTCGCTATATTTTTAAGATCTTCTGCCGATTACCAGTAGGTTTGTTATGGGTCTCCGGGAATTGCTGATACCGCACGATAAAGTCTTTTTCGACCTTTTCGAAAAACAGGCAGGAATTTTAAAGGAGGCGGCATGGCAGCTTGTCGCCCTGACTGAGGATTTTACCAGCGTGAAAGAGAAACGCCATGCTATCGAAAAACTCGAACACAAGGGGGACCAGATCACCCACGATATTTATGATCAGCTGAACCGTACATTCATAACACCTCTCGATCCGGAGGAGATATCGCGACTTGCATCTACTCTCGACGAAGTTCTTGATTATATTGATGGTGCAACTGAAAAGATGTACTATTATAATATTGAAGGAACCGATTCGCATATGATTGAACTTGCGAAGCTGATCCATATGTCTACGGTCGAAATTGAAAGTGCCGTAAAAGGTATCCGGTCGATAAAGGATCCCAAATATATCGAGGAGCGGTGCATCGAGGTTAACCGCCTTGAAAATCTCGCTGATGATGTCCTTGCGCACGCGGTAACTGATCTTTTCAAAACGAACGATGCGATCACCATTATCAAACTCAAGGATATCTACGAACATCTCGAAACAGCAACTGACTATTGTGAAGATGTTGCAAATGTTCTTTCTGACATTGCAATACGACATTCATGAACGCAATTCAAAAATACCTATGAGAGGATTGGATGATCGAGGCTACATGGGAACTCATTATATTCATTATCGGTATTGCGCTCATATTTGATTTCACAAATGGGTTTCACGATTCTGCAAACTCGATATCGACAGTTGTGTCGACGAAAGTCCTTTCGCCCAGAAATGCCGTTGTTTTTGCGGCATTTTTTAACTTTATTGCCGCTTTCGGATTCGGGGTTGCCGTAGCGTCCACGATCAGTTCGATTATCCAGCTGAATTATGTCCGGACCGAAGTTATTCCTTATATCATTCTGGGAGCCCTGATCGGTGCGATCACCTGGAACCTGATTACGTGGTTTTTCGGTCTTCCTACCTCCTCTTCTCACGCCCTTATAGGAGGACTTTCGGGCGCGGGAATTTCAGCAGCAGGTTTTGCAGCGATCAAATGGTCAACCGTCGAACTGGTTGCAACGTTTATGGTCCTTTCACCCTTAATCGGGTTTGTATGTGGGTTCCTGTTTATGGCGGCAGTTCTCTGGCTTACAAGAAAATCTAATAAAGAGATAGCGGAAACTTATTTTAAGCGACTCCAGCTCTGCTCTGCAGCTGCCTTCAGCTTCAGTCATGGCACGAATGATGCACAAAAAACTATGGGAATTATTTTACCTCTCTTGTTCTCCATCGGGTACTACGGTGCATCCGTTGACCCCAACCACCTGCCGGTGCCCCTATGGGTTATTCTCGTTTCTTATTCCACCATAGCACTTGGCACTCTTTCCGGGGGCTGGCGTATCGTCAAAACCATGGGATACAAAATCACCAAGCTCCGACCGGTACACGGGTTTGCTGCGGAGACTGCCGGGGCTGCAACAATTCTGGGGGCATCCATCGCAGGAATTCCGGTAAGCACAACGCATGTCATCTGTTCATCCATTATGGGCGTCGGAACGACCATGGGGGCCAGTACAGTCAAATGGGGTGTTGCACGGCGCATCATGTTCGCTTGGATTCTTACTATCCCCATCAGTGCACTGATCGGGTTTGCGGCCTTCGCTGTTATCCGGGTATTCGTCGGGTATTGATTTTACTCCTGATGGACCCAATCCGGAATAATACCCGATTTGAGTACCGGGGTTCTTGACCATTACCGTATTTAATAAAGGGGAACAAAGGTTCACAGAGCCTTTGTCTTATTGCCGGTTGCCTGGTAATACCGGCAATACTTCTGGATAACACATTCCCCGCATTTCGGTTTCTTCGCGTCGCAGGTCTCTCGCCCGTGCGCAATNNTGCCATGTGCGTGATAGAGCACAATGTTGGCAGTTTTCCTGCCAACACCGGGGATTTTTAAGAGTCCTTCCATAGTCACGGGTACCTTCCCGCCCGATTCAAATAACAGAGACTGCGAAGCGGCGATAATGTGCTTTGCCTTGGCATGAAAATACCCGAGACTATGGATAATCGATTCCACATCTTCAGTCTTCGCCTTTGCGAGCGCTGATGGTGTCGGGTACTTCGAAAAAAGTGGTTCTTTTACCTTGAGGACCGCTCGATCAGTAGTCTGTGCAGAAAGGATAGTGAGGATAAGTACTTCAAAGGCGGAACCTTTCGAGAGCATGGCAGGAGAATCGCGTGCATCAGGATATCGTTTTGAGAGAAGCGTGAATATTCTTGCAGCATCCTGTTTCTTCATACAATGATGGGGTAGGGCGGATTCGAACCGCCGTCAAAGCGTCCCAAACGCTCTAGGATGGACCAGGCTACCCTACTACCCCGTGACATCATACTTGTGTCGGGAACATAAAAATACGTAATGGTTCGGGTTCCTCCAACCTTTTACAGGGGCAGGATTTTCTTCTTTTTCTCGCTCACGACCGTTCCGGTATATTCCCCTTGGCAAATCGCGCGGGACAGGTGCTCCGGGGTGCGTCCATCCAGTACCACGAGGGGGATATGACTCCGCTCGACTACACGTGCTGCAACAATGTCGAGCACTACATTGGAACCTGCCCCGAGGCCGGCCTTTCCAACAATGCCAAGAAGCTGATCTGGCGTCAAGGTATCAAACCGTCTTGCTTTTTTATCCTTTTTCGGGTCTGCAGAATATATACCATCAACTGAAGTTGCGTTGACAAATACCGAAGCTCCCACGCGTTCAGCGAGAACTGCTGCAACTGCGTCCGTTGTCTGTCCTGGTGTAATCCCTCCCATTATTACAATTTTTTTGGATTCAGCGAATTTTTTTGCCTCGGAATGACTCTCCGCAACTTTCGGGTATGCCCGATCTCCAAGTGCTGCAACAAGCAGATTCGCATTTAAACGGGTGATCAGGATACCGATCTCGTCCGACGTTCCTTCATCAATACCAAGGTCACGGGCAACCGTAATATAACGACGGGCTTCACCGCCTCCTCCGACAACAACAAACAGCCGGTGGTGTGCAGCAATTTCCTCGAGAACAGGCACATATTCTTTGATTTTATTCTTCTCAAGAGTTGGGATCAGGATCGAACCGCCAAGGGAGATGACAACGGTCTTCATTGCACTAGTTTTTGTACCGGTTGTTCATATAGAGTTGGTGAACATGCTGTATTGTCCTGTCTGTAAAAGCCGTGATATTTTTCCCGTTGCCGGGGGATATATCGGCCAGGTTTATCTTTGCAAAAATTGCAAATACCGGGGCTCTTTTGTACTTGAAACTGATGAACGGGATCAAATCCCGGGGGAAGAAAAAGTACAATAACAAGTTCCTGCTATACTTCGTCCGGGAGTTCCCATGCACGAAGCCCGTCTCTATGAGAAACTTGAAAACAATTCCGTAAAATGCGCACTATGCAACCACCGCTGCACGATAAAGGAAGGAAGTCACGGGATTTGTGGTGTGCGTCTTAACAATCACGGCACACTTTATGCTTCAACGTATGGGAGAATCAGTGCGGAAGCAGTCGATCCCATAGAGAAGAAACCCCTCTTCCATTACCTTCCCGGTACACTATCGTACTCCCTGGGCAGCATTGGTTGTAATTTCCAGTGTCAGCACTGCCAGAACTGGCACATTTCCCGCGCTTCGCTTGAAGGCTCAGAATTACACTCCCTGACTCCGGAAGAAGGGGTTAACCGGGCAATGGCAAACAGATGTGCAAGTATTTCATGGACCTATAATGAACCAACTATCTGGCACGAATATCCTCTCGATATGGGAACCCTTGCAGGTAAACAAGGCCTCGGGACGATCTACGTAACAAACGGTTACATTACTGAGGAAGGACTTCGTGAACTGTCTCCTATGCTCCGCGCATACCGGGTTGATATCAAGGCATTTACTGATGATTTTTACAAAAAAGTGTGCGGCGCCCGTCTCCAGCCGGTACTTGATTCCGCAATCCTGGCACGGGAGCTGGGAATGCACGTGGAAACAGTTACTCTTGTTATCCCCGGCCTTAATGACAGTAAAGAAGAAATGGAGTCATTGATCCGGTGGGTTATCGAACATCTTGGTCCTGCAACCCCGATGCATTTCTCTGCATTCCATCCTGATTATAAGATGACCGACCGCCGGCCAACACCACTCGCAACACTTGAAAAGATCTACGCCATGGCAAAAGATCTCGGTCTCCGGTTCCCCTATATCGGCAATGTCCATAATCGAGGGTACGAGAATACCTACTGTCCGGCCTGCGGATCAACCCTTATCGAACGGCTGGGTTTTTCAAGCATTATCCGTAAACTTGACGGGCAGCAGTGCGCAAACTGTGGGGAGAGGATCGAGATAGTACGCAATGTCTCTTAAACCAGTTCCTGAACAACAATTCCTTGCCGACAGAATGCTGGGAACACTCTGCCGGTATCTCCGGTTTATGGGATACGATACGGTAAGTGCCAACGGGTTTGCCGAAGGGAACACCAAAGAAGATACCCTGCTGCTCACCCTCGCTTTAACGGAGCATCGAATCCTGCTCACGCGTGACTTTGAACTCGCGACCCGGGGAAAGAAACAATCTGTCCTGATTACCTCAGATAACGTGCTCGAACAGGTAAAGCAGCTTATCGACCAGGGGTTGATCATCCGGCGTCTGAAGATGAGTCGGTGCTCATTGTGCAACTCAGTGTTGAGAGAGGCGACGATACAGGAGACTGAAGATTCAGATTACGCTCCCCGTAACAATCACGGCCTTGCCTTCTGGTGGTGTGAGAAGTGCAGCAAGCTCTATTGGAACGGTTCTCACGGAAGACATATTTCTCAAAGAATCGGCATAACCGTAAATGACCACTGATATTGGTTTTGAGAAACGTTTTTTTTTGAACGAAAATTTCCTTTTTTTCGCATTTTGTCTTACGTTTTCAAGACGGATTTCAGGTTCCTTGCTGTTCGCTCAAAAAACAGATCATTTCTTGATCCCGCGCTGGATCATTAAACACTATATCCCAAAACAACAGATCTGTTCTCATGGCAGTCCACCCCATTGAGGATCGATATGGTACCCCCGCAATGCGTGCTGTATGGAGCGAGAAGAACAGGTTTGCCTGTATTGTAACAGTCGAAATTGCNNCATTATGGTGCGACGAGTAACGATATCCTTGATACTGCAACCGGGCTTCAGCTGGCCCAGGCACTCACCCTGATCAATGAGAAACTACGAGTTCTGCTGGGTGTGCTCCTGAAACGTGCGGATGAAACAAAAGACCTGGTATGCATTGGCCGGACTCACGGACAACACGGGGTGCCAACAACATACGGACTTCGGTTTGCCATCTGGGCAAGTGAAGTAGGGCGGCACATCGAGCGCCTCGGGCAGCTTCGCCCCCGGATCGTAGTTGGCCAGATGACCGGAGCGGTAGGCACCCAGGCAGCTCTTGGTCCAAAAGCGATGGAAGTTCAGTCAACTATGATGGAGCTGCTCGGTATTGGATCAGTGGATGTTTCCAACCAGGTTATCTCCCGTGACCGGTACGCGGAATACTTCATGTTCTGNNGAAATTGGCGAGGTGGAAGAAGCGTTCGGTTCAAAGCAGGTAGGTTCCTCGACAATGCCGCATAAACGTAACCCCATTAAATCCGAGCAGGTATGCGGACTTGCACGTATTATACGTTCATCGGTCGAGCCTGCCCTTCAGAACAACACACTCTGGGATGAAAGGGATTTGACAAATTCATCCTGCGAGCGTGTGCTTTTTCCGGAAACGTCGGTCCTCACGGATCACTGCATCCGGGTGATGACAACGGTTCTCGACGGACTCGTCATCAACCGGGCAGCCATTCGCCGGAATCTTGCGCTCCTTCACGGGATTAATATGGCTGAATCTGTAATGATCGAACTTACCAGGCGCGGTATGAACCGGCAGGATTCGCACGAGAGGGTACGCATGGCAAGTATGCAGGCTCTTGTCGAGATACGGTCTCTCGCCGATGTACTTGGATCGGATCCTGAAGTGCTTCGCTACTGCTCGAAAACAGATCTAGCGGCCCTCCTCAATCCGGATTCCTATATCGGCACATCGGTAAAACAGGTAGAACGGGTCATCGAAAAGCTCGCGCCACTGGTCTTCTGAAAAAGTGCTGTTCCTTAAAGAAAGTGATTTGCCGGATTGGGCAACACTTTGTCTATTTTAGGAAACGCGGGGACAAAGTTCACGAAACCTGCTTCAATAAATAACAATTTTAACCCGATAATATAGGATTGGTAAAAACCGTTTAAAATATTAAAATTCACGGGGTTAACCATCTGGCATTCGGATCTTCTCACGGTGATAACTCCTGGACAGGTTATCCACCCGTCATCGTTTTCAGGCTGATATCGTAAGTGGGACAGATTCCTTCTTATCACCGAAGGTTTTTTTATTTCCTCTCTTAATAATAGGCATTTTAGAGAGCCTGAAAATAGTATATTTATAAACTCTGAAAATGAAAACAAAGAGTAGTCATGGAGCGGTATTTAAAGATCTCAAAATATTCAATTTCCCATACCGATCTTGTCCGTCTCATCATTATTGCGTCATTAACTTTTGTGTGCATAGTTATTACTACATTTTCTGTATCAAGGAATCTGGGAACCATTTATGCTCAGCTCTTCTATTTCCCTATTATTTATGCAACCTATTTTTATCCGAGAAAGGGACTTTATCTTGCCGGTGCATGTGCTGTTCTGTATGAGACTTTTGCATATGCCTACCTGTTCCCCGATACCGGGGGGTTGATTTATGTAACGATACAGGCACTTCTGTTTGTATGTATTGGTACCCTTGTTGCTTATGTCAGAGAAAAGCTTAACACATCCGAGGCACGCAACCTCAGCATTGTTGAGAAATCACCGATTGGTATCATTCTTTTTGACCAGACGGATTATTCAATCCGGTTGAGCAACACCCGACTTGAAAATATGCTTGGTTTTTCAGCAGAAGATCTTGCAGGCATGACGTTTCCCCAGATTTTGTCTACTGCCGAAGACCGTCAGAGGTTTTTTGAAGTTATTGCCTCCGGAGATGAAGTCACCAATTTCGAGACTGCTTTTTTAAGCAGGAAAAAAGAGCCCGTATGGGTAAACCTTTCCTGGATCAGGATCACAGAAAATCTGATGAGTTGCACGGTCGTCGATATCAATAAATTTAAACTCGCCAAATTAGCAGCTGATGAAATTGATGCCCAGTACAAACAGGTATC
>PMDE01000136.1:0-3002 GCA_003154335.1 Methanoregula sp. | reverse complement strand
CGGGAGGATTTTAAAAAATCCTGCCAGGCTGCCGAAACCCAGTCCTCTCCAACAGTCAGGTCAGAGATACGGATGTTGCTTAAATCCGAAAAAATGCGTTTTGCGATCCTGTTTTTTACAAGATTAATGAAGGATGGATCCCCGGCGGTTCTCATCAACCTGATCGATATCCCTGACCGNNCTGCAGCCAATCATGGGTTATATAAACCTGCTGATGCAGGATCCCGAAACATATGGGGTCACTGAAGAAACGCGACTTATTCTTGACCGTTGTGCAAAAAGTGTCGACCGGGAGAACCAGATCATCAACCAGATGCTCGAACTTTCCGAAATCGATACCGGGAAAGTATCCATGGAATACTCGGTGTTCTCCCTTCCGGATCTACTGAAAACTATCATCGCTGCCGGGAAATACGGTACTCAGGCAGATATTACACTAAATATCCCCAATGATCTAACCTTTGATGCTGACAGGAAAAAAATCGCAACAATAATTGAAACGATGCTTTCCAACGCCGTAAAGTACTCGACCCCTCCCCGAAAGATCCAGGTGATTTACCGTTCTGCTTCCAATGACACGATGCATCATCTCTCCGTCAGGGACAACGGTATAGGTATAACAGATGCCCGGCTTGATGAGATCTTCGAACCATTCACGATGCCCGAGTCCGGAGGTAAAAACCTCAAGTTCGACAAGATCGGGCTTTCACTTGCTATTGCAAAAAAATACGTCAAACTGCATGGGGGTTACATCAGCGTGGACAGTATCAAGGGTCTTGAGACCACGTTTGGCATACACATCCCGAAAAAAAGACCTGAGGAGATTTAGCATGACGGTACGTAAAATCATGGTAGTAGAGGATGATCAGCCTATTCTTGATCTGATGGATCTTTTGATCCGGAAGCTTGGTTATGAGCCGGTTCTTATAGCGGACGGGCTTGGGGCACTTGAACTGATAACAAAGGAGTCCCCTGCACTAATCCTGCTCGACATTATGATGACACCTATCAATGGCTGGGAATTCCTGGAAAAACTCCGCGGTGAATACGGTTTGAGTCAGATCCCGGTTATCCTGTTTACCGCTTCACCGATGATTAAAGAAAAAATGGAAGAGTTACGGGATCCGTATCTGGGTATGCTCATCAAGCCTGTGTCATTTGCTGATCTGAAGGCAGGGATTGCGCAGTACCTTGAATAAAATTCCAACCGAATCGAAGAACTGGAATAATATATTATATTAATCTGGTATGTATAAACCGAAATTATCACAAAGAAAATACTTCTGTAATCTAGAGGAATGGGATCTGTATTTACTCAGCATTTAATCAACTGAAAATGGCGTTGGGGATAGCGATTACATTATAGTATAAAAAAACTGGATACCCACGGTTTTACCCTGTTTACCGTAGTTTCCCTGATAAGATCAACCGTAAACATAGTTCATTAGCCATTCCTGATCGAAAATCTGATTTTTGAACACGACAGCACTCTTGATTTTTCCCGATGATTATCTAAAAAAATGGTGGATAAATCAGATATAACGTGCCTTTTTTGATAATTTTCGAGGGGTATAGAGAGGTCTGAATGGCATACCAGCAGTATCCCGAAGTACTGCTTTGATCAGATCATCAGAGGTAAGCTGTTCCTTGAATGGTTTGTTGGGCTGTGATTTCCTTCTGGTTGTAACGGTAAGCTTTTTGTTTGCGGATTCTTCATCACCGACAACGATTACAAAGGGGATCCAGTCCATTCCCGCTTCCCGGACTTTCTTTCCCACGCTTTCTTCGCGGTCGTCAATATCGCAACGAATCTGTGCAGTATTGATCGCTGTACAGACCTCTTCTGCATATACGCTATGGCGTTCCGCAACCGGTATTACTCTGACCTGAACTGGCGAAAGCCAGGTAGGAAGAGAAGGAACATCCTGCGTAGAGATATTTTCAAGAATNNGGATGTACAATGGTCCCATCCTCTTTGTGATATTTGATGTTAAACCGGGTTGAGCTTTCGACGTCAATCTGGACCGTGGGGTTCTCAATAGGACGCATCTGCCCGTCAATGGCTGCAAGGTCAATCTTGGCGATCCAGTAATGGACACGGTCAGACAGGATCTCAATCAACATCGGGCAATCTGATTCCTTCACGATCTTCTTTACCCATACTTCATTCTGATCGTAGAAGTCTTTCGTACAACGGAACGCGGCGACAAGCTTGGTTTCAAAGTCTTTACCCGTCTTCCAGCCCATTGCAAGCTGCTCTTCAAAGCATCTGAGTGCTTCAGGCATATCCGTGCACAGCGAATGCATATCAGGCATAGTGAAGGCCCGGAGACGTTTGAGGCCGATCACTTCACCTTTCTGCTCGTGCCGGAAGGAATACGTGGAGAGCTCATACATTTTCATCGGGAGATTATGAGGTGAAATATGCATGTCCCTCATGATAGAAAACATACCAAAACAGGCAGCAAACCGCAGCATCATGTTCCGGTTATTCGATTTGAACCGGTACTGTCGCTCCCCAAATTTTTCCGCATGCTCGAAAATTGCCCGGTCGCCAAGATCATACATAACGGGAGTTTCGACCGGTGTCCCGCCATACTCTAGGATCATGCGGAGAACATAGTCAGCAAGAAGATCGCGGACGATCTTGCCTTTTGGCATCCAGCGCAGGCACCCGACATCACTTGCCGGTTCATANNATTCCCGGTAGTCGTGGGTTTTGCCATCCGGTGTCATCACGAACCAGTCATGAATGATCTCCGATTTTTCCTTTTTTACTGTCGCTCCTTCTCCGGGCACAATCGTCCTTGAAAGCTCGGAAAGCGGGTGGCCTTTGCAGGAAATCCTGAAGGATTTATACCATCCAAACGGAGCTCGTTTGACAGCGAATCCTTCTTTTTCTAGGCCTTCCTTAAACGCTTTCAGGGTTGCAATCGCTGTTTCCGGGGAAGCAAGATCGCTGGAGAGGTGTGCATACGGGTAAACAACGATCTTGTCGACAT
>PMDE01000114.1 GCA_003154335.1 Methanoregula sp. | reverse complement strand
ATAATGTCTAACAAAAATAATGACCCAAGAATGCCCAGAAGAACGTACCGGTGATACTTTTCAACGATCACCAGCCATTCAACAAAAAATCCCATAATGATGTATCCGGTCTTTGGTTCTTTTTTATTTAAAAGCTGATTTCTTTACATACATACCATCGGATTCTTTTTTTAATTCAGGTACATTTCGAGTCCTGAAGAAATGCTTATATGTGAGATCCTATACTCTGGAAGCTGCCACATTGCCTCCACCCCGGCCGTTGAAGAATCCCAAAAAATCCGNNTTTTTTCAATTGATATCTCAGCTTCTCCATCAATGATCAGGGCAATTGCATCATACGGCGCGGTATGTTCCGACAATCCTTCACCGATATCAAAGGCAAAGAGCGTGATCGTGCCACTTTTTTTGTAGACGATCATACGGCTGACAACCGATCCTTCCTGGTAGGCGATAAGGTCTTTGGGTTGGAGGATCTGTCCGGCGAGGTTCTCATTTTTCTTTTCAGACACAGGTGCCATCATTCAATGACTATTGGTGCGGATATTCATAAAGCCTGTTTTCAAGTAGTGTGGCAGAGGGTAATTCCCCCCCCAAAGTACTACCCGGGAACAGAAAACACAATAATCCGCCGACAGGATCCTGAGCAAGTCAAAGCAGACCACCTGTCGGCAGGATTCTCAAATATTTTGTCAAAACTGGCGTTTTTCATGCATCACAGACCCAAGGCCATATTTGAGACGATCTGCCTTCCAATTGGGAATAATAAGGCCGGTTTTTCTTCAATTAAAATCGGTTATTCGCTGTTTGAAGCTTGTATATCATTTATCGGGAAATATGTTTCATAAAACTTCACTGAACCACAAAGATGGATGTATATGTATATCTATAANNCCCAGAGCGCCGATAACCCCGTTTCCCCCATGGAGCGTGACATCGAACCGCTCCGCGGTCGCTTCGGCAACCGCCCGGGTGATGAGCTGGTTCCGGACACGTCTCCCGTACTCTCTCAGCCCCGGAGGAATGGTCAGTCCTGACCGGAGTGCTATCCCCCATTCATGAGAGAGCGATTCGCCGGCCACAAACCTCAGTGTCTTTTCTTCCAGGTCAGCATAGCTCTCCGGCAGCACGGCGAGCTCAATAAAACTCGAGGAATTCCCCGCGGTTTTTAAAAAAACATCCTTGTAGAGCATTGCAACATGATGGCTGATGGGAAGAACCCCCTTAATCCGGGTTACGTGAGAGAGAAGGGCAAGGGCAAGGGCGAAGGTTGCGCCTCCTGCTTTTGAGTCGGTATCATCAATTCCAATGGTTACATGAATCATAGCCTGCGTGCGGACACAGCCTTCCACAATCGGGCCGGCCAGGTGAGTCCTGACCTGCATTACTCCTTCAGCACGTGCCATCATATCCGATAATGAGTAGGCCGGACCGCCGATGCAGCGGATATGCTGGACTACGGTATTTCCATCCCGTTCTATTCCGGTAACACCCACTGCAGGAAGAGGGGCAAGCCCGACGTTGACATTCCGCATCCCGATCCGTGCACGTTCCCGTAAAAGAGTCCCGTCTCTTTCAACGGATTCCAGCACACCCTCTGCCAGGTGATGGTGATACCCGCAGAAAGCGGCACAGGCTCCGCTCATGCAGTCATGATATATCTCAACATCGCCACCGTCAATGGTCGTGAAAATCCGCCGGCATGCACTCGAGGGCATAGCACTGATCGAAACATAATGCGCAGCGTTTCTCCCTCGCTTCGCTTCCCGTAAGAGGACGCACCCCTCCCCGAGCAGGCGGTTGACCCAGTCCTGCGCTGTGCTCCGGGGGATACCGGTCGCCAGCTGGATATCAGTGACGGTGAAAAAACCTTTGTCGAGGGTGAACTGCCGCATGAAGCGCAGGAACTCGCGACGGCGCTCAAGCACGGTGGACATAACGGTCGTTGATATACAGCAGGTCACCGATGATGGCACTCGCCGTTTCGATCGACCCGGCTCCCCTTCCGATGAGGGTGATTTCCTTTGCCATATCAGTTTCAAGCGTTAGAGCGTTCAGGGTTCCGTCTACAACAAGCGGATGGTTCTTCTCAAGGATCCTGGGCGAAACGCGAAGGATATGTTTGCGCGGGATCGCTTCAGCAATCAGCCGGATAGTGCACCCCAGGTCCGCCGCGAGACGCAACGCGTCTGGTGTCAGAAGATCGATACCGGTCCTGTCTACATCCGATAACTGTTTGCTGTCGCCCCAGACAGAATTTGCAAGAATCACCAGCTTGATCGCTGCATCAATTCCCATGACATCATACGTAGGATCAGCTTCTGCGTATCCCATCTCCCGGGCTTCCATCAGGGCTTGCTCGTAGGTGAGCCCCTCTGCGGCCATACGAGTGAGGATATAGTTACAGGTTCCATTCAGGACACCATAAAGAGCAAGTATCTCATTTCCCAAAAGTCCATGTTCAAGGGTATGCATTATGGGAATCGCTCCGGCAACCGTTGCTTCATATCTGAGTGCAACACCATTCTTCTCTGCGAGCGCACGGAGTTCCTTGTATGCAAGAGCAACAGGACCCTTGTTCGAGGTGACCACATGTTTTTTCCGCAAAAGAGCACTTTTGATATAACCAATGGCGGGTTCACCCGAGAGGGCATTCGTCGGAGTTACCTCGATGAGGGCATCGTAATCCGCTTTTTTGATTACATCAGAAGCAGAAATTTCCCGATCCCCGCAGGACCCGTTCCTGCCTTTATTCGCCAGCAGTGACGCTATATCGAGCCCGGCCGGATCCATGGCCCCGCTTTTTGAATCAGCTATACCGGTGATGGTAATGCCGAGATCTTTTTTCTGTATCATGCCGGCAACACCCCTTCCCACCGACCCCAGGCCGATCAATGCAACCTTCATCATGCGATCTCCTCAAGCGGTTCGATAAGGAGAAGGGATTTCTGTCGGGATACGCGGCGAAGGATAGCAAGAGCTGCTTCCATATCAGGCTTGCTCAATGCTTTAATGGTTATTCGCGAGGTAGATCGTTCCTGCACGGCAGGCATACTCATCGAAAGTTCAGAAACTTCAGCAAACCCGGTTGAATCTATCTGGTCTACGGTATCAGAAAGATCGGTGTGCATGAGATGCCCTATGAGGATCACGGTCCGCCGGAAAAGAAGGCGTTCCTCATTAATGCGCTGAATATGAACTCCCTGCTCTTTGAGAAGGGTTATAAGCCGCTCAAGCAGTCCCTCAGGTAATTCAAGCACAATCTGGACATTCAGGGTATCTTCTTTTGCATCAGGTTCACGCTGGTGAATGACAGCGATGATATTTCCCCCGACCTCGGATATGGGTTTTATGGCTGCAACCAGCTGACCCGGAGAATCCTTCATCTCGAGTTTCATGGAAACCTGCACGAGACCACCTGTCCAGTAGTAGATCGGCTTTCAAGATAAGTCTTTTATTTTGATGATGGGAGAACCCTAAAAAAAATATTTTGAGGTACGGTGGGATGTATCAGGAAATTATCAGGGAACTCTCTGTTGAACGATGTTCATAGATCTGAATGAACATAATCGGTTCATCCTTGTTTTTTCAGAGCCAATTCTACTACGATTAAATCGTGAATTTTTTCGGAAACGAAGGCAGACATTAAAAATGCCCGATTCCCGGTTCACAAAACTGACCCAAAAGGTATCACCGGAGTTAATGTTTCCTGAGTTTGTTATCTACCTTTTCAAAAAAATTTCGTTTGACATCGACAAACAGAGCAGGATGGCTGGATCTTTTTACTGAAATTGTCATCGAAGTTCCCAGCTCGATTGTCTTTTGGCCATCGATAACAAGGTTGGCGGGTTTTGAACCCTCCATTTTAACCTCAAGTTGCCTGTCGCTGCTGATCAGGTGAGGACGGGATGACAGCATATAGGGTGCAAGCGGAACAAGCAAAAACCCTTGTATACGCGGGTCAACAATGGGCCCTCCTGCACTCATTGCATATGCTGTAGATCCGGTCGGAGTGCTGATAAGGAGACCATCAGATCGGAATTCTTCGGTTTTCACACCATCAACAAGAATGGAAAATGTAAGCATTTTTGCAGGGCGTGTCGTAACGATCAGTGCCTCGTTTAAGGCATTTCCCAGAAACGTACTGCCTCTGGAGAGAGAGATTCTCATCCTTTCTTCAACAGAAAACCCGGAGGTGAGTTTTTGTACAAATTCTATCGCTTCATGCGGCTCAAGATCTGCAAGGAAACCCACCTCTCCCCAGTTAATACCAATAACCGGGACAGGAATTTCCATTTTCTGAATTGTTCGAAGGATTGTACCATCTCCGCCGATAATGATGACAACATCTGCATTCGTATCCGGGAGTGAACTCCCTTTACGATCAAGGAATGTTGCTGTATCGGTATCAAAGACCACCTCAGATCCCTGTTTTTCGAGTACTATTTTGATCTTTTCGGCAAAAACAAGGGCATCCGGGTTGTCAATCCGTGAAACAAGCATAATCTTCATGACAATCACCGCAAATACTCGATTACTTTCTCATGCAACAATCCATTTGTGGCCACAAGGCACCTCCCGATTGTTACTTCATTGGGAAAATGTATCGATTTTCCTTCAAGGTCCGTAACCTTCCCGCCGGATTCTGAACACACAAGCATCCCTGCTGCAGCATCGGTTACCCTGAGTGTACCCCTGAGGTCCACAAATCCGTCGACCCTTCCACACCCGATATAACAGAGCTCAAGTGCAGATGCTCCCAACAGGCGCCAGCGTCGTATTTTTTGCCCCAGCTCCATCATACGGGTGGGATCAAATTTTTTCCCATACACGCTCATCGCACACTCGTCAAGCCGGGATACACTGGATACTCGTATGGTTCTATCATTGCATCGCGCATATCTGCCTTTTATTGCCGTAAATGTTTCACCACTGGCCAGGTTTCGGACGAACGCCTGCTTCGTCACTCCTTTTTCAGAATACGCAATAGAGAGGGCATAGAAAGGAATGCCGGCAACGGCGTTGAATGTTCCGTCGACAGGATCGAGAAAAATAGTTCCGAGCTCTCCCCCGAGTTCTACTTTCCCGGCCTCTTCACTGATAAGAAGGGAGCACAGGTCATGTTCACGTAAATACGTGATAATACTGTCCTCTGCGATCTGGTCTATCTTTTTTGTCGGAGTACGATCCGCCCCCATCCCGACCGTTTCTCCACCCTCGTGAGTTCCCACGAGATCGCGGATGGCCAGTTCTACGAGATCTGCCATCTCATTACATGCGCTCAGGAACTCCATTGCCTGTTCATCCCCGGTTTACACGCTGTATTTATGTAATGCAATGAAGATAAATTACTACCGCGTTTACGATATGTGGTTAATACGGTGTGAATGATATGAAAGAGCAGACAGAAATAGGAAAGATCAAAGAGGGACGGTACATTGTTATCGAAGATGAACCATGCAGGGTGCTTGGGATTGCAACATCAAAACCGGGTAAGCATGGAGCTGCAAAGGCCCGGATAGATGCGGTTGGTATTTTTGACGGGGTAAAACGATCCATCGTTCAACCCGTATCGGCAAAGGCGTATATTCCCGTTGTTGAACGAAAAAGCGGCCAGGTCTTATCGATTGCCGGAAATACTGCACAGCTGATGGACATGAAAGATTTCACAAACTTTGAAATTCCCATTCCGGAGGATAAGAAGGGGATCGTCGAAGTCGGCAAAGAGATCGTTTATATTGAATCCATGGGAAAGAAAAAGATTGATTAAATCGTATTTTCTCATGAGAAACAATAACCCGGGTTCTCTTTTTGAACGGGTGGAACTTATGATAAATCCGCTTTAAAAAAATTTGTTTTTTTAATTTTATTTCCGGCCAGGAAAAATCAGTACTTTCCCAGATATTCAGCCGGAATCCGGATTTCAAGGGAATAAGAGCTGAGCGACTGGGTATTGATAACGAAATAGTAGTCTTTTTGCCCTTCGTAGAACTTCTCTTTCCAGGGGCGGGGATCTGATACCGTCCATAATGAAGCGTCAAGGCCACCGGGTGGAGTGATGGTCCGGACAATGCGGTTAGGATCGGCCGCGTCCATTACATCAAGGGTGAACCGTGGGGTGGTTACGGAAAATGATCCCTGGATAACGGTTTTGGAGCTATCCTGCGGACCCGTTGCCGTTGAAGAGCTTAGTTTCTGATCTTTGCCCCCCGTTTTTCCGGCAGGTTCGACTGAGTACCAGATCTCCCAGTAAGGAAACGGGATATGGAATATTTGCGTTGTTGTGCTATATTGACCAGAAAGATTGGCAAAGATGATCCTGGTGGTATTACGAACGACAGGATCAATTTTCGTCCCGTTCGGAAGTAAAGGGTTCATCGAGATCCCATACGTTGAAGGATCCACAACTCCCACTTTTTTTATCTTATTGTCCCATGTAGGGACAGTTGTCGGTACAGCTGTTGTTGCAGTTGTAACGGGAATTGAAAGGTGGCTTCCTTCTGAAACAGGGGTTGCTGCTACCGTCATAGTTTCAGGGGGAGTCGGGAGAGAAAAGCCGGTATTCAAAGGATGCCCGGTCGCAATCGGCTTGATGACCAGTGCCACGACAAGTATTATCACCAGCGCAGCCACAGCATAGACAACAGCTTTTTTATCCATACCAGAACTATAAGCTTATTTTTAGTTTCATAATATAAATACTCGCATTGAGAGAAAATGATTATTGACAGTTAATACAAAAAATTCGCTCGGAATAGTGAATCCATCCCGTGCACCCGACGGTAGTGCCTCCATTTTTGGCAATTATACAGATTTTCCACTAAAAAAACCTCAAAATTCAAAAAAAAAGATAGATTTTGAGGAGAATGCATATATATTATGAGATCATTTAGTGAATTAGGGACGTTGGTTTACCAATTGTCCAATTCTAACAAGGTGAATTTATGAGTTTCAGGAAACCTAATGATCAGGGGTTCACTGGCCTTGAGGCAGCGATTGTGCTTATNNGCCGGGTTCTTTACAACCCAGAAGGCCCAGGAGACTGTGTACAAAGGTGTTGAACAATCGACGGCAAACATCCAGATGATAGGTACTGTGTATGGAATTGCATTCGTTCCAGCTGATGGAATCAANNAACTTTACCACCAAATTAAACGGTGCAACCGCAGTCACATCAATGAATCCAAATGATCAGGTTCAGATTACCTTCGATACAGCAGCGGTAGCAGCAAATACCAAGATGACCATTGAGTTGAGGCCATCCGTAGGAGCAGCATTACCTTTCTCAAAGACTGCACCCGCAACGATTGCAAATACTAATGTGCTCTATTAATCTCTCCTATTTTTCAAAGTTATTCCGCTTTTCATGTATTCGTGGTTTTTCATAATTATTGTCAAGTTTAGCAGGTCATAAGTTCTTTATCAAATCATCTTGGCCGTGAGAAGATCTACGTGATAGCCAGGGAACACTGAACAGGGTATTTCAATTGACTAAATTCTTTAATTTCCTGAATTTATTTTATAGGGTCGAGGATTTTTCGTTAAGATACCATTATAAAATTTCACTTCAAAATTACATAATTCAGGAGAACTCATACCTATGGTAAATAACTCTTCAGATGCATTCACCGGCCTTGAGGCTGCAATAGTCCTCATCGCATTCGTCGTTGTCGCGGCAGTCTTTTCGTATGTTGTCCTCGGCGCAGGTTTTTTTACTACCCAGAAGGCCCAGGAATCCGTGACTAAAAGTGTTGAACAGACGACAACAAACCTCCAGTTAATAGGAATTGTCTATGGGCTCTCCACCGATGACACTACGATTAGTGAAATACGGTTTTCTATCGGACTTGCCCCTGGTGCCCCGACAATTGATCTGACAAAATTGAAAGTGGGCTTTTCCACACCAGATACTCCCCCGATAATTCTCACCCAGAGCAGCTCTTCCAATCTGACTGCTTTTACTGCGAGAGAAGGCGGGGTTGGTCCCAGTCTTACTGCTATGACGCAAAACCAGCAGATCGAAATTGCTTTCAATGTAACTCCTGTGCCGGTGAATACCAAAATAAATATTGAGATCAGGCCAAGTGTTGGAGCCGCACTACCCTTTTCAAGGACCACACCTGCAACCATTACCGCTACAAATGTATTATCCTGATCGTTTTTTTAATATTGATACTATTTTTTTAACGGTTTGATCACCAAATGTTCAGGGGACTATTTCCGGCTCCAGAACAAAAGTGCCAACAAACAATTAAAATTGAGAAAATTGTCCTTTCAATATAATCCACTATAAATCAGGAGACGTCAGTTTGGGAGAGGGCACATAATTATCCGACGGTGGTGTCTTAAGATAAATTGTCTCAATCTTCCTGATCTTCGCGATTTCCGCGATAACCAGGTACATGTGGATTATGGCAAGCTCAACATCCTCTTTGGACACACGTTCATGTAACCCGCGGGTTTTTTCATGAGTGTGCTCGGACTTTGCAAATATATACGACATCTCTGATTCGAGCATCGATAAAACCGGATCATTTTTTGAATTCTGTTCGATATAAGAAAAAATCCGGTTAAGGTACTGGTGAGGTTCTGTACTCCTTTCATGGCCTTTTTTATCCACGTAGATTTTTTCTCCTGGCGGAACGACAGTATCAGCTACGGTCATCAGGATTTTCTGAACAGCAGTAAGAGCCTGGGAAAAAGATTCAGGATCATAATATTTCATTCTCTCGTTAATGGCCAGGAGGTGTTCACCGGCCCGGGGACAGTTCTCACGAATAAATTTGTCTGCAGCGAGGCGTGTGTTTTCAAAGATATCCTCGGCAAAATCCCCAACCGAGAGCGATATATTGACTTCCGTCACGTAATTATGGATCGTTGTTTTAAGGCGTTCAAAATCATTGACCAGCTCATGGTGTTTGTTCAGGATCTGCATTTTCTGGCTTTCATTTGCTCCTATTTTTGAAACGGATTCGATTTTTGTCGAATTGATGTAAGATTCAAGGTGGGGAAGACCAATGGAGTGGGGCCGGTTCGACTTTTCATCCCGAATCACCGGCCGCTCACTCGTATAATATTTTTTACATGAGCCCAGATCGTTCGGATCAAATACAACCGGGTAACCCATAATCTCATAGTCAAGCCATTTCTGGGCATCAGAATCGTGCAACATGCGGGCCAGTCGTTTCGCTTTCATTAAAATCTGAGATATGGGTAACTGGTTGATCTCCAAATCTCCTAAAATGACATTTGACAATTCTTTGGCCAGTCGGAGGTTCGAAGGCTGATAATCATCCAAAACCATTTTTTAGTTCTTCTCCTTTGGTAGCCTTATTTTATTCAATTATATAGATTCTCATCATCAGGGACGATAATCCTATGGTATGCAATCATCGATTGTATCTCTTACCCGTAAATTTTTGTTCTTTCACTCCCAGTCTATTGAATCCGGACCGTTCAATTCAGGAAGCCGGGACGAAATGCCTCAAAGTTCTTTTCATGCTTTTTCCTGGCGTGGAGGAAACAGGACACCGCAACAGGTTCCAGGGCCGGCATCCGATAACGTCATGGCAGGTGAATTTCTCAACAATGGTGTTTTTTGACTCACGATTAACAATCGCATTTTTAAGATACGGTAAAAAATAGTTTTGTAGGAAAGACCACCTATTGACAGAATTACCCCTCTGTTTGATAATGCATATCGCTGCATGAGGATTGACAAGAACGGTATTTTGGAAAGTGCAAAATCCGATCGCCAATTTTGGTATACACGGTTCACGGCCGTGGCAGCTCTGCATCATCGGCAATGGTAAAGCACATAATAATTAAAGGGCATACTGTCATTTCAACCACCAACTTTTTCAAAAATCTCGATGGAAAAATTGGATAATTGAATGACCAGAATAAATCTCAAAAAAGTGAATCACTGCTGCAAATTAAAGTGAATAGAGAATTTTTTAT
>PMDE01000062.1:28622-44415 GCA_003154335.1 Methanoregula sp. | reverse complement strand
CAAACCCCGTGTTACGTGATCTCCCGTAACGAAGCCGGAACCCCCCTTTCCGCATAGGATAAGAAAAAACCGGTCTCCCCCCGATAAGATCACGAAGGTACTTGTCGAGAGGTTTTATGCTGACGGTTCCCTCCTCTGTCTTGTTTTTGATGAGTTTGCCCAGCCAGTCCCAGCCGTCCATATTCATCTTTTCTACTTTATTTTTAAGTTTTGGGGCTTTTCCGGCGATTCCTTCTGCGAGAACAAGTGCCATTCCTCCCCGTACGGTGTTTGTTTCGACCCGCTCGAGGTTACGGTGCCCTGATACTTCTTCCTGCTCTGTCGCCTCACCATCGATACATACCGGACAATTTTCAACAATGAGACGGATTTCCAGTTCGCTTGGCAGGTACTGGAGGTTCATGATAGAGTTGTACTGCCGGATTTCCTCGATATACCGCTCAACCTCTTCCTGACGGGGATGGTACCGGTTGATGCCAAGCTGGCGGCGAACGTAATCGCCGACAAGAACAGAGAGCGCCTGTGCGGTCCCTCCTGCACTTCGAATGGGGCCTGCGTAATAAATCTTCAGATACTGACTCCCGTCATCGTTTTTTCCCAGCCCGACTTTTGCAATCCCTTCGGTAGGCGCTGCCACTACTCCTTCTGTCAGCAAAGCCATTGCTGTCCGGATAGCGTTGTCGAGTATCTGTTCATTTGTCGTTTCTCCAAACTTCCGGGCAACAAAATCGTCACCGATGCGGAGAGCAACTTCTTCACGGGACATATGGGATTCAAGATCGCGTATCCGCGTTGCTACACCTTTAATCCCCAGGAGAGCTTCGACACGGTCTGCCAGGTCACTGGCGATAGGAATTTCGATATCAATTGATGGGTCGAAACCGAGAGAACGGGCTTTTTTAGCTATCCCTATTGCAATATGGAGGTGATCCATCAGAGATTTTTCATAGGCCTCCATAGCAGGAGAAAGCACAAGCATACCGGTACGATTTTGCGGGCGCGGATTTATCTGTTCGTGTTATGAACTAAAAAAAGGGTCGAGGAGAAACGCCGGTCTTGTTTAATCATCTTTCCGGACATGTTCCAGCATCGCCGGAAGCCCTGTTTCTCCCATCTGCCAGAGGGTGAGGGTGGCACAGGACCGGATGATATCATCGGCATCTGTCAATCGACGGGTGAGAGGCTCAACAGCAGGTTTTCCGATCCGGCAGAGAGCCCCTGATAGAAAACCTCTCATCTGACTGTCCTCGGTTGCCATCGCATCGATTATCGGTTCTATTGCAACTATGCCGATAGTTCCCAGTGCAGCTGCGGCATAACGCCGGAATTCATTGTCCTTATGATCCTTCATGGCCGATATCAAGGGGTCAACTGCCAAGGCACCGATGCCTGAAAGTGCCACCGCAGCATACCAGCGATGATCATTATCCGGTGCTTCTTCCAGAACCTGAATCAGGGGTTCTATCGCTGGTTCGCCCATTGCACTAAGTGACTGCATAACCTCGTGACGAACATCCACGGAAGGATCGTCCAGACGGGTAATGAGCCCATGTATTTTTATTTCTGCAGGTGACGATTTATCCATGGTATTCTTCTCCTTCATCGGTATCTGATCCTGACTTTTCATTCTTTTGAGTGTTTTCATCCTTAAACACCCGGGTGATCGTCTTAGCCACAGGTATCAGAATTGTGTTAAGCGCGTCAGATACCGATGTACGTTCGTCGTCATTATCGTTATCTGCGTTTTCGAAGATCCTCAGGAGTGGCTGAATCGCGCCAGGATCTTTTAGATTCCCGAGAGCGGTTACAATTTCAAATCTTGTAGATCCCTCAGACATCTGTAAAAAATGTAACAGTGGTTCTAACGCAGGTTTACCTATTGCAGCAAGGGATGTCGCAGATTCAATACGGACATTCTCGTATTTGTCTGCCAGAGCACAGATAAGGGGTTCGATAGATCTTGTATCTCGGATTTTTCCTAAGGCGATTGCAGCACCCCATCGAAGGTTCCCATCGCCTTCCCGGAGTGCGCGGATAAGCGGGTCGACAGCCTGCTCCCCAATCATACCAAGAGCGTAAGCGGCCCGGCTCTTGACGAACCGGTCATTATCACAGAGAAGTCTGATGAGAGGTCCGATCGCTTTTGGATCCCCAATCTCACCAAGTGCAATAGCTGCCTTCCACCGGACATCGTCATCTTCATGCTGAAGCACCCCGATAAGTTCATCCACAGAGGCAGCACCGATCCTGGAAAGGGCTTCTGCAGCTTTCCAGCGAACCCCGCTCAATTCGTTGTTTTTCAGTTCAGTAATCAATGGTCCGACAGCCCTTTTATCTCCAAGTTCTCCCAGTGCTTCTGCCGCATCATACTGAACCTGAGGATCATTTTGGATTAGTGCGCTAATCAACCCCGGAACGTCCCCTGAATCTTTAAGTTTTTTTACATCTGTTCCGAAGAATCCTGCGCGATTGAAACGTTCAAGGAAGGATAACCCGACCACTAACACTACCAGGAAGAACTCCGGCTTTTTCTTCTGGGCACAAATCTGTGGTCCGGATTCCATAGATGTTAGTATAGTTAAAAACCAGATAAAAAGATAGTGGAAATGTCTTAATTCCCGGGCTTTTTTTTAAGTCAGAATCCGCAATTGCAATTACCTGATGTTCCAGTCCTGGGTTGACCCGTTCAATACTGAATAAAATTCCAAAAAATTGAACGCTTACAGGATTTTATGCGAGACCGAGATAGACTGGGATGAAAAGGATAAAAAAGAACACCACCATCAACGCAAGACCCAAAGGTATGCCGATCTGTGCCCATTCCTTACTGGTGATCCCGAGTTTGTTGGCTGCGATAATATTGGGAATATTTCCGGGTATTAAGATCCCTCCTGCTATGAGAAGTCCTAACAGGGCACTGGTAATCTGCCGCAAAGATAACGCCGGGCCGATCTCTGCTGCAGCGAGTGTCGCGTTATCAAGGACGGCAGATACCATGTTTACCCAGAACAGGCCTTCAGAAGGTATCCCTATGATATACTGAAGAATCAGTGGCTTGAATCCCTCCCCGAGAAAGATAAGGGCCATAATAAAGAGATATACCTTCACAGCCCGGATTACGATATCACTGAGCGATTCCCGTTCGACGATACACTCGAGTGTCGTATCCCCGGTGTGGCTCCTCCTGAAAAGGAAGAACCCGATAAAACCGAGGGCAATGACACACGGAATGATATAAAAGGCCAGCTTGTCGAAGAGGAACAAAAATCCCGCGTGATAGGGAACACCTGACAGTTTGGAAACCACGATCGTGGTCAGGGGCTCCCCGAGAGGAGTAAGCCCCGCACCAAGGCCAATGGAGAAGCAGGAAACTACCACGATCTCAACCTTTGCCTTCCTCACCACCGGCAGGGTGTTGACGATCTCGACAAGAATGATTGCTGCGAGGATGGCTGAGATGATACTGGAGACGAGGCCGAGAATGACGATGAGCAGAAAAACGATATATGCCAGCGGGAAACGGTCTATAATGCCAAGGATTGCCCCCTGTAACCAGTGATAAAAGAAGTAGATAAAAAGGCCGACCAGAAGAACAATCTGGACAATCCCTATGGGGATGCCAAGGACACGGGTAATATTAAGCGGGGAGAGCAGTGCTTCGGTGATGATCATGGTACTCCATCCCGTGGTCTCGCCGGGGATTTTCATGAACCCTGAAAGGGTCAGCGCAACGACCCCGCATGCAAAGAGGAATACCTCGAGGTTATGTTCGATAAGTTTAACCCGGAAAGGGAGGAGGAGGACCGAAAGAAAGATGGCCAGAAGCCCGAGATTTACCCAGAGTTCCATAAAGTTTCACCGCTACCGGCGATAAACGGAGGCCGGTCCTTTTTAAAAGGATATGCAGTCAGGAGATTAATGGGTTCCCCCTGTGTTGCTTTGTCTCCCTTCGCCGGTACGAAAGTATATATCCTTAACCAATGGTATAGACCAGATAACCAACATTGTCACCGTGAGTATCATGAAAAAGGATATAACCGGGGTCATCAGGTCATTGCACACAACTACCGTCAGCAGGTGCAGGGAACGACTTGAGGAGGCGGCACTCCGGGCACGGGNNGGGAAGCATGGAGCAGGAAAAAACGCTGTTACAGCAGATCCGGGAAAAAGAGCAGGAATATGCAGAGAAGACAGAGGCCATAAAAAAAGAGACCGATGCGGCAATTACGGCTGTTGAAAGTGAAGCGGAGAGCATGCTCTGCACGGCTGACAGCACGGGGAAGATCGAGGCCGAACTGCTCTACTGGCAGGAGAAAGGGGAGATCGAGGCCGAGATCGAAGGGCTGAAACGCGAGGCAGTGGCGGTGCGGGAGAAGGTGGCGGCTGCGGGGGAGAAAAACCTCGCCTCTGCCATTGAGACTATAACCCGCTCCGTAATCATGGAATAGCACCGGTTTGTATCCGAGGTTGTAATGCTTCAGATAATGAAACGAATACAGGTTGTCGGCCCGAAGGATGAACTGAGCCGGGTCGTTGATCTGTTGTACTCCGCGGGCACCGTTCACCTCGAGAATACAAACGAGATCGTCCATTCTGGCGAGATCTCACTTGTCCCGGTTGAGCTTGGGACCGCGGATGACATTGCCGATATCCTCTCGAAGATCTCAGCGATCTTCAGTACCCTGCCTGTTACAGCAGACGACCAAGTGCACCAGGACAGGATCCGGGCAACCCTGAAAAAAACCAGTCACGACCAAGTTATCGGAAGAGCCCGCACGATAATTGCGGAGCTGGAGGCCACAACACGGGAACTCTCATCAAAAAAGCGGGAGTTTGCCCTTTCGGTGACCGCCCTTGACAGGTATGCAAAAGTACTCGCCATCATTCAGCCGGTGGAGAAAGAGCTGCCATCACTGGAAGGATTCGAAGTCACCATCCTCCTTATCCAGAAAGAGCATAGCGAGGTCCTCGATCTCATACGGAAGGAACTCGGGATTATAACCAATAACCAGTTCGAGATGAGTTCGACAACAGTGGATGCCGATACCCTCGCAACCCTGATGGTCTTTAACAAGAAACATTCCGAAGAAGTACATGCATTTATCTATTCCGTGAACGTGAACGAAGTCCGTCTCCCTCCGGAGTACGCCGGCAGGCCTTTTTTCGAGATGTATGCCATGATCGAGGAGCAGAAGATCCAGGCACAGGCCGGGATTGCCGCCATCGATGAACGGCTTACTTCCCTTTCCACGATCTGGTACCAGGAACTCGTAGTCCTTAAAAAGCAGCTTGAGAACCTCCATGATGAACTGTCGGCATATCGCAACTTCGGGCTCTCGGAGTATACGTTTGTGATCTCCGGCTGGATCCCAAAAAAATTCCTCAAAGCAACACAAGCGTCCTTTCGGGAGATCTTCGGCGGCCGGGTGGTAGTGAACGATCTGCGGGTGACNNCTCTTCTTTGGGATCATGGTAGGCGACATTGGCTATGGGCTTATCATCCTTACCACCGGGTTCATCGTCCGGCACCGCTACCAGACAATCGCTTTTGCACGGAACATTGCCGGAATGCTCATCATCTCCTCTCTCCCGGCAATCATCTTCGGGTTCCTCTTCGGAGAGTTCTTCGGGGACCTCGGGGAGCAGATGGGATGGATCCAACCAGTGCAGCTCCTCGGCATTACGTGGAACCGGGCAGAGGCGATCATCCCGATGCTGATCCTTGCTGTTTCCATAGGCGTTGTCCATGTCTTTTTAGGACTCACCATCGGTATCCGGAATGCTATCATCCTGAAGAACCGCCGGCACCTCGCGGAACGCTCGGGAATGCTCCTTGTAATCTCCGGTATTATCGTCCTGCTGGTGGCGCTGGCCGGTGCCGTACCCGGAGGGGCGGTTTACCCGGCAGCCGCCCTTATTGTCGCCGGCCTTCCCCTTGTCATATATGGGGCCGGGGTATTTGGCACGATCGAGGTCATGAGCACCGTGGGAAACATCCTCTCTTACGCCCGCCTTATGGCGATCGGCATGGCATCGGTGATCCTGGCCATAGTTGCAAACAAGCTGAGCGGGGCCTTTGAAATAGCCATCATCGGCATCTTCATCGCTGTCTTACTCCATATCCTCAACCTCGTGCTTGCCATGTTCAGCCCCACCATCCACTCTGTTCGTCTCCACCTTGTAGAGTTCTTCTCAAAATTCTATGAGGGAGGGGGTACGGCATACAAGCCGTTTGCCCGGATCGTGGCTGATAGGGAGAGGCCAAAGGAATAGCAGAGGGATTCCTGGTTTTTTTAAAGATCAGGCCGACTTTTTGAGATCTGCGCGATTGAAATATTGAAATCAAAATCCGATTAAAAAATCAAATAATAGTCTGATCAAAACATATGGGGGCGCCCCTCAATTCCCAGTTTCTTCTCCCTTCCCTTCTTCTTCTTCCGTTCAAGGATACTCTTGACTTTCTTGAGCCGGAACAAATCCTCCCGCTCCCGCTCCTCTATTGCATTCTTGATATATTTCACTTCACTTTTCAGTTCAGGGATCAGGATCTGTTCGAGCGCATTAACCCGCCTTCGGTTCATCTGGATCTCGGCCCCGAGCCGGCGCATTGCAGTCTCGGTCTCGGCAAGCTTGATCAACAGGTCGAGCTCCGCCTCGAACCGCTCGGCCGTCTCATCGATGCGGGCGCTCGTTGCAATGACCCCGTAGCCTCGCTCAAGAATGGTTTTGGACACCCGTTTCTTCTCGATCACCGGAACGGAGACACCCATGATGTTCTTTCCGGTAATGTCTACCGTGATCGAGCGGCGGGTGGCAAACCCGGCGGACTTCAGGGCAACGGGGTCATCGGTAGCCTGAGCAATGAGGAGGGCGAGGTCTGCTGCCTGCGAGACCAGCTCAAGCTCGTCCCGCGAGTCGGAGACCGTTGAGAGGATCTTGAAAAACTCCCGGATCAGCGCATCCATCTTTTCCCGAAGGAGGTCACGTCCCTGTTCGGCAAGGCGGATCTGGGCCTTCTTTTTCATCAGCTCCATCCGGGTGGGCTTGACCTGCTCCATGGTTATTCTCCCACAGACTTTGTATGGGCGGGGTGGTATTTAGCGATGAACTCCCGTTTGATCCGCTTCAGCTCATCCTCGGGCAGAATCGCAAAGAGGTCCCACGCGATGGCAAGTGTGGTCTCAATCGGGCGATCGTCATTCCCCTGTGTGATGAACTGCTTCTCAAACATGTCGGCAAACTTCAGATACTTCTTGTCCAGGTCGGTCAGGGCTTCCTCGCCTACGATCGCAACGAGCCGGCGGAGGTCGCGACCATAAGCATATGATGCGTAGAGCTGGTCAGCCACGCCCCGGTGATCTTCCCGGGTCTTGCCCGGGCCAATCCCGAGGTTCATGAGCCGGGAGAGGCAGGGGAGTGCGTCCACCGGTGGATCGGCACCACGGCGGAAGAGATCACGGGAGAGGACGATCTGCCCCTCGGTGATGTAGCCAGTGAGGTCGGGTACCGGATGAGTGATGTCATCATCGGGCATGGTCAGGATCGGGATCTGGGTGATGGACCCCTTCCGCCCTTTGAGCCTTCCCGCCCGTTCGTAGATAGACGAGAGATCGGTGTACATGTAACCAGGATAGCCCCGTCGACCGGGCACCTCTTCGCGGGCTGTCGAGATCTCGCGGAGTGCCTCGCAGTAGTTAATCATGTCCGTCAGGATGACGAGCACGTGCAGGTTGTGGGTGAAGGCAAGGAATTCGGCCGCTGCAAGGCCGCAGCGGGGGGCGGCGAGCCGCTCCACCGTCGGATCGTCAGCGAGGTTCATGAAAAAGACCACACGGTCAAGGGCCCCTGTCTGTTCGAAGTCCCGCATGAAGAATGAGGCTTCCTTGTTCGTGATGCCCATCGCGACGAAGACTACCGCGAACTGCTCCCCCTCGCCGAGCACCTTTGACTGCCTGGCGATCTGGGCGGCAAGCTTGCTCGCCGGTAGGCCGGCACCCGAGAAGATAGGCAGTTTCTGGCCCCGGACCAGCGTATTGAGCCCGTCAATGGCGGACATGCCGGTCTGGATAAAGTCTGCCGGCTTGTCCCGTGCCGAGGGGTTGATTGGGGTGCCGGCGATGTCGAGCACTGCCTCCGGGATGATCTCCGGGCGGCCATCCCGTGCCTTCCCGACCCCGGTGAAGACCCGTCCCAGCATGTCAAGCGAGACATTGATCCGGGCCGGCTCCCCAGTGAACCGGACCATGGTCGCGTCCGTGTCAATTCCCCGTGTCCCTTCAAAGACCTGGACAACTGCATGCTCTTCCGAGAGATCGAGCACCTGGCCGGTCCGCTCCTCGCCGTCGCGGAGCCTGATCCTCACCATCTCCCCGTACGCGGCACCTTTCACATTGCTGACGAAAACAAGGGGACCCGAAACGTAATCTATTGTCCGGTACTCCCGGGTTACGAGTGATAGAGGTTTCATTTCTCCACCACCAGGTTTGAGAGCTGTTGCTCGATATCGCCTACCATGGCCCGTATTGCTTCGGTGTCCTGTATGTCCTTCATCCTGCCGATGCCGGCCCGTATCGGGAGTGCCTGAACCTGCCGGAGCGTTACGCCACGGCCCATCGCAACGTTCATGTGCTCGAAGTAGGTCATGATCACCCTGAGCATCAGGTACTGCTTATCGACAGGGCAGAATGAGTCGGTATCGCTGTAAGCGCCCTGCTGGAGGAAGTCCTCGCGGATCATCCGGGTAACATCGAGAATCGCTTTCTCGCTCTCGGGAAGGGCGTCGGGACCCACCAGTTGGACGATCTCCTGCAACTCGACTTCCTTCTGGAGCAGGTACATCGCTTTCTCCCGCAGCTCCCGCCAGTCCAGGGCAATATTCTTCACGTACCATTCCGAGATACTGTCGATATAGAGGGAGTAGCTCTTGATCCAGTTGACCGCGGGGAAATGCCGGCGGTAGGCAAGGTTCGTATCCAGCGCCCAGAAGGTACCGACCACCCGCAGCGTATTCTGGGTGATAGGCTCCGAGAAGTCGCCGCCGGCCGGCGATACTGCTCCGACGACTGTAACCGATCCGTTCCGTTCCCCGGAGCCCAGACAGACCACTCTTCCCGCCCGCTCGTAGAATGCGGAGAGCCGGGTCGCGAGGTAGGCGGGGTACCCTTCCTCACCTGGCATCTCCTCGAGTCGCCCAGAGACCTCCCGCAGCGCCTCGCCCCACCGCGAGGTCGAGTCTGCCATCAGGGCGACATCGTAGCCCATGTCCCGGAAGTACTCAGCTATCGTGATCCCTGTGTAGATGGAAGCCTCGCGGGCTGCGACCGGCATGTTCGAGGTGTTGGCGATCAGGATCGTCCGTTCGATGAGGGGCAGACCAGTCCGGGGGTCGACAAGTTCGGGGAACTCGGCGAGTACATCGGTCATCTCGTTACCCCGCTCCCCGCAGCCTATATATACAACGACCTGTGTATCTGCCCACTTGGCCAGCGTCTGCTCCGAAACTGTTTTGCCGGTACCAAACCCGCCCGGGATCATCGCCGTACCACCCTTGGTGACCGGGAAGATGCAGTCAAAGACCCGTTGCCCGGTGATCAGGGGGAGGACCGGGTCGAGTTTCTTCGTATGGGGCCGGGGGATCCGGACCGGCCAGACCTGCATCAGTGAAAGCCTGGTCGTGCCATCAAGTGTGCAGACAGGTTCTTCGACCGTGAACGAACCGGGGGTAATATCCGTCACCGTCCCGGCCGTGCCGTGAGGGGCTAGGATCCGGTGCTCGAAATGGAATTCCTGCACGGTTCCGATGACGTCCCCGGCAATAACCTTATCGCCTTTTTTAACGGATGGAACAAACTCCCACTTCTTTTCCCTGGCGAGGCCGGGGGCATAGATTCCCCGGGCGATGAAATCTCCGCTCTTCTGCATAAGCACGGGCAGGGGGCGCTGGACCCCATCATAGATCGACGCAAGGAGACCGGGGCCGAGCTCCACAGAAAGGGGTTGTTCGGTATCCACGACTGGTTCACCGAGCATAAGGCCGGTCGTATCCTCGTAGACCTGGATGACAGCGTCATCACCTTCGAGCCGGATGATCTCCCCCCGTAGGGCATCACCACCGACTTTCACCACGTCATACATTTTCGACCCTCTCATATCGTGGGCGATAATGACCGGGCCTGAAATCCGTACAATTGTTCCCGTGATCATATCCTCACCTCTTTAAGACGATATTGTACCCGATAGCTTTCCGCAAGAGCCGCTCAATGTATGTCCGCCGGTCGATTTCTTTCGATTTCGAGGGAAGCGGAATAATGAGCGGGCGGTGCATTTTTTCGATCCGGTCCATCATCTTCTCGTCAAGTGAAAGCATGTACTCCTCGTTGACAACCACGATCCCGATATCGTCACGGTACAATAGTCCGGGGATCACCTTCTTTGCCTCCTCGCTGGTCCCGGCCTCTAGCACCTCGGCACCCGCGAGACGGAACCCCGTTGCCCGGTCTTTGTCGGTGACGACGACAACCTTATACATAGACCAGCTCCTCCTTAAGATGCTCCACGGGGAAATCTGCAGTCTTGCACCGGGAGATGATCCGGATGTTGGTAATTTCGTTGAACTTGGCCCAGAAGTACCCAATGACCGAGGCGATGCTTAGCGGGTCGAGGCGGAATGCCCCCACGCCTTTCCTGATGAGGAACCGTTCGAGCTCTTTCTCGATCACCGAGATCTTTTGGGATCGCACGACGGATTCGGGAATGTCGGCCAGAAAACGATATCTTGTAGAGACCAGTGATTTTACCACATCGCCTATTGTAGGGAGGGCAAGGAACCCGATGAGCATCTTTTCGTCAAACTCCTTCCCTCCGTAAATAAGATACCGCCGGGCGGCGGCCGGATCCACATGGTCCCTGACCATCCGGAGCACAGTCCGGAGGTTCACAACATCAATCTCAACCGAGAGAATATCGCGGATCAGGGTGTTGTTATAGCCAGCAGCTCTGACCCCTGCAAGAGCGTCGGCATAATAGAAGCGGTCGAGGGCACATTCAAGGATAGCAAGATCCCTGGTCTTCGCAAATTCAGGGAAAGACGCTGTGAGGGGCTCCGCATATCGGATCCTCCATGTCGCCAGCAGGTCGATTACACCTCTCACGTCAGGTTGTCTGAGCAGCTCCCGGAAAGTTGCCTCGTCAAGTTCCCCCGCCGGCACAAGGCAATCGGCGATCTCCTCATTGGTTATATGTATGTTCTTTCCGCGGAGGATCGTCTTGATGTTCTGGACATCCCAGCGGTGCAGGAAAATCCGTATATACTGCTCAGCCTCAGATTCCTGTCGTGCAAACCCCAGGATCTTCCGGAAGGTCTTAATGAAATTTTGCCGGAGGGCATACTCAATACAGAGGATCCCGGAGAAATGGCCTTTTGCTTCAATGATATCGTCACGGTACGGTCCATTCTCGAGATCAGCGATAAGGGACTCGAGGTCCGGCTTCAGGATCAGGTCGTCAAGGGCCCGGTGGGAAAGGAGCCGGCTCTTCATCCCCCGCATCCGTGCATTGATGTACCCATAATCCATGGTCACACCCGGGCAAGAATCGTATGGATCTCTATTTTCATACGTTCATGGGCCCGACGCAGCCGGAACTCGACCGTGTTTGAGATTACGACAGAATCACCGGGCAGGCTCACCACGACACCACCAGTGGTCGTGAGATCAGTCTGGATATCTGCGGAGATCCCGAGGGTAGCAAGCGTCTTTTTACAGAGCTCCTCATCACGCGGGTCCACGTGGATACTAAACGCCTCGCCGGTTATGGTGCTGGTCGCCTCCNNCCTCCGCTTCATGGAAGGCTTTTTCAAAGAGTTGCTCCTTCACCCTGATTAAAAGTTCCTTGTTCTCAATGTTGGTGAGAAACAGGAGCTTGTTCCGTTCGGTTGTGATGGATTTTTTTGCTTCGCCAATGTAGGTTCGCCCGATCGCTTCAGCCTTCATCCGTGACCGCTGACGGATATTATCGATCGCATCTGCAGCTTTTTTCCGGAGCTTGAGCTCTTTCTCTTGGGCACTTTCCTCAACAGATCTCAACAGGTCTTCGTAAGCCATACAATCACAGGTCCACGCATTGCTCCCGATAAAGGAATACTACCAGGAGGTAGCGGCGAGTTTTTTTGATGGGCTTATTTCACCAGGAGGATAATCATTGCAGCAACAACGAAACCAAGGATGACGAGAGTCTCGGGAATCGCTTCCAGGATAATGATCGACCCCACGGTTTCAGGACGTTCAGCAATAGCCCCGGCTCCCGCTGCCCCGATCCGGGACTGGGCCCACCCTGTTCCAATAGCACCGCCGGCAAAAGCAATGGCAGCTCCGATGGGGACCTCCCAACCTGCTACGCTCATATTTGATACCTCCTCATGATACAACCTAACGAATGTTCAAATATATTAACGTATGGGAGAGAGTGGGGAGCACCACTAACGGGGATGGTTGTTGTGGGAACAGTGTAAAAGGATTGCTTCAGATGATCTGAATGTCTCATCCGTTAAGCGGTGGTGGACCTTGATGTCCCTGCAAAGGGCGACAAGCTCCAGAATATCCTTCCTGGTGAGTGTCGAGAAACAGTACTGGTGCCACCGTTCATGGGTGGTATTTATCCATATCTCGGCAAGACCTGACTTCAGTGTTGCCCGTTCTTCTGCGGAGAATAACTCCCATTCGGACTTTCCTGCATGGCGTACCCTCTCCAGAGCATGCTCGACCGCCTTGTCCCGGTGGAGTAAAAAGCGCCGTCTCCCCAGGTTATCTTCGTTGATTGGGGACATACGGTTTTTTGAAAATATACAGGTGCCAGTTGATAAACTTATCTGTCACTGGAGCAAGATCTGATATATTGCTGATAGGTTTCCGGTTTGCCGCAAAGTATATGGGGGGGCAGGAGGATTGACTCATCATCCCCGCATGATGCGGGAGGGGGAATTTTCAATGCCGGATGTAACGCGGGCAGAAGTGGGCCGGCGGCTGTACCATGTCCACCGCGAAAAGCGGGTGGAAGTGGCAATTAAAATGATACAGCATGGTCTTGGCCCGGCATGGCAGACGCTCAAGGAGGAGGAGATCCTGCTTCTGGGACACCTCCTTCAGTGTACTTGGAACACTATCGATCAGAAGGAATGGGATGGGATACCCTTTGCCAGGGTCGATATGGAGAGGGTACGGAAGATACTTTCGTACGGGGAAGGAGTCAGCCCGGGCCATAACCCGGCACAGGCAGTAGTCGTGGAGATCAAGAAGATCCTCACGTCGCTCAAGTGACCCCGCCCCTTTTTTAGACACGAAGTCTTCCGGTAGACCGTGTGCAAAGAATTAGACAAACCCCCGGTTTTGTGAATTTTGCCTTCCAGACAGTTATTTTGATCCCCGGACCGGTTCAATGCCTTCCGGCGAGAATTGGCGCACCTCAACGATTTAACCTGCAGCCCGTCTCACAACAGGAAGCCCGATTCATACACCGGCATTTAGGGGAAACGACACGGAATATCACAGTTGCATCGGCTTGATCGGGTATATTTGCTCGGTAGAAAGGAGATCGTTATTTAGTCGATCCGGGGCTTACACTTTTTTTGCCAGGATCCAGAAAAACTGATCCTGACTCGAACAACCTGAATGAAAGGCACAGTTTTGACCCACAGGGCGGTCCTTCAGATGAAGGGTAATGGGAAGGAGATCTGACGGGGGATAAAGGAGGCAATAGGATGGATGGACCAAAAAGATGTGAGTAAGGTAAACAACGGATGCACTCGTCGGCCGGCATCCGGAAAAAGACAATAAAATAACTGCTTTTTATTAGTAAGTACTTATTCCGTCGCCACGCTCACACACTGTTCCGTTGTCCCTATTCGGGCAAGCGCACCACACATGTCCGGCACATATGCAAGCGCCTTGCCACTGTTCACCATGATCGCCGAATACTGTTCCATAACCGGTGACACGACCATACACGTATCGGCGTAGACCCGGGCTCCGCTCTTCTCAATGGAAGCCACAACAGACCGGTTGGCATCGATCACTCCCTGCGATGCAAAGACATACAGGGGCTTGGTTACCNNGATGTTTTCGCGCTTCGGGTGTGATACCTTCGACGTGATACAGTGCCACTGCACCAGTTGCCGCCATCGCAGCACCAAGAGCCTTGAGCTGGTCGTGGTCCGGGCAGATACCGGTGAAGAAAGGGATGCGATTCCCGACAAGCTTCCCGACATGGTAACCGAGCGCCCCAAATGTGGCGATACTCCACTCCTCTTCTTTAGTTTTCACTTCGATCACAACCTGCGGTACCCGGTTTTCAGGAAGGTGCAGCCCATAGCAGGGGGTCTTTCCTATCAGTGCTGCGGCAAGGGCCCCGGGTCCGCCTTCCCTGTTAGTCCGGGCCCCGATGACTGAGTTCGCGTAACTGACCGCCGAAGATTCCGACCAGGCGAGGTGGTCGCCGTACGAGGTTTCCCGGAGGTAATAGGGTGTGCAGGTGCACTCCAGCAGTACACCGAGCCGCTCATATGCGGCGACTACGGCTTCCTGGTTACGTGCAAAATCCGTGTCAATTCCCATTTCCTGCCAGCGCCTGCGGGGCATACCAATCGGGTTCAGTACCGCTGGAACGACTGCTTTTGCATCCAGCGTTGAGAGCCACGAAAGCCCGTACTCGCCAATCGTCTTATACGAGGCCCCGCTTACCTGCGCACTCCGGATCGGTACAAGACGTTCTGCTCCAAAGACTTTGCCAAGTGCTACCAGCAGTTCCATCATCCTCTGCCGGGTCTCACCTTTCTCCCCGGCGAGGATCTTCTCATCTTCGAAGTCAAGATACATCCGGCTCACCAGGTTGCACGTAAAAAATCTTTCTCGTGTCCCAGCACCATTGTTGCATCAACGCCCACTTTTACGTTGGTTCCGTCATCGAGCTGGCAGGGATCGAGAGACGACCCTCGCACGCCGGTGATCACCATAATATCCCTGTCACCTCTCACCCGTGTTGCCATGGCATACTCAACCTCTAGAGGATCGCAAGGATCGATATCTTCGTCGATAACAACGACATGCTTAAGGGAGGTATGAGCGGCAAATGCCGCCATGATCGCATTTTTTGCATCTCCTTGTGTACTCTTTTTTATCTGAATTACTGCATGGAGATAACCACAACCACCTTTGGTCAGTAAAACGTTCTTCACTTCGGTCACCCCGGCAACAGCCCGATATATCTTTGGTTCATAAGGAGCCCCCATCAGTATCTTATGTTCATCGCCGCCGGGCAGGATACCATGGTAAATAAAATCCGGCTTGAGGTGCATGCCGGTGAATTCAATTATGGGCTGTTGTCGCACAGGGTCATAGGTACCGGTGATATCCACAAATGGCCCTTCAGCAGTGAGTTCACTTCCGATAAATCCTTCAAGAACAATCTCCGCATCCGGTACTAGTACCCCATTGCTACACTGCCTGACCGCAATTTCACCACCGAGGAGTTCTGCCGCAAAACCAAGTTCCTTACCCACAGGAACGCGGGTGCAGCTTGCAAATGTTACGGCTGGGTGAGTACCAATAGTGACTGCAATCGGAAGTTTCTCGCCTTTTGCCAGTGCTTTTCCCAGCATTACATGCGTATGTCTCCCCTCAACCAGCCGCGCTGCTACCCGGTGATCATCCAGCACCTGCATGCGGTGGATGGATGCATTCTCAACTCCTTCAAACCGTGAGAAAACAATGGCCGACGTAAGGTACTTCCCTGCATCTCCGGG
>PMDE01000062.1:0-28593 GCA_003154335.1 Methanoregula sp. | reverse complement strand
GTTCCCATTTTATGGAAAAAAAGGAGTTTATCGGTCCCGCTCGCCATCTTCGGCGCCTGCATGTCGGGAGATACCGGTTCCTCGATGTCTACAACCATCCCGTATTCCCGCATTTTCTGTATAAATTCACGCATCGTACCCGCTCCAGCGTTTTATGAGGTTGTGTTCCACATTAAGATGATCAAGCACACGAGCAACAACCATGTCTACCAGATTATCGATGGTTTTCGGGTTGTGGTAGAACCCGGGACAGGCTGGCATAATCGTTGCCCCGGCATCTTCAGCAGAGAGCATGTTTCTTAAGTGTATCTTTGAGAGTGGGGTCTCCCGGGTTACGAGAATGCAGGTTCGGTGTTCTTTGAGACAGACATCTGCAGTCCTCGTTATCAGGTTGTCTGCATACCCGGTAGAAATTGCGGCAAGTGTTTTTGCGCTGCAAGGGATGATGACCATTCCGTCGAACCGGTGGGATCCACTTGCTATCGGTGCGGCAATTCGATCGATAGCATGGTAGGTCGCATTGAATCCATTCAGGGATACATTTTCGTGTGCTGCTATCTGACAGCCAACATCAGAAATGATAATATGGACCTTTGAATTCGTGCAAAGTACTTCAAGCAGGCGTCGGGCATAGCATGCCCCGCTTGCACCTGTCACCCCGATAACAAACTCTTTTTCCACCATAACCGAGCGCTCTCCTGTAATACCAATGTCGGATTCAGGACAAAAAGAGTTTATGCCGGAATCTTTTCAAAAAAATTTCTGCTTATTTTGATTTTGGGGGTGCGAAAAAGCGGTACCGAACGTGCGCTTCTTCTATATGTCGTGCATGGGCAGGGTTGAGATCCCGTCGGGCTTCTATGACAAGTGCGTTGAGAATGTTGTGAAGCCGGATAGTATCGAAATCCTTGTCTTTATGCTCATTTAAAAAATCCAGGAGATCACTGGTACTTTTAAGCACACCTGAACTTCCGACGAGATTTAAGCGATTTAACGTCAGCGCAAGACTTTTTTTTGCGTTGTCCATTTTATAGAGATCCCCGCCCGCGAGGTTCAGCTCGGTGATTGAATTTAACAGATCTGTATATACTTTGAGTTTGAAGGTGCTTTCATGCATCCTGCGTTCAGCTCTGCGAAGATTAAAAAACAAAATGCTTACGACAATAACAATTGTCACCACACCACACGCTACAACGATCCAGTCTTCTATCATCTGTTTTTCACCTCATAATCTAGGGATTTCTCTTTGCGACGAAAACATCTACCTTAACACGATTGCCCTTCATTACGATTTCATATAGCCCGGTGTTATACATCGGTATCAGGTGATGGAGTTCAAATCCGTTAGTACGACCATAGCCATAGATCACTGACTGCATGTTATCCTTATTAGTAACATTCATCTCAAACCAGCTATAGATTACATCGTCAGTGAGGGGAGTTACATCAAATTTGATCCCCCATGAAGCGTTATCTACACGGATATCTTCCACAATACCCTGAGTTTCATTCTGAAATGTGTAAGACTTTTTCAGATAAGAATCACTCAAGGTAAATGAGGGTTGTGGAACGGGAGCCGTAGGAGTTTCCGTAATTTCCGGGGTTTGCCGGAGTGTTGGAACCGGAGTAGGACCCGGAGGGGTATTCTGAAGACACCCGCCAACGACCGTTCCCGCAAAAAGGAGTATAAGAATGACCAATAAGGTGCACTTCATGTGTGGAGTGTTTGGCTGACAATATAATATTTTTATTTATGTATTACTCAATCCGTTCAAGTCCTCATCGAAATTCTATAAATTAACAAATATCAGGTATTATGAAAAATATTATGGGTTTTTTATGCTACGGATGAGTTATAAATAATCGGGGTACAGTCCCATTCCTGCAAACAAAAAAATCCTCATTTTTTTGAATGATACCTGCTTGCTTCGACGCTACCTGGGGACACGCACTGTCTCCTCACTGACTACTGACCGGTTTTTTGCTTTAATTAATAAGATAAACTGACCTTTTTTTCACGATGAGTCCGGGAACATTTATTATGAAATTTCTCTTGCTAAAACGGACAATTTTGGGGTGAAATTGAACGTTCTCCATAAATTAAAAGAGTGTATGCTGACGGGTCTGCTTCTTTATATGCAATACTTCAGATGCCGCTTCAGCGACTTCCTGACGGAATTCGGGAAGTGTATATACACCAAGACGCCACTGGTCAAGGCGCGTTTCGTTGAGGGTCTGAATGCGTGGTGAGAGGTCTTTAACGCCAGCCAATGTGCGCTGGTTCTCGACCTTAACACCGAGAGACATCTCCTTGGGAATCAAGGGTATATCAACGAGTACTTCGTGTGGTTTGAGGCCGACAAGTGAAGCTATCATCGACGCAAATTCACGGCACTTTTCCAGGGGAATTCTTTTATCAATAAGAGATGAACTCACCAGATCTGTCCCTACATAGAGTGCACGTTTATACAGCCTTCGTTCGTAGATCCGCAGTGCAATGTCCCTGGCTACGGGATTTTCAGAACCGCGCAATGCCTGCATGCAGGTGGCGTCATCCATCCCGAAAAAGGAGGAGTATAGATTTTTTTCCGAATCCTTAAAATGTTCCAGTACCGCAAGCTGGAACATACTCTCTCCTATCCGGCTGACATGATGAAAATAGACCGTTGGCCGCATCATTGTACGGGCAATAAGCAGAGATTCTGCCGCATTCACTCCATTTTCATCCATAACTGTGCCTTCACTCGTACGGATCAGGTGGCGTATCAGCCTCTGAACATCGACAGAACCATAGGGAGCTCCCGTATAATAGGCGTCACGGAGGATGTAATCCATCCGATCCACATCCAGATCCCCATGAATAATTGACGACAATGAGTGATTTCCTTTCACTAAATAGGAGACTTCGACAGGATCAATACCAGACTCACGAAGGATATTTTTTGTATGGTCCGTCAGTATACATTCAATATCATCATGGGTCCGCTGGAGAAATTTTTCCATGAGTGGTTCACCTGCATGGGAAAAGGGACCGTGACCGATATCATGAAGGAGCGCCGCAGAAACTACCAGCTTATGCTCATCATCAGAAAGTCCAAACCGCCGTGATGCTACACCTGCAAGAAACATAGTCCCGAGCGAGTGCTCAAACCGCGTATGATTCGCGCCCGGATAAACGAGGTACGAAAACCCCAGTTGCTTTATGTAACGAAGGCGCTGCAGGGCAGGAGAATCGAGCAGGGCAAGTGCAAAATCCTCCACTTCAACATACCCGTGGACCGGGTCTTTTATTATTTTCACGAATTCACTAAAAGAATCTTCATATATAACGCATTAAAGTATTGAGTAATGATCACCTTCCTTTCTGGTGGAACCGGCACGCCGAAACTCCTGCGGGGCATGCAGAGAGTAATGGACAGGCATGAAATATCTGTCATCGTCAATACCGCTGAAGATATTTGGATCTCGGGGAATCACATCTCACCTGATCTCGACACCGTTATGTACCTGTTTGCAGGGATTCTTGACAGCGACACGTGGTGGGGAATCAGAAATGATTCTTTTACTACACATGAAGAGATCACAAGGCTTGGAACAAATGAATTCATCACGATTGGGGACCGGGACAGGGCGGTTCATATCGCCCGTGGAGATATGCTGAGAAACGGCATGCGCCTGACAAACGCTACCAAAATTCTCTGTGACCGGTTCGGGGTACGTGAAAATATTCTCCCGATGACGGACACGGAAGTGACAACGCAGATAAAAACGGATCTTGGCCTCATCCATTTTCAGGAATACTGGGTCCGGGCAAAAGGTAACATAGTAATCAGGGAAGTAGTGAGGAGTTTTCATGAGCCGCCGGTTGCAACCGAGGAGGGTCTTGCAATGATTGAAGCGAGCGATGCGGTGGTTATTGGCCCTTCCAATCCGATTACCAGCATCTCCCCCATTCTTTGCTGCGAAGGGCTGAAATCTGCGGTAAAAGATAAACTTGTGATAGCAATAAGTCCTTTCATTGGTAATAACCCTATCAGCGGGCCTGCGGGTGCTCTTATGGAGGCAGCAGGATTCGAACCCAGTTCCCTCGGAACTTTCAACTGCTATGAAGGGATTTCTGATATATTCGTGCAGGATGTCCGTGATCCCGTTGAAGTAAAAAATTCGGTCAGGTTTGACACGATAATGAGTGATGAAGAAAAAAGTATCGCACTTGCCCGCGAAATACTGAGTCTCATATAAAGTTCATATTCCTGAAATGCCGTTTTTGCGGAACCTATATAATCCTGCACAATAACGGATATCGTGGGTAATATGAACATAAAAATAATCGGGATAATTGGATTTTCAATCGTATTCTGTTTTGTTTTCCTTTCCGGATGTACCGCAAGTCAGGATACGGGTAGAGGCACACTCAATTTTACATCATCTCCTTCCGGGGCTGAAGTATATCTTAATGACCAATTCCGGGGAAATACTCCCTGCACCATTGCCGGTATTGAACCGGGGAATTATACGCTGGAATTCCGTTATCCCGGATACCAAAGCTGGATCACGGGCATTGTCGTAGCTTCAGGTCCATCGAACTTTTACGCCGCATTATCACCATCCCTGAGCCCGCCGACCCCATCCATTCCTTCCCAGACAACAACGGTACCGGCAACAGTCACAGTGACTGCGAGTAAAGATACCATGATTGTTGGAAACTCGAATTTATTTACCGGTACCTGTATTGGTTGCGACAGCGTTGGATTGACGTTATTCGGACCAGGTTATTATGCCCAGGGTGTATCATTGGATCAATCTAAAATCAATTCCGCTGGTCTATGGAGTTACACCTGGAATCCAGGTTATTCCATCCAGTCCGGGCAGTATGTTCTGGTGGTGAATGATGCCAGAAAAACGACATCTGAAAGAGTTGAATTCTCTGTCATTGGAGGAGGAATAGTCTCTATTGCATCGAACAGCTATTCCGCTAACAAAGGAGACGTCCTGAAATTTTCAGGGCAGTGCACATCGGGTGCTCGCAATGTTGCCCTTATTTTATACGGACCCCAACAATTTTCCGGCGGGGTCAATCTGGGAACAATATCTGTTACTGCTGATAATTCATGGAATTTTAAGTATACACTTGATTCTTATATGCCCACCGGAACCTACACAATATATGTGTATGACATCCCCACAACCGCCACAAGTAATACCCAGTTCACGGTTGGTTTCGCATCTTAATTGCAAATTTTTTCCAACGTGGTTCCTTCCCCCGCCGGACTCATTTAATTTTTCGGGAAAAGAAACCCACTGGAGTGTTCCTCCAATCACAGGTAAGGACATGTCGCAAATAAATCAAAGCAATCCGGAATGTCTCTGACCAGTTTTAAACTGAATACATTCCGGACATTTTGTTTCCATGAGAATTTTTAATGAACAAAACATTTGTTAAAATTTTTCCGATTAGAGCACAGATCGGTAAAAAAGACCTTTTAATTCTTCAAAAGAGGATATGAGCCTGCCATACGTATCCGATACCTATTTGAAGGATTTTATACTAATACTCGTTCGGAGAACAGATATGGGCATCACAAACAAGTTCCTCAACCTTTTTAAGTCAGGAAAAGCTGATGAGGGGGGAGAGACGGATGAGGCGCGGGTCCGCACCCAGACGATGCGCTATGATAATCTCCTTACAGCACTGAGCGAAGGAGACCTCGATACCCGGTGGAGTGCGGTTCGTTCGGTGGGTGACCTTGGTGAGCCGTTTATCGAACCACTTATAAGGGGGCTAAAGGATGAATACTGGATCATCAGACGCGGATCCGCTGATACCCTCGGTAAGATCGGCGCCCCTGCTGTAGGGCCGCTGATTGAGGCATTGCGTGAGCCAGGTGAAGATGTGAGACAGGAAATTATCCGTGCACTCCAGCTAATTGGTGAACCCTCTGTCGGTGCCTTAATCCAGGGACTGAACCATGAAAACCCTTACATTCGCCGAGGAGCAGCACAGGCGCTCGGGATTATGGGGGAGACACGGGCAGTCCCCTATCTTACTGAATCGCTCAAAGACCCGGATGCTATGGTCAGAAGCGAAAGCGCCATTGCCCTTGGTCGTATAGGAGATCCCCGGGCTGTCGGGCCGCTGATCGAAACACTCAATGATGCAAAGGAGCATACAAGGATGGCCACNNAGGGGTTCGACAGAAGTGCTTGGCCAGATAGGCAACACCAAAGCAATCCCCCCTATAATGCAAGCCCTTGATGATCCCGAACGGTCAGTCCGCATCGAAGCAGTAAAAGCTCTCGCTGCACTTGGAGTTCCAGCTATTGCTCCTCTAATGCAGGTTTTCCGCGAAGGAGACCTCAGGATGCGGACCAGTGCTATGGAGGCCCTCTGGATGCTGGGGCAGCCTGCAACCACACCCCTCATTATGGTACTGAAAGACAACCAGAGCGACGTGAGGAAGCGGGCTGCTCTTCTGCTCGGTGAGATCGGCGACCAGAAAGCCGTAGATCACATTACCGGACTCCTGACGGACGAAAATGTTGCCGTGAGGCGGGAAGCATTCGAAGCCCTTGAGATGATCAAGAAGCGCAATGCCCAGTAATACATTTTTCTTTTTTCGCCTCCTCTTTTGATCACTTTATACCGGCAGCAATGAAACAATTTTTTTTTAGTTCCGCTTTTTTCCGGGTACAATTACTCAAAAAAACATTGTGGACTCACGACAGCTAATCCCCCCCAAAGGAGGCATCACAAGCCATTGGAGGACAATTGCCACAGCAACTGCTATCATCGCCTTTCCCATCGGGAACCTTTGGGTTGCATGGTGCCATAAACCCAGAGATACCATGTCCAGATGTCTAATACAAAAGACATCAATCCAAGTACCAGGAGAATCGATCGAATGGGACTCTACCCAAAGAAAATAGGCTTTGTTGAAATCCTTAAAGAGAAACAACACTCACTCCTGGAACTCAAGCACAACGTGAATCCGATTCCACCACTCGGGCCTCATTTCCCCAATTGCGATAGTCCACAGAACGATAATGAAAACCCGGTAAAAAGGGGGGTCAAGAGGATACTCCCCTGGGCTGACCTCCCCCATTGGGAGAGAGGGAGTCCCCGCTCCCAACTGTCCCAGAGTATAATGAATTATGATAAAAACGGGCTTAAATCGAAAATTGGGAAAAATAATCGCCTTTTATTGAAGCTCGGCCAACCTCTTCCAGTAATCATACTCGTGCTTCCAGAGATCTTTATTGTACATCACCAGACGCTTGAAATATTCCCGCCGTTCTACATGTTGTTTTTCCTGCACTGGGTCTACCCATTTCGTTTTTATCGCTTCAAACAGTTTCCTGCCAAGTTCTTTTGCCTGTTTCTCGCCGCTCACAATCGCATTCGGATCGGCACCGACAAGTATGGCAACTTTCCCTACAGATGTTGCACCAAGGTTCGTCATCGTTGAGTTCATGTAGTCTGCAACTTCGTCTGCCATCGAACCCCCTGCTGTGGAAACAGAACAACCATACTTTCCGGCAAAGGACTGGCAGTGAATTGAATCTGCCATCCGGTCAAACATCGTCTTAACCTGGGCGGTGACAGAATTGATATAATTTGGTGAACCCCAGACAATACCATCGGCATCCAGCATCTTTTCCAGGATTGCCGCAAAATCGTCATCGCTGATGCACTCACCCGTTGCATAACAGGTTCCGCACCCCGTACAATACTTAATGTCAAGTCCGCAGATGTCTACAAAAGTTACTTCTGCACCTGACTGCCGTGCTCCTTCAAGCACTCCCATAACGAGCCTCCGGGTCTGGCTCTTCTCCTTTTTCGGACTACCGTTAATGCCGAGTATCTTCATAATGATGTTTCCATAAAGTGATTTCACTACCGAAGTATAAAGATGTGTAAGAGATTCCCCTCCCCGCGTATGGGAATATATTGCTAACCTGAAATCCCGGACAATGCGGTTACTACTCATTTCCCATAAAATCAATTATCCCCTGCGACCCATAGATATAGGATTTCATCATGCGTATTCCCATACAATCGGTTACACCGACGTCTGGACAGGCCGAGATCTGCGGCTGGGTCCATGAAGTCCGGGATCTCGGTGGTCTTGCCTTCTTTTTGATCCGCGACCGGACCGGGATCATCCAGGTAACTATACCAAAGAAGAGAACTTCAGAAGCCGTGCTCGCCGCCGCAAGACAGGTTTCCCGCGAATCCGTTGTTCGGGTCACCGGAGTGGTAAAGGCAATTGACAAGGCGCCCGGCGGACGTGAGATCGTGCCTGACGTCTTTGAGATCATCAGTATCGCTGACAGCCCTCTTCCTCTTGATGTTGTTGAAAAAGTCCCGGCCGATCTCGATACACGCCTGGACGCCCGTTTTCTTGATGCCAGAAGACCGCGGGTCGCAGCGGTTTTCCAGATCCGCAGCGCTGCAATGCACGCTATAAACCAGTTTTTACATAACGAGGGATTCATAAATATTACAACCCCAAAAATCGTCGCTGCAGCAACTGAAGGTGGAACCGAGCTGTTTCCTATCGCATATTTTGACAAAGAAGCTTTTCTTAACCAGAGTCCTCAGCTGTTCAAACAGATGATGATGGCAGCAGGGTTTGAAAAGGTCTACGAAATCGGACCAATCTTCCGTGCAGAAGAACACAATACGACCAAGCATTTGAACGAAGCCACATCGATTGATATTGAAATGTCATATGCAGATCATTTCGAGGTTATGGGCGTCCTTGAACAGTTGATCGTGAAAACCTACGAATATGTCGGGGAGACCTGCAGTGACCAGATCGCTAACCTTGAAATTACCGATTTTATTATTCCGAAAGCACCGTTCCCCCGGCTTCCTTATGGCGAAGCGATAGAAATTGCAAAGAAAAAGATCGAAGATCCGATCCAGTATGGCGATGATATCAGTCCCGCTGCCGAGAGGGCTATTGGAGCAGAGATAGGGGGTCACTACTTCATTGTGGACTGGCCCAGCGCGATCCGTCCTTATTATGCCATGCCTCATGAAAAGGATCCAGGCATCTGCAAGGCATTCGACCTTATGCATCCGAGGATGGAATTATCGAGTGGGGCGCAACGTGTCCACCAGCATGATATCCTCGTTCAGCAGATCAAAAAGAAAGGACTGAATCCCGAAAGTTTCGAATTCTACCTCCGTCCGTTCCGGTATGGCATGCCGCCTCATGCCGGATGGGGACTGGGTGCAGACAGGCTGGTTATGACAATGCTCGGGTTGTCAAACGTCCGCGAAGCGGTGTTGTTCCCCCGGGACATGCACCGGCTGGTCCCCTGACAACATACATTTTTTTATCGCCGCAATCAATTCGATACTACGGATAATCATCCGGATATCCATGATAAAGGATTATTTCATTGACAAAGTGCTGGCAACAACGGTCGTCGGAAGTTACCCGGTGGTGAAAGGGAGTGGCCTGAGAGGTCTTTTTGACCCACTCCACGCAGCAGTTGAGACAGCAGTTGCTGACCAGATTGCGGCAGGTATCGATATTATATCTGACGGTCAGGTAAGGGGGGATATGATCCAGGTTTTTGCTTCTGCACTCCCGGGGATTAAGGGACAGGAGATTATCGGCAAAGTGCAGTCCGCGTCAGGGCCTATTACGGTAGGAGATACAAAATACGCACGTGCAAAAGCCGCAAAAGTAAAAGGGATAATAACCGGCCCCACCACAATCGCCCACAGTCTTCATATCAGTACCCCAATGTATCGCAACCGGGAAGAGTTGGCCCTTGATATAGCCGCAGCGCTGGTTCCGGAGGCAAAAGCCCTTCAGGCAGCCGGGGTCACGCTGTTGCAGATTGATGAACCGATATTTTCAACAGGTATGGCAGATCTTACGGTCGGAAAACAGGCGATTGATCTGATCACGGCTTCCCTGCGGATTCCCAGCTGTATGCATGTGTGTGGAAATCTGGGAAATATCCTTGATGAAATCCTCAAGTTTAATGTAAATGTGCTTGACTTTGAGTTTGCGAATAATCACGCGAACCTTGATCTCCTCTCCCGACGCGATCTCGCCGGGCGGATGATAGGATATGGCTGCGTGGACTCGTCTATAGAGCGAATTGAAACCGTATCAGAGATCAAAAAGAGGATTGAAAAAGGTATTGAGATATTTGACCCACGGGTTATGCTGATTGATCCTGATTGCGGTATGAGAATGCGTTCCCATCAGGCAGCCTTTGCCAAATTGAAAAATATGGTAACTGCAGCAAAAGAAGTCCGTCTGGCATTATAGCCTTTAAAAATATCCTATAACCAGAAATAGTATTCAGACGACTCTGGAAGTAGTCGACGCTTCGATCCCATTCTCAGTAATGACGAATGGCAATAACCGTTTCGGAGATGCCCCACCTCTCATTTTGTGTACCGCCAGCGTCCGCTCAATCTCTGACTGGGAAATTTCAGTCTTGAACTCAATGACGATATCAGATGCCCGCATGAGACGTGTCATTTCGATTGGTGCATGGATTCCCGTATAGACAACGAACATAATATTTGAATCGCGTTTTTTCATTTCTTCGCGGGCTAAGCGTAAAAATTTCAACGCTTCTTCAATACCATACCTGATAACGATAGTCGAAAGAGAATCTACAACAATACGGCCGCCTGCCATCTGAGTCATATACATTTCAGGGTGAAGTTCTGAGGCATCGATCATTCCCAGAACAACATCTCCGTCGTTCATCAGGTATGTACCTTCCTCGCCATCAACCTTCCAGAACTGCATTGCCGCAAGGTCAACACCTGCCAGAGGAGTACCATAGATCATAACCGTTGTCCCTAAGGGAAAACCACCGTCAAGCAACAGGTTAAGACCTACTATACCGGTACTGCGCTTTTTCGGTTTTCCACTTTCCGGGATATCCATGATGTGGCTTTTTGTATCTGGCAAAATACTTCAGGGATATATTTTATTGGGCACTTAAAAGGTTTGTGTGAAGGATTTCTGGTTACCTGACAGTTTTGTCATTTTTATCAACGGTTGCCTGATCGCCATGAATCCAAGACTTTCATGAGACAACTTCTCTTCATGTGCCCGCGGGAGCGAATCTTCTCGCAGATGTTTATATTGAGAACCTTTGAATCTGGGAAGTGCGTTTGATGATAGCATCAAGTTCTGACGTAAAGAGCTCTATGTTGGATCTGAAATACCTGCTGCGCAGGATGCCTCTCACTCGTCAGGTGCACTGATACCGCGATATCATTGATCGCCGGATAGCAAATAGTCACGTCAGCATGGGGGTCCATCTCGTTGTTTAGTTTTTCTGAAGTTATCAATTTCATCATACAAATCGGGTTGAAGACGCGGTTCTGCCCGCATGGATACTTTTTGCTCAGGATCGAAGAGAATGACCCGGACATTGAATTCACACCGTATTTTCTGAATAAGTCTTGACCGGGTATTTGCAGCGTTCACAATCAAAACGGTATTAAGGAATTTCCGGGAAATCCTTTCGGGTTATACCAGTGTAAATATGCCAACATATTTGTGGTTATTTCTCTGATTGATCAACCTGACATATATGACCGAAAATGATCGCCAGACACAGGATACACCCCCTCCCGTCGTACAGCCTTCGGAGTCCCCCAATAATTCCGGCAGACAAAAGAATGTCCAGCGCCTGCAAAAAGACCATTCCCGGCACCCGAACGTTCAGGGACACGTGAACCGGTTTGATCGGGATTCGGAGCAAGTACCGCAAAAACATGCAGATTCCAAAGANNCAACAACGTTTTCACAGAGGCGGCCGACCGGAAAAAAGAATAATTGAGGAATCGATAAATGATCCGTATTGCGAGTGAGGACTTCTGATTCCCTGAATTACGAGACATCAAACGCCAGCACAGTTACTAAAAAATATTGAATGAAATATCGGATAAAAAAAAGTTCACTGGTACTCGGGAGGCTGAACCTGTTTAGGAAGACCGCCCTTGAAGTGCTGCTGGATGTTTTTGTAATACTCCCTTAGTCTGTCATTCATCATGGGATGAACCTTTTTCTGGGCCTCTTCAAAGTGGCGCCAGGTCACTACTACCGCGTCTTCTCGGAGCGCCAGCATCCCGGCCTCCCGACAGATCGATTCCAGATCTGAACCAACAAAACCCTCTGTAATCCCGGAAAGCATTATCGCAAGCTGTTCCCTGGCCGGGTCTATAACAACAAGATTTTTTTCGTTAAGTAATTCCACAAAACGTTTCCGGCGAGTTCCTACAGGAGCACCCATGCCTTCGGTTGCGGGGGTTAAGGCTTCTTTTATATCATTGAGTTCAAGATTCCTGCCCGTTCCCAGTTTCTCAACAAGCTCCCCGATCGCTTCCTCGCTGAAATTTTCTGTTAACCGCATAATCTCTTCAAGGGCTGAACGTTCAATCGGCATATACCGGGTGTGAATCAGGATAATCTTTTTCCGATCCTCGAAGGTTGGTTCGCCGATATATACCAGTCTGTCAAAACGACCTGCCCGCAGAAGTGCCGGATCAACAATATCCGGGCGATTCGTCGCTCCCATAACCACAACATCCTTGAGATCCTCAAGACCATCCATCTCGGTCAGTATCTGGTTAAGCACATTGTCTATAACATGTGAGTCACTTGATGTTCCTCTCGCGGGCGCCAGGGAATCAATTTCGTCAAAGAAAATAATGGAGGGGGAAACCTGGCGTGCCTTCTTGAATACTTCCCGCACCGCACGCTCACTCTCCCCAACCCACTTAGAGAGGAGCTGAGGTCCGCGAACAGGGATGAAATTGGCACCGCTTTCGCTTGCTACAGCCTTTGCAATAAGGGTTTTGCCCGTGCCAGGAGGCCCATAGAGAAGCACACCCCGGGGGGGTTCAATACCGATATCTTCGAATTTCTGGCGGTGGGTCAGGGGATACTCAACCGCTTCACGCACTTCGGTTTTTGCGTCTTCAAGCCCTCCGACATTTTCCCATTTGACGTGGGAAACTTCAAGCATCACCTCACGCATAGCGCTGGGGCCGACATCGCGTTGGGCGCTGCGGAAATCACTTGCAAGAACCCGGAGCGAATCCAGTACTTCTGCTGGGACCTCTTCAGCATCGAGATCAAGATCCGGAAGATAGCGTCGCAGGGCCCTGATTGCAGCTTCCCGGGCAAGTGCTGCGAGATCAGCGCCTACGAAACCGTGGGTCTGCTGGGCAAGAACCTCAATTCTTACATCATCAGCAAGTGGCATGCCCCTCGTATGAATCTTTAGAATTTCGATACGGTCAACCTCACTCGGGACTCCTATTTCGATCTCACGGTCAAACCTCCCCGGCCTCCGGAGAGCGGCATCAATTGCATCAACCCGGTTAGTCGCTCCAATAACAACGACCTGCCCCCGCTCTTCCAGACCATCCATCATGGTCAGGAGCTGGGCAACTACACGTCGCTCTACCTCCCCTGTCACTTCCTCACGACGGGGAGCAATGGAATCAAGCTCATCGATAAAGATAATTGACGGGGCGTTCTCCCGGGCCTCTTCAAAGACCTCGCGGAGACGCTGTTCACTTTCACCGTAATATTTCGATATCACTTCCGGACCAGCAATTGAAATGAAGTGTGCTCCGCTCTCGCTTGCAACTGCTTTTGCTATCAGTGTTTTTCCCGTCCCGGGAGGACCATACAGCAGCACTCCCTTGGGCGGTTCTATCCCTAGTTTTTGAAATAATTCAGGGTGACGAAGAGGTAACTCAATTGTCTCCCGGAGACGCTGGAGTTCATCCTTCAGTCCGCCGATATCTTCATAGGAAAAACGTTTGATTCCTTCAAAACCTGCAGCAGGTTTATCGGAGAACTCAATGGCCGTATTCTTAGTGATGATGACGGCTTCTTCAGGCTCAATTTCAACAACTTTAAATGCCACGATCTGGGGTTGGATAAATGGCAGCCCCAGCATTATCGGTATAGAATCATTTTTCGCTATGGGGAAATCGATCAGGCCGTTAACCACATGGGGGTTGTTGGCGATAGGTATCTTTTTTGGGAGATCCTCAGGTGGGGCCAGAACAACACGTTTTGCTTCCACCTCTTCGGAAATTTTTGCAACCTTCACGGTATCTCCGATACTGATACCGGAGTTAAGCCGGGTGAAATTGTCTATCCGGATTTTACGCTGGTTCCAGTCCTCAACAAGCGCCCGCCAGACTTTCGCAACAGTCCGGCGTTTCCCCTCAATTGCTACGAGATCACCGGGAGAGATCTTAAGCAACAACATAGTTTCAGGATCAAGCCGGGCTTTTCCACCACCTTGATCTCCGGGGTATGCGGAATCCACCCTCAATTGCACTTCAGGCATTACCTTAAAGGTCATATACGCAGGGATTTATAAGTACTGTAAATGCATGTCCTCATTTTTGATCCGTTCCACGGCGCGGCAGGTGACATGATCACGGCTGCCCTGCTGGATTGTGGGGCAGACCGTCAACTTGTCATGCAGGCAATGCAGGCCGTAGTTGCAGAGCCAGGGGTCACTGAGGTTACCCGGGCCGGTATCCGGGCTATAAAAGTGGAAACCCATTCCACATCTGCCCACCGCACATTTTCTGAAGTTATGACGCGAATAGATGCTGCGGCCTCCCATATTCCCGAAGAAGCACTTATTATGGCAAAACGTGTCTTTAAGAGAATCAACGATGCTGAGGTGAAAGTCCATGGAAAACAGGTTCACTTCCATGAGGTCGGAGCAGATGATGCGATTGCTGATGTTATCGGGGCCTGCACGGCCCTTCATTCTCTTGGAGTTGATGGTGTTGCTGTGATGCCGATCACACTGGGTCAGGGAGTCGCGACGGGATCTCATGGTGTCTTCCCGATACCTGCACCCGCGACTGTCGCAATTCTCAACACCTCTGGTCTATTAACCCGCCCCGGGAGAGAAGACGGCGAAATGTGTACACCAACCGGAGCTGCACTTCTCGCAGAGTTCTCCTCGATCCCGGTTACGACCCTCGGAACATATTCCCTACAGTCTGTCGGCTATGGTGCCGGTGCCCGGGATTATGAGGGCACACCAAATGTAATCCGTGCACTGATTGTGGAAACTGTCGATGATAGTGACCTGCCTTCCGAAAATTCAGTGGATATTCTGGAAACAAATGTTGACGACGTCAGTGGTGAAATTATCGCCCATGCTATCACGCAGTGCATGGAACGGGGTGCACGGGACGCAAGCGCAATTCCTGTCGTTATGAAAAAAGGGAGGCCGGGCTACCTTTTTCGGGTTATCTGCACCCGGGATAAAAGCGTTGAACTATCAAGACTGATGGCAATGGATCTTGGCACGCTTGGCATCCGATGTATTCCGGCGGTCCACCGGTTTTTCGCAGAACGAAAGGTAGTAGATGTTACTGTCGAATTTGCCGGAAACTACCGGGTTATGCCGGTCAAGTTCGCGTGGTTACAGGATGAAATGTATTCCGTCAAAGCGGAATTCGACCGGGCACGTGACTGGGCAGCAGAACTTGGCGTGCCGGTTCGGGACATCATCCGGGCTGTCGAAAATGCCGGCAGGAAATCAATAAAACCGTCACTAGATCAGGTGCCCGATGAAGACTGAGCGGCGAAGCAGTGGGAATGCATCACTGGACCGGATGCTTGGTGGCGGTCTTGAAGTGCGGACAATTACCCAGTTTTATGGAGAACCAGCGAGTGGTAAAAGTACCTTATGCATAATCGCAGCTGTTTCCTGCCTTCGGGCGGGTAATTCCGTTGTTTTTATCGATTCCGAAGGTTTTTCCGTCGAACGGTTCCGGCAGGTTGCGGGCCCGGATACGGAAAAACTCGCCGAAAGACTTTTTCTGTTCGAACCGATAGATTTTGAGCACCAGGGAGTAATGATTGCGGAAGCCGAAAAAATTCTCAAGACGCAGAAACCAGGATTGCTAGTTATGGACTCCGCTACTGCATTATACCGTACAGATCTGGAGAAAGGCAGAGATTCTATCCAGATGCTCACCCGGCAGATGATCCAGTTGCTTGGTTTTTCCAAACGATATGAAATTCCGGTGGTAATTACCAACCAGGTATACATGGATACTCTGAAAAATACTTATTTCGGCCTTGGGGGTACAGCGTTGGAACATCTCTCCAAAGTTATAATCCGGCTTGAAAAATTGCCCGGTCCCGGTTTACGCAGGGCACGCCTCGTCAAACACCGTTCTCAGGCCGAGGGGGCAAACTTTGATTTTGAGATCATTGAAGGCGGGATCAGGATACGGGAATAATCCCGTTGTTTTCCTCATTTTTTTAAATACGATACCATAGTTCGTATATTCGGTGGGGTCAATCCTTGGTTACCGACCAGATGAACTGATTGGACATACCCCCTTTGAATTTCTCCGTCGGGGTCCGATCTCCCGAATCAAAAAAAATTTCAGACTGCAATTGAAAGACACGAGAAAACCGTTCTTCAGGTATTCTATTGGATCCATAAAGATGGCCACGAAGTACTTCTTGAGAGTAATGCAATCCCGGTATATGATAGCAAGGGCATATTTTCGGGTTTTATGGGGGTTGTTCGTCTGCGATTATAATTAACCGGCCTAATCAGGCCAAACAAGATCACTATGCATCTGAATAAACAAAATATGAGAGGATATTTAAAATGAGATTTTTCCGGAAAAAACCGTTGTTGCCGGCCCTTCCATTTTTACCCCGTCTTGCAGATAGATGGTGAGAGAGCCTCCTCTGGTGTCCACTCTGACAGTCTCACCGGTATACCCGAGTTTATGGACTATTGCGGCCGAAGCAGTAGCCCCTGTACCACAGGAAAGCGTTTCCTGCTCCACTCCACGCTCGAACGTGCGGATCCTGATGCTGTCAGTCCCGGTTCTTTCTATGAAATTCACATTCGCCCCTTTGTTGAATGTCGCATGGCTGCGGATTGCCGGAGCTACCGCTTCAACATTGATGGCATCAACAGAGTCAACAATAATCACTGCATGAGGAACACCGGTATTTACCGCGTAAACATCGAACTCTCCTATCCTTTCTTTATATTCTCCATCACCAGTCGCCGGTATATCTTTACGATCGAATTTCGGTGGGGTCAGGGTTATGGTCGCAGTAAATTCGTCTTCCCTATATCCCATCATCGCAACACCAATCTCCCCGGCGGGTGTCTCAACCGTGCAGGATTCCCTGACATACCCTGTATCAAAAGCATATTTTGCAAGGCAGCGGATACCATTACCACACATCTCCGCTTCGCTTTCATCAGGTTGGATGATACGCATTCTGAGAATGCTTTTTTCGGATTTGGAGAGCCAAATAATCCCATCCGCACCGATCCCGAGACGACGGTTGCAATAAATTGCAGCAAACTGCCCCTTCATATCATCAGGCACGACGATTTTCCCATACTCATCGATCAAAACAAAATCATTGCCGTTTCCGTGAAGTTTGGTAAAGGGTATTTCCATGCGCATCTTCCTCAGGTGCTTTTACTAGTATCTGCAGCATCACACATACTTCATTCCTCATTTCTCGTATTAATTTCAAAGGTCTTGTGGAATTCTTCGATTCCCCAGCCGAGATGTTCTCTGATGATAATGTATGCCATTTGCGGTGGAATCGCACCCGCTTCCGTTACAATAAGGTCAATGTACTCAGCAGGAGTCACGTCAAATGCAGGATTGCGCACGGTTACGTGCGGGAGAGTACTGGCGATCGCATCTGCGAGAACCTCATCTCCATCACGCTCCTCAATCTGGATCAGTTCACCGAAAATCGTCCGCGGCGCAAATTTATAGGTCTCTGCCGCAACAAGGACATTTACCCGGGCTTCATGAGCGGTGTGGGCAACCTGTGACGTTCCGATCTTGTTAATCACTGCGCCATTTACGGTAACTGCATCTGCNNATGAAATTGGTTTTAATCCCGGCATCGTTGAGCGTCCGGATAGTGAAATACCCCTGGTTTCGCGGCCGGACTTCTGTTGCAAAGACCTCAATCTCCTTGCCGCTCCGGTGCGCCTCTAAAATGCATCCAAGGGCAGCTTCAGAATTGCAATGCGTGAGAATGGTATCCCCGTCCTGTATATGGCGGGCACCGAACAATGCAATATTTTCCACAGCATGCTGGGATGAATGAATGAACTGCTCAGCACGGTTGATCACTCCTTTTCGCGCCTCTTCAAACGTTCCTGCCCGCTCAAGTCCAGACATAACAAGGTGAACGGCATTGGGAAGGGAAACGGCGGTCGGGCGGGTAGCGATAAGGGTCTGTGCAGCACCTTCCATTTCCTGCCGGAAAGATGACACATCGCTTTCCGGGATTTCCGCCGCATACTTCCTGAGGGCTTCAGCTGCCTCTCGCGCAATTCTCCCGGCACCCCGGATCTCCATGCTCTTTATCTTCTCTGCGGTTTCAGTTACGAACATCAGCTTCCATTGATTGAATGTTCAGAAAAGTACATAGAGTTTATCAAACGGTGTCATTCATGTCATTTGCAGTTGTCTTTGACAGTGCCGGAACGCTCCTGAATACCTACCGGGTCGCAAAAGATATCCGGAATAAAAAACTATTACCGGGTATCGAAACCACTACCTTAACCTTCAGTTCACCGGATCGAGTACTTGTTGTTCTTCCCGTCCACTCAAAAGAGATTATGGAGACTTCTGGCGAATTGCTGCTTTCTGATTATCTTGTGGAACATAAGATGGGGTTTGGTGTAAGCTGTACACGAAAAATTGTTACCGCGGAAGAAATCGGAAATATACTCTATAATGACCAGCAGGTGCATGTGAGCGATCTTCAGGAATGTATTCGGAATGTCTGGACGGTCTGTAAAGCGGAATCCGTCGTTACCTTAAACAGCGGTACGATAATCAATATGGCCAGCAGGTGCATTGAATTTGCAATTACGGCGGGGGGATGGCCGTTTGAAGGTGCAAAAGAGGCGATTACGGCTCTTCACCGCATGGGTATTCCGACGTTTATTGCATCCGGCGACAGGGTACCAAAACTTGAAAAAATGGCAGATTACCTTGGTATCCCCCGTGACAGGGTCTTTGGTGTGGCTACACCTACAGTGAAAGCCCAGATAGTTAATGATCTGCGGCAGGAGTACGACAAGGTTCTGATGGTGGGTGACGGGATCAATGATTTATATGCCATGCAGAATGCAGATATCGCAATACTCACCATCCAGCAGGCCGGAGACAGGCCGGAGGTGCTGTACAATGAAGCTGATTTTGTGGTAAAAAACGTATGTGAAGTCGTTACCATTGTGCAGCAGATTCTCACACCCAAAGGACATTTCGATCGTGACGACTGTAATGCATGATATAAAAGGTAATATGCCACAAGTACCACATTAGGTATAAGGGTATTATGAAGTCTCCACTGATAACGGTAGAGAACCTCTGCATGGATTTTGACAGCACGAAGGTACTCAATAACATTTCTTTTGAGATTGCCGAAGGGGAGATCCTCGGAATTATTGGCAGGAGTGGCGCAGGTAAAACGGTGCTCATGCATCTTATGAGAGGTGTGGAGCAGGCACCGACAAGTGGAAAAATTATATACCATGTAGCGGCATGCAGCGGTTGCGATTACATGGACGTCGGGAGTGCAGCCGGGAAATCCTGTCCCCATTGCACCGGAACCCTGATAGCGCTTGACGTTGATCTCTGGAACGAAAGAGATGAACTCCTCAAGCGCCGGTTGATGCGTCGGACTGCGATTATGTTCCAGCGTACCTTTGCTTTGTATGGTGATGACCGGGTTATCGAAAATGTGCTTCATGCACTTGATGATATTGATTACCCGCAGGACCAGGCTATCAACAGGGCTGCTGATCTTATTGACCAGGTACGACTTTCCCACAGAATGATGCATATCGCCCGCGATCTTTCCGGAGGGGAGAAACAGAGGGTGGTTCTCGCCCGCCAGCTTGCAAAAGAACCATTTATGCTCTTTGCTGATGAACCGACAGGTACCCTTGATCCGGGAACGGCCCGGATTGTCCATTCGATGCTTTCGGAGGCAGCAAAAAATAACAATATGGGTATGGTTGTAACCTCACACTTTTCCCAGGTAATTGAGGATGTCGCCCATCGTGCAATCCTTCTATCAGGGGGCGGGATAGCAAAAATAGGGACCCCGAAAGAAGTTATCAGCGAATTCATGAAAGGATATGATGATACTGAAAAATTCGAGGAAACTGAACTGGGAGAGAAGGTAATTGTAGCCAGGGACCTTTTCAAACGCTATATTTCTGTTGATCGCGGGGTCGTGAGGGCAGTAAACGGGGTCAGTTTTGAAGTATTTACCAAAGAGATCTTCGGGATTATCGGAAAAAGCGGGGCAGGGAAAACAACACTCTCAAGTATAATCGCAGGTCTTATCGAACCCACCAGCGGTGAAATAAACATACGGATTGGTGAAGAGTGGATCGACATGACCAAACCCGGCATAGACCAGCGGGGGAGAGCTACAGCATATATTGGCCTCCTTCACCAGGAATATGACCTTTTCCCCCATCGTACCGTCCTCGACAATCTGACCGATGCCATAGGACTGGAATTCCCCAAAGAGCTTGCAATGCGAAAAGCACTCGTAACGCTCAGGATGGCAGGTTTCTCTGATGAAAAGAGCAGGGAAATTCTTGAAAGAATGCCAGGGCAGCTTTCCGAAGGGGAAAGACACCGCGTGGCACTTGCCCAGGTTCTCATCCGTGAACCCAGGATTGTGATACTGGATGAACCGACCGGTACGATGGATCCGATAACAAAGATTGATGTAAAACATTCCATTATGCACTCCCGCGAAGAGATGGAAGAGACGTTCATCGTTGTTTCCCATGATATGGAGTTTGTCCGGGATATCTGTGACCGGCTCGCACTTATGCGGGGAGGGAAAATCGTCCAGATCGGCAAGACCGCAGATGTGCTCGCGATTCTTACTGAGGAGGAACGCAAACTTATGAGCCAGCCCGCACCATGAGGTGCTGATGAGTACAATCCTTCTCGATGGAGAGAAGATGGATGTGAGTGAGGGGCGCACACTTGGTTCTGTCCTCCCCCACCATCCACCGGGCTGCTGTGTCGGAATAATCCGTCCGTCTACTCAGGAACAGGCAAAAACAGGTAGTCTTGCGTTAAGTACGACGTCCGGGGAAATATCAATTGAGTTTTCAGCGGGAGATGCCGATTTCCTCGAATCTGTGGAAATTATTCAAAAACTCATTCTTCACTGGGGAGATCGTTACGCAGCAGCATTCGGGCCGTTCCCATCACTTCTCCGTCCATCGCGTAAACCACATCTCTATGAGAGAGGAGACGTTATCCTGGGTTGTGGGGGATATGAACCGGCACGATCGTATCTGATTTTCTCAAAATCACGTCACTCCGCCGATCACGGGGCCGAAGAAGACGGGGGAATTATTGGAAAAGTAATCAGTGGCAGGGCGGTGCTCGATCGCTGGTCGGCAGGAGATCGTATACTAAAAATTGAGCCGATCGTCAGCTGGGCAGATACGAGCCGATCTTTTACAACAACGGATATGAGCTTGGTTCTGGAAGACGGGATGCAGATTGTGACCCGGGTGAATGTGACTGCCCAGGGGTACACAACGGATCATATTACCACCGAAGCAGCAGGCAGCGTTGAACATATGCTCCTCGCACTCCAGAACGGAAGATTTACGATCGGGACATCGACAAGTACCTATATCCTCGATCCACGTCTTTCGGGTACTCCAGATATCGAAACCGAATATCGCCACCCCCGCAGAGAAGGGACGGTTACTGTGCGAACTCACGGAAAACTCCAGGGAGGCATCTATATCTATCGGGACGACGTCCCAAGCAGTCTTGTTCACAGTGTTGTCGGGCAGGTAGTTCATGGGATAGAACTCGTAAAACTTGCAAAAGAGCAGGATATCCTCGCTATCAGTGTTCTTCCACCGCGGATCGACCTTCTGGGACTTCCTTTGATTAAAGCAAAAGAAATTGCGATTGAACGGGGAATTTCGCTTACTATAGATACAGATGAAGGACAAAGAATTGTAGTTTCGCAGGAACCAGGAAACACACTTGACGTGCTCAGGGAAAAGACAGTTTCGGTAACAACTGCTCCTCTTGAAAAAGTGATAGATATCAGGCTGTTCGATGAAAAGGCACCGGTCAGCTGCGATATATTCCGGCGAATTACCGGCTTAAAGGAGCATGATGCCGGTATGATAACCGTCTTTTTTAAATTCGATGATGTGGTCCTGTTCAAATCACCTATACCACCGGGAGTTAAAATTAATCCGGAAAATACACCTGTTGATGAAGCCCCGGCAGCTTCCCTTGCGATGACCAATGATTCGCGAAAAGGTTCAGGACTTGTAGGTGTCCGTCTGTCTGCGAATAAAGAGTTCGGTCCTACATCTGAGCCATTTGAAGGGACCAATATTATCGGATATGTTATCGACACGGAAAAACTGAACAAAGTTAAAGAAAAGGAGAATGTGTATTTCAGGGAGGTAAAGCAGTGACCGAATATGCTCCGGTTCTTGTAGGCAGCGTTACAAAGTACGTTGTAGTGGAATCTTTTGATGTTACCCCTGCAGATCTTGCAGTACGTGCCTACGAAATCTCAAAGGGTGCAATGATCAAAGAGACCTGTTTTGGACTTGTTATTAATGGCAAAGAGGATGAAGTCGATCGCATCATTGCAGAGCTCCGGAAGGTTGACCCGGATCACATCTTTATCAAAGACCGCGGATTTCCCCCGGGGGATCCCCGCCGTTGCCGGGCAAACCTTGGCGGAGCCCGCCCCGGCTATCACGGTATGGAGTATGAAATGAGGGTCATTCCCTACGTCTCATTCGGGCTTGAGGAACTGAAAAAACGCGATGAAAATACTGTCACACCACCGGAAAATCCACTTGAGCATAAGATATTGGACATCGCCAAACTCAAAAAAATGATCAATGCGCAGGAGTCCTGAAATGGCAAAGGTCTTTATTTACCCTTCAACGAGCCTCATTCTATCCGACATGGTAGCAAGATATGGGCATACCCCCCTAAGTTCTGCTGTCGCAATACGGGAAAAAATCCAGACAGCGGGATTCGAATCACCGCCACTTCAGATGACTCCAGAAGAACCAAAAAAAGGTCTGAAGTGGGCTGCCGTGGAAGTCCCCAGCGGGGTAAGAGGGCGTATGGCACTCTATGGCCCGATGATTGAGAATTGCGAAGCGGCGATTATTATTGATAATGCTGACTTCGCCTTTGGCTGCATGGGATGTGCAAGGACGAATGAACTGATTAAATTCCTTGTACGGCAGAAAGACATTCCCCGACTCGATCTCAACTACCCGCAAAATGAAGAAGAAGGGGTAAAGTTCGTCGCAGCCATAAAACGTTTCCTCAATGGTTTGGGAGGGGCGAAATGACCCCCCCGGTTCGCATTGCCCAGCTCTCCTGCGGGCCCGAGTATTCCGGTATCCAGCATGAAATTGACACAGCTGCAAAAGAAGTAAATGGAGAGATATTTTATCCGGATGTCGCTTTAAAGGATATCCAGAGAGATTTTGATCTATTCGGGCTTGACGTGCGAAGTCCGGATCTCAAGCTTGCCATCGCCCGCGCAAAGGAACTCGTGGAAGGACGGGTTGAAGCCGATGCAGTCTTTATAGCTACCTGCTTCAGGTGTGCCGAGGCTGCGATCGTGAGGAATGAACTCCGGCGCTACATCCACGAGAATTCAAAACTTCCCGTAGTGAGCTACTCCTTTACTGAACGGACTACATCAGGAACACTCCTGACCCGTATGGAGGCGCTCACTACCATTGCCCGACGGCGAGCTCTGCTGGCACGTGAAACACAGAAAGGGATAACACTTGGACTTGATTCAGGCTCGGCAACAACGAAAGCCGTCGTGATGAAGGACAACAAAATAATAGGGACCGGCTGGCAACCCACAATTGAGGTCCTGAAAAGTGCTCAGGAGGTTATTAGTCATGCCCTTATGGAAGCAGGAATTCAACGTAGTGAAGTTCAGGCTGTTGGTACAACCGGCTACGGGAGGTTTCTGGTAGGAAAGGAGATCGGAGCAGATCTCATCCAGGAGGAGCTGACGGTGAATTCCAAGGGAGCGGTGTTCCTGGCAGACCGGCAGCATGGACCCGCGACGGTCATCGATATCGGAGGGATGGATAACAAAGCGATATCAGTTATGGATGGTATACCCGGCACCTTTACCATGGGTGGAATTTGTGCAGGGGCAAGTGGCAGGTTTCTCGAAATGACTGCAAAACGACTCGGAGTGGAGATTACTGAGCTCGGCCCGCTTGCCATGAAAGGATTTGCCGGGAAGGTTCCCATGAACAGTTATTGTATTGTCTTCGGCACACAAAGCCTTGTCAATGCACTCGCCACCGGAAGTACCCGGGAGGATGTCGCGTCGGCTGCCTGCCACAGTGTTGCAGAACAGGTCTTCGAACAGCAGTTGCAGGAAATTGATATCAAGGAGCCTGTTCTCATGGTCGGAGGTACATCCTTAATCGAGGGACTTGTGTTCGCAATGGGAGAACTCCTTCAGACAAAGATTGTGGTTCCACCCTATTCACAATATATCGGTGCCGTCGGATCAGCACTCCTTGCATCGGGATTTATAAAGGACGATTAGATGCTGGCTATTGAGTACTTTGAAGTGGAATGCCCGGAACCGCTGGGTGCTGCATACTACAAGCAAATTACCAATGTTGTCCTCCTTGATCACAACCTTTTAAGAGTAATCCACAAACTCCATATTTTTATTGATCCTAAAGTGCCGATATTTATCGCTGTGGGGATGTTAAAAAAGATAACCACACGTGTCCGCGTGGGTGATTTTGCCAATGTAAATCCACTGGAAGGAAAAATCACGCTCGTTATTTCTGATGAGACGTACCTTGCTCCCATGCTTAAAATTTTCTGGCAAAAGTTTGGCAAAGACCACGTAGAGCAGCCAGACCGTTTTACGGTGATCCTTTATGATATCAGGGTGGATCCCAAAGAAATTGAAGAGATCATCGTAGCCGATCCAAGTGAGTCGCTCTATAAAGATCTTATTTACGCATTCAGACTCATTGCGCCGGAAGGCTTCCGTCTCCGGAGCGAGATCTTCAGCAACGAGAAATTCTCATTTGTTGCAAGTGAGAACATCCTTCCGGAGAATCTCGATACAATTATCAGGAATAAGTTTGCGCTTATGGGTGAAGTGCCATGACCCTCGTCCCGGTTACCTACAAGGGAGGGATTTACCAGCATGATATCATCATCGACCTGATTGAGGATCTCGGGGGATATATTGTCCAAAAACACATAATTGCCGCAGAGGTCGTTTTGCAGTGTTTCGTGCCCCGTGACGATATTGAGCTTATTCGCAGGATTGCAAAGCCTCTTTTCGGGGAAGTAACCGATTCTCCGCTTGTAGGGACTGAAATTGCAATTGTCAGTATGAGTCTCGAGATCCATCACCTTCCGCACCCATCATGTGATATCGCGGAATATGTCAGACGGATCGGGGCGAAAAGTAATATGGTCAGTCTGGCACGGGGCCCGGGCAAGCGGATCGCCGGTTTGAACGATGAGGAGCGTGATGTCATCAATGAACATGACATTGCAGTGTACCTCATGGGCAATTTTGAAACCTGTATTGAATATAAAATGCCGACTCTCCTGAGAGGGATTGACGTGCCGGTCATAGTCTGTGGGGGTCCTGACAAAGAAATCCTAAAAAAGATTATTGATCCACCTGTTGACGGGTATGTAGGTAATGTCGGGAGGTTCATGCATCGTACCAAGGAATCCGATGAACTCGAAAAGCTTGATGAGATCGTTGCGGAGATCACAAGCGTGCTTGAAAAAAAGCGGGAAGCCATAGCAAAAGACCCCCTCTCTGTTTCTCCTGCCAGACTTATGGATTTGATTATGGAGCAGGTTCCCGCTATCCGTGATGTCACATCACCAACCCCGCTCACCGTCCAGATGGCCGGACTTCGGGTTAAGCTTCCTTATGATACATTTGCCGCCGATCTCCGAAAAATAGAGATTGAGGATAAGATTACCCTTGGAGATGTGTGCAATGTTGTCCCTTCCCGGATGAGGGATTATATCCTGGTAAAAATTCTGCCATTTTCAGAAACAAATACGGTGATTTAATGGAGAAATCAACTAAAGAGGAATTTGAAGCCCGGCTTGCGCAGATTGTTGAGCGTGGTGCTGATGTTACCGCTGATGAATGGATGCGGGAAATAGAGGAAGAATACGGACGCGTTCCTCTTATTTTTAAACGGATGGGTGAACGCCCGGAAGTACTTATCTCCCATCTTCTTTACAAGGGAACAGTTGCACAGACCAGCCCCCTCGATCCGAAATATGTAGAACTAATCAGTCTTGCTGTTGGTGCGGCACTAAAATGCCCACACTGCACGGGTTATCACATGCAGGCAGCGCTCAAAATGGGCGCTAGCAGGGAAGAGATTCTGGAGGTCATATTGCTGGCTGGCATGATCTCCAACTCATCGGTTCTTGCAAATTCCTACCGTATCTTTGATGAGAAAATGGACCGGTGCATACCATGCGAGTCGAAAGGTATGAGCAAGGTAAACCCGGATAAAAACTGTTCAATAAAAAAGTGATAAAAATTTCTGAATATCATTATTGTCCAATATGCGAAAAATAACAGGTACATCATGAAATCCATTATTCTTGCTGGCGGGATCGGGACGAGACTCTGGCCGCTTTCCCGGGAATTTTATCCNNGCCCGTAATCAGGTCGAGGAGACGGGACACCAAATTTCTGACGACAACCTCCTCGCAGAACCGGTAGGGAAAAACACCCTGCCTGCTATTACCTGGGCAATGCAGCGTATCCGGGCCGTCTCTCCGTCAGGTACCGCAGTTGTATTCCCCAGTGATCATCTTCTGGGGGAATCTGCAATTGATCAGATCATCGCTGCGGAACCGTTATCTAAGAAAAATCTTGTCACGTTTGGTATAAAACCCACGTTCCCCAATACCGGTTACGGTTATATTAAACCGGGAAAAATTCTTCAGACAGGAGCCGTTGTTGATGAATTCAAAGAGAAGCCTGACGAAAAAACTGCAAAAGAGTACATGAAAAAAGGGTATCTCTGGAACAGCGGGATTTTTCTTCTGTCTGTAGATTGTTTTTTTGAAGAACTTAAAAAATACCGCCCGGATCTTTTCAATGCTTTTTCCGGCACCGCCGATGTGGATTACAGAAATCTCGAATCCATTTCCATTGACTACGGGCTCCTTGAACATTCAAAAAGGGTCGCGGTCGTTACTCTTGAAACCGAGTGGAGTGATCTTGGCACATTCAAAGCCCTCTACGACATCGAAGTGCATGACAATGAGGGTAATGTTGGCAAGGCGGAATATTTTTCCGCTGAGAATAATTTTGTGCATGCCCCCGGTAAACATGTAGGTCTGATTGGGGTCCATGATCTCATTGTCGTTGATACATCTGATGCACTCCTTGTCTGCGACAACCGTCATACAGAACAGGTGAAACAACTTGTCGACCGTTATAACAAGCGCCACGATCCGGTTACCCGGTTTCACCGCCGGGTCCATCGCCCATGGGGATCGTACACCGTTCTTGAAGAGACAAAAATATACAAAATAAAACGGGTCAGTGTTAAATCCGGCCACAGACTCTCTCTCCAGCTTCATCATCACCGGAGTGAACACTGGGTAGTGGTGAGCGGGACTGCTGAAGTTGAACTTGACGGAGAAACCAGGTTACTCAGGCAGGGTGAAAGTACATTTGTCCGGAGTGGCATAAGACACAGGTTAAAAAATCCCGGGGTTATTCCGCTTGAGGTAATAGAGGTCCAGCTCGGTGAATACCTCGAAGAAGATGATATTGTACGGCTGGATGACGAATATGGAAGAACTTAAAAACCAGGGGTAGGGCGGTTTCCTGTTTTTGACTTAAAATGATTTTTCAAACCTCTGTCGGAGAAAATGAGCCTCATATTCGCATTCTGACAACCTTTTAGGCAGCTGAATGGATTACAATATGTGGCAAATTGCGGCTCGATTTAAAAGGCATTAGAAGCCGATAGATGAGGGGTAAATCAGACGAATTTTGGCAAACAGAGCGATATAATGCGTCCGTTTCCACAGGAACCGAAAAAGACGGTTTTTCGGGTTTTTCCATCGTATAAGTNNTACATAAAGAAGAGAATTGGAGCCCATATATGGCTTATTTTCCCTCAAAAACAGTCTCTCGTATTCTGGGAGCCTCCGGTCGATGATAAAGGAGTGAAGGAGAAAACTCGTGCCTCCAAACTACTCCTGAGCTATCGCCGGGTTCACAACCCGGTCAATATAGTCAGTCCTTGAGATGCGCAAGCTCCAGACAGAGTTACTCTGTGAAGGAATTAAATCCCGGTTCATTCATCGTTGTTGGGAGTTTCTTCCGGAACTTCCATTATACAAAGAGGACTGTATTATTTTCTTTTTCCGGTTTTATTGCTTTTCATCGTGTCCCGGGAATATTTTTGTTCGTTTGC
>PMDE01000079.1:2708-3318 GCA_003154335.1 Methanoregula sp. | reverse complement strand
TGACGAAACGGTTCGGCGACCGCGTTGCGTTCAGCGACGTCTCCTTCGAGGTGGCACGCGGTGAGGTGTTCGGGTTCCTGGGCCCCAACGGCGCCGGGAAGACGACGACGATGCGCCTGCTCACCGGTGTCCTCTCCCCGGACGCCGGGAGCGTCAAAATCAACGGCATCGACATCCACCGGCACCCGCTCGATGCCAAGATGCAGATGGGCGTCATACCGGAGAACAGCTCAGTCTACGGCGACATGTCCGCAGAGCAGAACCTGCACCTCAGCGGGCAGATGTACGGGATGCCCCGGGCGATCCGGGAGAAGAGGGTCGACGAGATCCTCAGCCGTATGGGCCTCTGTGAGAAACGTCGCCTCCCGGTCCGGACCTTCTCAAAGGGGATGAAACAGCGGGTGAGCATCGGGTGCGCCATCGTTCACCGCCCAAAAGTCCTGCTCCTCGACGAGCCAACGAGCGGCCTCGACGTCCAGAGCCGCCGGCTTGTTATCGAGACGATCAGGCACATGAACGAACAGGGCAGCACGATCTTCCTCACCACGCATAACATCGAAGAGGCAAACACGCTCTGCCAGATTGTCTGTATCATCAACAAGGGGAGGAT
>PMDE01000079.1:0-2693 GCA_003154335.1 Methanoregula sp. | reverse complement strand
GGGTCCTGAAATATCTCGTCGGGAGGGCCCAACAGCAGTCCATCGGTATTACATCGCTTGTGACCTCCGGCCCGAGCCTCGAAGAAGCATTTGTCCAGATCACGGAGTGTGCATGATGGAATTCCCCCTTGCCCTCCGCGGCATTCTCGTAATTACTGCAAAAAACATGAGGTTATATTATACGAAGCCACCGGTCCTGATGTTCGGGCTCCTTTTCCCGCTCTTCATGTTCTTTGCATTCTTCGTCGGCCGGAAGCTCGACCTGGCTACGTTCTTCCCGGCGTTCCTTGCGATGATGCTGTTCTTTACTGCATCATCGGTGGGCCCGCTGATCACCCCATGGGAAAAGCGGGATAAGACCTATGAACGGCTTCTCTCGTATCCGGTAACACAGGACAGCATCATCCTTGGTGACGTTGCAGCGGGTGCGATCTTCGGGATTGGGATCTCCCTGGTTATATGGATAACGAGTTCCCTGTTCGTCCCGGTTACCGTCACGAATCCGGGGTTATTTGCCTTCGCGTTTGTGATTGGGACACTTTCCTGTTCCGCAATGGGTGTCCTGATCGTATCGCCGGGATCCGACAATCCGCCTAATGTAATGATCTTCTCGAACCTGATCCGGTTCCCGCTTATCTTCATATCCGGGATATTTGTCCCGTTATCACAGATGCAGGGGTTGGGGCTGACTCTTGCGTACTTTTCCCCGCTTACCTATCTCGTCGACCTGTTCAACGCTGCCATGTCCGGGACATCAGTATTTTCCCCGGCTGGTGACTGCGGGGTGCTCACTGGTATCTTTGTGGGGTTTATCCTCGCTGCACGGATCATCCAGAAACGGAATCTGGTGAAGGGGTTGTAAAAAAAATAATAATGGAACGATAAGGAGTGAATTACCCTGATCTCATCCCGATTCATTGCCTGCCAGGAATCATCGATTACTGGAACGCCAGATACAGGAAATAGATCCCGATCAGGACAATAACCACTCCAATAATTTTATCAAATATCTCGCCGCTCACGCGTGCCGTATCCTTGATCTGCTTCCCGACAGCACCTCCCAGCGAGCTGATGACAATGAGCGGGATAGAAAGCCCGACGGCGTAGATCAGCATTGTGAAAAATCCCTGGAACGCGGTCTGGTAAAGGGCGATATATGTAAGGACAATGAGAAGCATCGGGGCTCCTCTACCGACCGTGATCGCACCAAACGAGAGCCCGAGCAGGAATGCTCCTGTCACGGTGTAGGAATTTGGTACTTTAAAGAAATTGAAAATACTGCGTATTGGTGGCTTGTAAATCTGGAGAAGCTGCAATCCCATCAGGATCAGGAGTACTCCTCCGATAGACCAGGCAATAGTGGCATTGAGGAAAAGCAGGTATTTCCCGATAAATCCGGCAATCATGCCGAGCGGCAGGAGCACGAGGACCGTGCCGAAACAGAACGATATGGTCAGTTTGAGAATATTGGGGAGGGAGAGTCGGGTGTTCCCGCTCGTCAGGTATCCTATCAATCCAAGGCACAGGACACTGTTGCAGGGGCAGATGCCGGCAATCAACCCGAAGACGAAGATACCGAGGATTGATGGATCGAGGGTAGCCATCCTGTTATCGTTTTCCTGAAACGGTGAAATACATTTGGAAATGTGTTCTCTTCTGGCATGATATCCCGGTCTTACTATCCGGACTGACCCACTGTTCGCTTTGACGGCACCTGCACCCGGGTCTAATCCTCAATCCGGGTCTGACCGGAGTTCAAGCGAGGATATGAGGGCGAATTGAAGGTTCTCTAAAAAGGATGAGAATCCTTCTCTTTTACCAGATCTATTTTCTGGTGTGAAGGTCAGGAACTATCCGAATACACCGAACCACGCAACATACGAGATTACGATCATTACACAAACCAGTACTATCAGGATCTTCCATCCGCAGCTTTCACAAATACCTAAAAATGAGGGATGGCATTCATGACAGTAGCCGGATGAACATAGTTTACATGTTTTTGATGATTCCGGGGAGTCGTGATTTTTATCGTGTTCAGAATTGATCATTGCAACTGTAATGGGTGGCAGAAACGGTAAATAATATCGAATAAAGATGGGCTGGCTGATTNNCCACCCGGGACGTGCACGAACAGAACAATGGTATCAACCGAATGTTTATACTCCGGTTCTCCCTATGACTCACCGGTTAGAGAGACCATGACACCCGCAAAGATCCCCATTTATTCAAGCACGACCGGAAAAGTCGAATCTGTTGATCCTGTCGTAAAGACGGAAGCCGAATGGCGATCGATCCTCCCTGTACAGACATTTGAGGTTGCACGCGGGAAGGGTACCGAGCCCGCGTTTACCGGCGCATATTTCAATACCCACGATGATGGCATTTATCAGTGTGCATGCTGCGGGACCGATCTCTTTGATTCAAAAGACAAGTTCGAATCCGGGACCGGCTGGCCGAGCTTCTCGGCACCAATAGCAAAAGAGAATGTAAAAACGAACGAAGACCGAAGTTTCGGGATGCTCCGGGTCGAGGTTCTCTGTGGCAGGTGTGATGCACATCTCGGCCACGTTTTCGATGATGGACCGGCACCGACCCACATGCGGTACTGCATGAACTCCGCTTCGCTGAACCTGGTGAAGCGGAAGACTGCTTGAGAATTTTTTTTCATAACGTAATGGATCATAAGCTAC
>PMDE01000024.1 GCA_003154335.1 Methanoregula sp. | reverse complement strand
TCAAACCTACACCGTCGATTGCAAAAACTCAGCAGACCCGGGACATTTTCGGGAATGTTGTTGAGATCTCGGTAAAGGGAAGACATGATCCCTGTATCGTCCCCCGCATCGTACTGGTTGCTGAAGCAATGCTGGCGCTGGTGCTGGCGGACTGCATGCTGGAACGGCGGAAAAGGTTGTAATGAGATGTCCAGTGATCCGAATGTTGAGAATTCAACAAAATTCAGTTGTTGCACTACGATAAACTGACCGTACTGATCCGTTGGCATGCTCATATTCCACAACGAACAATACTTCTGTTATCGGCGATGATTAATGCCGGGAAGTGTCTCTGATCGGCCTGGAACAATTCTGAAACAGGGAACTCCGCCGGAGCAAAAATTATACATCTTTTTTTATCCCATTGCATTAATAGAATATAAGACTGAACTATTTTTCAGGTTGATGGAATGAACATCCGGAATGTGCCGATACAACCCAAATGGTTTCCAGTCGTCCTGATATTTATTGTTCTGTGGGTGATCATTCCTGCTTCCGCATCAGATAACGTGACGCCGGATATCAACCCGGGCACTCCCGTCCATTTCGGGATGCAGAGGCCGATCCTTACCGCGGATGTCCTTACAATCAATTCGAATAAGGATTCTGTAGCACGGGGAGGAGGCAGATTTTCAGTTACTATTTCCGGCAGTCCCCGCACTCTCTACTATCTGTGGGTTAAAAATACCAGCACAATGACAGGCGGCCCTCAGGACCAACCGCCGTCAATCTATGTTTCTGATGTCGTATATCAGGATCCAATCGGAGGGCCGTTCACTATCGGGTCACACCTTATTCCTGGTAGCGGGGGAATGACGATCATCGATGATATCCCGCCTTCGAATGCAAATCTGTCAAATACGGAATATTATGCAGCGATCAGGACAAGTGACCGGGGAATTGCGACGGTCGAATGGAATACGCCTCTTGATGCAAAACCCGGGCCATATACGATTCATGTCGAAGGAGGCTCTCTCACGGCCGATGTTGTGGTTGTAGTATCATCCGGTTTCAGTACCCAAACCACACCGGTTACCGGTTTTTCAGCCCGGCCGGAAAAGGTGATCCTCCACCCGGCAATCAACACCTTCGCCGGAACCGGTGCTGTCAAAGGACTCATAACGATCAACCGCAGCGCAACAGTTTTCATCGGTGAGGAAGGACTGAATGTATCCCCGGCCCTCAGCTCAGCACAGGAACTGGTCGGCAGTAACAGCACTATCATTGGCTGGTGGGCATCTCCCGCGGAAATTCTGGGTCACCCACCGACCACGACCGTTGACCTTGCAGGACGGGAAACTGATTTCCTCGTTTCACAGGTTGATTTTGAAGGCTATGAAGGGTCCTGGTATCTTGTAGACCCATCGACCGGATTGGGATGCTCGAGTGGTGGCAGTCCGGTTCTTGTCCTGGCAGTGTGGAGTCCTCATCTGGATATCAGGATATGGGATGCCGATTGGGCGACAGACTTAACCGGAAGATCGACTGCGATCGGCGAAAACCTGACGTTCCGAATCGAAACGAATATGTGGTCGGCACTGGATCGTCTTTCCCGACCTGATACTATGAATAATACGCAAGGTTTCATCACGATAAAAGTCAGGGATGAGATGGGATCTTTGCTGAACTATCTCTATAGAGATAATTCAACAATTCAGGTGCTTACCAACCTGTCTGTCAGCACTTCACCATGGTTCTGGGGTGGCGGGGTAAGCCCGGGCCAAAACTATTGGGCCACCGATCTTCTTGACCGTGACCATTATCATTACTATCCTCAAGGAACCTATACAATCTCTGCTGAATCCTCGCTCAACAATATGAAGAACAACTACATCAGCGGTAGTGCAGCATACACCGGAAGAACGGTATCTGAGGTGCGGACTATAACGCTCGTGACGGATCTGGTAAACATCTGGGCAAATTCCAATTCAGTGATCCGCGGCAATCCGTTTGTGGTATCGATAACCGGAAGATCTTTTTCCACCTATCATCTCTGGGTTGAGAATACCAGTACCATGACTGGTAATCCTGGTGATCAGCCCCCTTACATTGATCCATCACAGGTCGGCGTTATGGTCAACCGCGACCCGGGTCTGACCAATAGTGTTCCCGTATTCCCCGAGGCCGGCTCATACCAGTTCCAGGGTGGCGGGGGAAAAGCGATTTACCAGGATGTTGCTCCCGGGTGGCCGGGTTCCAAATCCGCTTTCCTGAAAAACGGAACTACCGAGTACGCAAATATTACTCTGGACAGTCACAGCACAAGGATGATACAATTTGTCACGACCAACTGGACAAAACCGCAGAAATACACTCTCCGTGTAGAACAGGTGTTCCCGGTGAATTACTCCGCTGAAGGTGGGGATGTCAAGAGAGATTCAGTTGAAGTTACTGTCGAAGAACCTTTTGTTACCCCTACAATTACTCCAGATAACGGCATTTCCTCTCCGGGGAGCGACAGTTCCCCTGATTCCGGCACAATAGGCCAGACCGTTGCATCGCACCCGGGAGCCGGCGCTGGCCAGACAATGACCTTTTCATTCAGCCAGTCCGGGGGGACGGTTATGATCAGCCGCGTGGAGCTTGTTCCCGGTCAACAGATCGGCCCCCTTGAACTTATCGTCCAGCCGGTATCTCCCGGCCAGACACTCCGGGTAACAGGCTTCACCGTGGCAGGTTATGAGCAGATCACTCCCGTGGGCCTGAATCCTTCGGCGATTGATCATGGAACTATATCGTTCGGCGTTTCCGGAACCTGGCTGACCGGACATAATGCAGCACCGGAGGATATCGTATTGATGCGGTATCATAACAACCAGTGGAATGCTCTTCCTACGCGGTTTGACCACCAGAGCGGGGGTATATTTTCCTATAGTGCCGATACCCCGGGTTTTTCGTACTTTGCGATTGCGGTGAAACCGGCAGATTCATCAGCGGTGAATGCGTCAGCAACTTCGGCTATCCCCTCACTGGTACAATCAACAACTGCTGATTCTGTGTTGCCGACTCTATCGAACAAGGGCATAGAATCATCACAAACAACGAAGAGTGAGACGACCGCAGTTCCACCCCCATCCCCTTCGGGGGGTGCTCCCGCAATTCCGTTTATGACATTCGCGATCGTCTTCATTGTATGCATCGGATGTGTGGCAGGTGCAGTTATCGTCCGGAACTGGTGGATCCGGCGGCAGAACCCGGAGCTGTTCAAAAAAGATCTCTGAATTCGACAATAACTTTTAATTTTTTCTGTTATAGCCTGGCAGTAGATGCGGAAATCAGGGATTATTTCTGAACAATGATGAGGGACAAGTGATATTTGTCAATCACCGGAAAATTCCTTTGAAATTATTCAGGTCGGTAGTTCATGATTAATGGTTCAAATCATTGAGGAAACGACAGGAAAAAATGTCCCCGGCATTGGCATGCAATCCGGGTCTTTTTGCATGATTGTTGTTAAATCAAATCTGATTAACTTCTCCTTTTATGAAAAATAATGAAGATTTCAGACAGGTTGAGCGTCTGTAAGGGAGTAGTTGCCAAAACCGGATTAAAAAAAAAGAATACCTGTTTAGCGGGGGTTCTTCCCGGTCACGGTAAGATTTCCCGGATAGGAAGACCATTCGGTAAACCCGCCTTCATAGAGGACTACGTTTTTGTATCCCAGGTAATATTTGAAGAGCAGGAACTCGTTGGTTGCCTCCCGTCCGGTCCCACAGGAGCATATGATGGTCTTGTCCGGCGTTGCACCGGCGGCTTGTATCAGTGCCTGGATCTGGTCATCGGGTTTCATCAGTTTTTTGTTCTTGTCGTCCATCAGGGTTTTCCAGGGCAGGCTGACGGCACCGGGGATGTGGCCGGGCTTGATCCATGGCCCCTGGCCTTCATATACGGGTGAGGGACGGGCATCAAGAAGGACAACATCGGGATTGTCCTTTGATCGGATAAATTCGTAGTAATCGATGAAAAAATCCTTCTGCAGGTTTACGGT
>PMDE01000041.1:47148-51277 GCA_003154335.1 Methanoregula sp. | reverse complement strand
ACCTGAAGAATACGAAAGCAGGAAAACTGCATTTCTGGAATAGAAGAATCATCCAACCTATGCAAAAATTGGGGAACGTCTGGATCAAAGTCTCCAGATTTTTTTCAGGGCAAGTACTAATTTTCTTACCAGCAGCAAAGGAAATTACGAGAAAAAAATGGAAAAATAGTATGCCCGGCAGGGGGACTAAAAAAATTTATCTTCTTTATTTGGGAAAGAGAAATGTTTCAGTTTTAGGTGAGAGTTCATAGAACCGTTTCGCTGTCACCCAGGCAAAATGCGCCTCAAAGTCATCCGGGTGCATGGATTTCTGCCCGGTATTCTCTCCTGCCAGGTGCATCTTACAATGGGGACGTGTGATTTTTCCGCCTTTGATAATCTGCATAGTACCCAACATTATTTTTCGCAGAGCCGGTCGAGATCGCAAAACCGTACAGAGTGGTACGTGAAGCCGAATGCATCCTTAAAAATTTCCTGTGTTGTGGTAAACCGGGAATCTGCATCAGCCTTAGCTTCATCAGGTGCGGCCCAGGCAGCTATACGTGTGCCACGGATGGCCTTCCTCGCTATCAATTTAAAATTGTCAGTCATTATGGTTTCAATTCCCTTTTCTTTAATGAACAATTCGTATATTGAGGGAACTATACAAAAATACTCCCCGTTGTTGCAAAATCTGTTTCAAAATCTGAAACAAACCAGAAGGTAAAAATGATTCTGGTTTTTCCCGGACGAAGCGGCGTTATTGGTAAATAGAGGATTGTTCCTTTCAGAAATCTCTTTGCCCGGTCCCTTAAACCATGAAGATATAAAAACAAGGGAATCAGGTCCGGATTTGCCGGATACTAATATCCCGTCCTGTACCTCAGGATAGCGCCAATTCCTCCGTAATCGGGTAAAAACTTTGATCCCATATCAAAATCATCGGATATAAAAACAGTCTTTCCATGGATATGATAGGCCAGGTGCATCAGTTCTTCTGTGATGTCCATCTTTTCGTTTTCGATTATCGGAGAGGAACAGATACGGCACGAATGCGTAAGGATATCCTTGACCGATGTCCCCGGCTCCATCTGAAACGTCCGTTCCTCCGCATGCCCGCAGTCCTGGCAGGTAATCTGAAACCTCTTTTTCCGAAGCCCCGAGGAGATAAGAAGGGTTCCGACTGCCCCGGCTGCAAGATTTTTACGGACACTCGCTTCGCCATACGCGGCGAGGCCGGCTCCGGTTTCGAGATCTCTATGGAACCTCTCCAGGAGAACTTCTTGTTTTTCGATATCCATTCCTTTTATGATATCCTGTGCTTTTTCCCCAAGTTCTGACAAGCCCTCCCTGTCAGTCCGTGCTACTTCGATTACGCCAATGACTCTCTGCCGGACTTCATGATTGAGGTACTCGCCGGCAAGAAAGTCCTCTCGTGTCGGGCTTCGTCCGCCAATCAACAAACCCTTAAACCTTTTAAAGAAGTCTATCTCGGAAAGGAATGTTGCGCTTGCATGTTCCCCAACCCGGGAAAAGAATTCATTGATTGCGATCTCGCGCAGGCGCTGAAACCGTGGTGCAGACTGGCCCCCTTTTCGCTGCTTACTCGGAACGTCTCCGGTACTGCTGCCGATGTATTCGACATGGTTACCCCGAAGAAAGCCCCAATACGCTTCACGGACGTCAAGGACGAGCAGGCCATAAACATTCTTTCCGTCAAGCATCTGTTTGAGCGGTTCGATATCGAACGTCGGGGCGCAGCGGTAGAGATAGATATTCAGGGGCTCAACCGGTTCAATGATCGTGCAGGGGAGATCAGCTCCGTTTGGATCTGCCCGGTTTTTTCCGCAGAAAATTGCCAAGCCATGCGAGGGCAGGTGCTCGTAATTCTTCAGATTCGAGAGAATCGAAGAAATTGCACTCTGCGCCCGTGAACGTGTCCCTTTATCCGTAATATGTTCGGTCTTTGTATACTCATCTTTCAAATGCCCGGTCACTTGAGCGAGGTGTTTGTCCGGAGAGACATACAGGGTAATCATCTCCGGCCCGTTCCCTGTTTCTGACTCGAGTTTTTCGATGGCAGCAACAAACTCGTTATATTGACGTAATTCAGTGGTCTCCTCAGTGCCCGGTTTTACCCCTTTCATGCCTCGTCTCCTCCCGACCGTTTTTAATTCCGGTATTATTTTTTCGAGGGTGATCCGGGCACGTGTGCCGCGATTTTAGTGGAACCGGCTTTGTGAACGGCGTTTTTCTTATGGCCCGCGGTTACACTCCGGGGTTTCGCCCCGGCATCTTTGGGCAGGGTATGGTTGGTTGCTTTTACACCGGGAGTTTTGTCTTTATTGACGGCAGATTTCTCATTGCCGCCGGTAACGATATGGGTTTTCGTTTCTGCATCTTTATGCAGTCTATGAGCAGTCGCATTTGTTTCATTTTTTTCTTTTTGTGAGTTCATCATTTCATGCATATGTTTTGCATGAGCATCGTCCGTTACAGCATGGGTATCGGTTTTGTAGTCACCCGTTTTTGCATCAGGGGATACTTTGAAGGCTTCTATGCCTGCATGTTTGTGCAGGTTATGCGCATCGGCCATGACACCATCCGAGCCGGCTTTGGGAACACCGGTTTTTGGATCATTGGATACTGTGTGTGATCCCATTCCTGAATCCTTATGCAGGGCATGGGCGGCCGCGTTTGTTTCATTCTTTTCTTTTTGTGCTTTCATTATTGCAAGAGTATGTTTCGCATGAGCATCAGCCGTTGCATCGGGNNCCGCTTGTTACAAAATCAGTTGCAAAATCTGAAACAATATATGCCATTTTACTGATCCGGCAAATTTTAAGAAATATTTAACGAGGCGAGCCCGGCCTCTTTACTCATTTTTTAAAACCCGGTTTCCAGTCGTTATATCGTCTTAATAAAATAAACAAGCAATGCCAGAGCATTATAAAAAAGAACCGGACCACTTCATCTGCACGGCGGGTGATTTATTTTGTCAGAGTAAACCTTTGGCGCCATCGATAAGCTGAACAATATAGTGGTGAGGATAATTGCTTTTTTTAAAGGCTAGCGTACCTATGATGTAAAATCCAAAACGAGTCTCCCTGATACGGTTACTATATAAAAAATTCAGCATTGCACTGATCGATTGTGAAGCTTTGCCAGTCAGGTTATGAAATGCAGCAATATCCCGTGCGGTTACGTCAGCCCGTGTGATATTTTTCCTGAGTAAATAATCACAGATAAGGGATGCATAATAATATCGTTTATTGGAATCAGTTCGTATGTGCCCCATCAATACTCCTTTCATCTTCTTCTCACCTGTATGTGTTCTGTAGTGCGATATAGTTGCGTATAACCCCCTGATTGGAAAAAATCCCATAAAAATATCCCGGAATTCCTGACCATAATTCCGGGACAAAGATCAGGATCCAAAGGAGAGTCAGTTATTACCGGACTCTTAAAATCACCTATTGCCTGATTTCCCGGTGAGTTGACCTTATTGAGAAATAACCTATCTCCAGAACATCAGCCGGGCTCCGGGAAAACACCTGCCAATTTGTAGGGTTCCCGTTAAAAAAGCAGGACCTGCCGGGAATTGTGTTCCGGGAGGGTCAGTCCCCGGCCATGATATTTTTTCCACCAGGCGATCTTTCCCATATCCCGGGCAGTCTTGATCTTGTTACACTTCTTGCAGAGGACCTGGAGATTATCCCTGGCCCACTGGTCCCCACCCATCGCGATCGGCCTGATGTGATCCAGTATGTAGTGATGATGCATATCCGGACCTTCAGAAGCGTTGAATTCATGGACTTCCTCTCCGCACCGGGCACACCTACCTCCCTGGTTATCCCGGACAAGCTGCCTCATACCGGAGATCGTAGGCCTCTGTTTGAACCAGTACTCCATACTGCAGGAAGGCTGGCAGCAGATGGTATGCTCATTTTCCGGATTGAAGGCTACTCTCTCGCGGCCACAATGGGGACAGGCCCTCCGTGAGAGACGCTCCTTCTCTTCAGGAGTATACCTGCGGTATTCGCGCACAACCATGTTCAGGCCTCACATTCCTTTCCTCCTCTTTCTCATGAAGTACATCCGGTACCCGATCCGGATAATGAAATCCAGGGCGGGATGAACGTGACCACCA
>PMDE01000041.1:0-47117 GCA_003154335.1 Methanoregula sp. | reverse complement strand
GCAGCTTGAGTATTGGTTATCCATGGAGTATGATCCACAAACCAGGATATGAAATATAGGTGGATGGAGTGCGAAAGTGGAAGGTTTACGCCCCCGAACACTTTGGGCGCGAATCCCCCCTCAACAATCTCTGCACTTTTCCGAATCATGGCTTCGGTTCTCATTTATGTGATCCCGGCCACCTGCTCTACGGCTTTTTTCGCATGTAACGTAAGCAGCTCGAATTCGCGATTGCGGTCGCCATCGCCACCTTTAGTATCGTGTGCCGGTGACATTTGCGACAGTAATCGGACCGCACGTTGAGGTGCCGGTGATGATCTGCGCTGGTGCAGGTCTCGCTCTGGATGAGGGATACATGGTATGGTTGGAAGAATCATGGCACATGCAGATCATCGCTGCGTTGAAAGTGTGCTGTTGGAATCAAGAAAAAGAAGATCCGTTCATCTGCCCTCACAACTCTGCCCGCTCCGGATGGCTGAAGGGTTCATGAACGCAAAGTATGTTGATCACGGTGAAGTATTTAATGGAACGACCGAAGTTCTGCGGGGCCACTCGATCCGCGATCAGGGTGATGAAAGAAATCCCGATCAATTTCTCGGGGCACGCTGGAAACTCGTTTTTCCGATGGGAACGGCATAAAAAATAGATGGAATGGGCGGGAAATGGTAAGTTATCGAACCTTCAGGGAATATGATCGCGTAATTTCTGAACAAGAGCGAGCTGAATGCCTGTTTCGTTCTTCTTTTCGTTTTCAATACAATCCATAATCTCATGGATGGGTTTTGCCAGCCCGTAAATTTTCATGGGCCTCCCCCTGCTCTCGCCCACATTTTCACGACTTCTGATCCATCCCTGGTCCACCAGGTACCTCATTGCAAGGCTCACTTCGGATTGGCGCATGTCTGTCCCTCGTTCGAGCTCAAGGGTTGTCGCTTCCGGAGTTTTTGCAAGAAATACCAGTACCTTTGCAATATTTTTCCTGGTACCTGTTTTGATCAGGAGATTTGCAAATTCTTCTTCCTTTTCAGTAAAATACGTTACATTTTCCTGTCTCATCCGTAACACCAAAATCCGGCTAAACCGATTTTCAATCGCCTTATTATTTTAGCAACTCTCGTATTCAAGTAATTAGCGTTTTTAAAAGAAACGGGACTTGTAAATCGTAAACCAATCCGGTGCACAGGTGTGCCCGACTTCCACAGATGTGTTCAGTAACCCAGCGCCGCCCGGCCTTCGGGCTCCCATTCTAAACCAGAGAATCTTAGTGTGGATTCCGGATTCACTGTTGTTTTTGCGAGCATCATGACTTGCTTTCTGCCACCTGAGTCATTTTTTTGCGTAAATGAAGATTAAAAAAGTAGTTTTTGAACCCGGCACTAACCGGTTATTTCCCCCAGGGTCCGGATTAATGCTCTACCGGGGCAGCCCAGAAAACGTTTCTCCCTGATGCCTTGAGTGGAATTCCGTACACCAGGCTGCATCCTTTGAGCATCCCGAGTTTCATGGCAGCGACACCGGCGGTATACATGACCCTGTTGTCTACATTGTGGATGCTTGCGGTCTTAACTGCTGAACCCACAGCAATCCCAAGATCAGAGATCTTGAAAATGCAGTTTGGCCCTTTGTAATCCGTTTTGTGGGATTTAGCCGCTGCATAGGCTTTTGCCATATCAATGCAGCTCACCTGCCCGCATCCGCCGCAGTTCAGTCCGGTCGTCTTTTCCCCGTTCACACCTATGAGGACAGTTGCATCGCTGGCTTTGACCTGTTCACCGTTGATCCGGAAAAAAACAACACCGGTATCTTTTGCGATCTGAATCATTTTTTCGGCGATCCTGTCCTGTTCTTTGCCGGTAACGATCTCGATGGCGATAGAATCAAGCCCGCAGGCTTTTGGTGCGGTCCGTGCTGCCAGCGCCATGAGCCCGGCAACGGTTTTTACTGCTTCTGTTTCGACAGACATACTAAAATATCTGTATCTGGCCATAAAAACCGGCCCGTTCCATAATTGTTATCCTGTGTCCAAACCAGCCCGTTATCCTGTCCCCGGTTATATTCAGGAGCCTGCCTTCATTCGCAGGCGCAAAATCCGGTCCGGTCCGCTTTCCACGATTTCGTAGTGTCTTTCCGAATAACCGGAATTACGCCTTGCACCCATTGACCGGACGTTTTTACCAGGATGTGCTCTCCGGCCCTGCGCTTGTACCTTCTCCGCGTTGAGTAGGTTGAGATTCGTATTCCCTGCGCTCAACTCCCATGACTTGTTCCCCACCAGACCACAATGACCGTCCGGTAACGTTTCCCCCGGGTCGGTGTGCCCTGGCGGGAATACGGATGCAGCCGGTCCAAAAAAACTACCGCTATCCCAAACGATAAATTCTTCTTTTCCAATAGGTGCTCCCATGGCAAACATTGCATATTTCCAGATCCCTGCCGACAACGTCGACCGGGCAAAGTTTTTCTACCGCAACCTCCTCGGATGGAAGGTCGAACCGACAAAGACTCCCATGGACCCGGTGCAGGTAGCCGCGACGCAGTTCCAGGACATAATCACGGGAGCAGCAAAGGAAGGTACACTCACCATGGGTGGGCTGTATAAACGCCAGAACACGGAAAATATCATTAATTTTGTGACGGTTGAGGATATCGACAAGGTTCTTGCGATGGTGGGGAAGCTGGGAGGAAAGATCATGATGCCGAAGATGGAAGTAAAATCCGTCGGACTGACGGCAATCATCCAGGACACCGAAGGAAATGCGATCGGGCTCTGGAAGCCGGCTAAGAAGTGATCCGGGGTTCCGGATACCGGATTTTTTTCATGATAGATCCGGGAAGGTTATTTCATTTATTTTCTTAATAACCCCTGGGTTGACTGGGTTAAAACGGGCACTACCCTGGCGTTATTAATCGACTTCGTAAACAATGTTTATTTTCAGATGTTCGCGGAGGAATTTGGGCGGCGTATCGGGCCTTGGATGTTTTCGGTACGACATAGAGAAAGATAATAACCAATCAGCCTGATTCTATCTTAAAACGGGGAACGGGGGAAAAGAGAAATGGATCAGGCAGGATTACCGGTATACCGTCCGGTCAAACTGGATCGGGATTACCTTGCAGAAAAGGCCCTGGACCAGTTCAGCAGGGGACACCCGGGCATCTGGCGCACCTTCAGCGCTTTCCAAAAGATGCGGGTTCTGGAGGAGTTCAGGGATAGTATAAGCAGTCTTGAGGAATCGCTTGCTATCGGTAACCCGGCATTGCTCATCGAACACTCCTGCTGGGCAAAAGTGCATCTCACCGCTTTGCACTTTCCGAAGAACCATGAACACCTGGTTCTTGTTGCTCTGGGCGAAGTCCTCAAACAGGAAATGCCCCCCGATTTCCGTAACCAGGCGGAGGCCTTCATCGCCGGTGGCCTGGCAGGGCTCGATTCTATCGGGACGAATATCCCTTCGTGCATAACCCCGGCTAACCCTCACGCGGATATAGCCCGGTCTTTCCTCGCCGCTGTCATCGCTGCTGACCAGCCGCTGGCGGGGAAGGTGCTTGAGGATGCAGCCGGAGCCGGCATTCCGGTGAAGAATATCTGTATCCATGTGTTCGAGCCGGTACTGCAGGAGACCGGAAGACTCTGGCAACTGCAACAGGTCAGTATTGCCCAGGAACATTTTGTAACTGCCACTATCGAAACATTCATGGCCCGACTGAGCGACCCGGGCCTTCCCTTGAGCGGGGGAGAAATGGTGCGAAAGGCAATGACCGTCGTCGCTGCCAGTGTTGGGCCGGAGCTTCATGATATCGGGATCCGTATGGTGGCCGACTGTTTCCACATGGACGGTTATGACACGTATTTTATCGGGGCAAACACCCCGGTTCAGAGTATCCTTGGTGCGGTGCAGGAACGGAAGGCTGATGTTGTCGCCCTGTCCACGACCATGCCCCGCCACCTTCCCGATGTCCAGTACCTGATCCGCTCCCTACGTGCGGACCCGGGGACAGCGGGAGTAAAAATCATTGTTGGTGGATACCCGTTCAGGGTTGTTCCTGAGCTCTGGAAACAGATTGGCGCTGATGCGTACGCGGGAGATGCAGGAGAGGCAATTGTTGTAGCCAGCCGTCTCATGCCTGAACGGAGGTGAACAATCACTGGTGGGAAAGAAATTTCCCTCAGGGTGGCTTGCAGCCTGTGAATCCGGAATTACGTACCCCGTCCCGACCGGCGGTCTACGAGGCGTTTTTGCCTTCCTTTGAGTTTGTGCAGCTCAAGCTCCCCGGGATGAACAAAAGTGAATACCAAGGAAAAGGTATTGTCCTCGTAATACGGTGCAAGATGTCTCTTGTTTTTTAAGAAATGGCCGACAAAACGGTCTTCGATGAGTCTACGGTCTGTGTTTTCCGGATCCTTGCACTCCAGGCTTACCCGCATCACAACATCTCCCGGTGATCCGCCATCATAGATGAAGGCCTCGTATTCACCATTGAGAAACTGCATGCTTTCCTTTTGGAAGATACCTCCCTCCACATCTACGCGGTTCACGGAACTCCCCAGGATCCAGACTGTTTCGGCCTCCCTCTGCGGGTTGTAAATCCGCATGTGAGTCCTGCCGCAATTACACCGCTCCCTTGAGAGTACTGAGGTTGTATCCTCGGTATCATAATTGAGCAGGAGGGTGCCTGTTTTTGAGCCCTCCGGGAGGAGCGTTGTGAGGATTGCCCGACCGCAGTTGCCGTCTGACACAAATGATTTCATCTGGGGATCATAAATGTCCAGATGGACGAGGTCTTCGGGGACGTGCAGCCCGGCGAGTTCGGTGCACTCCCCGCACATCGTCCCTTCAGTGCTCCCGTACGTATTGTATACCGGACACCCCCACGTCTCTGCGAGGAACGCACGGGACTCATCGGAAAAACTCTCACCTCCTACGACCAGCCTCAGGATCGAAGTATCCTGTAAGCGGATACCTTCCTGTTCAAGCCGGTGAGCAAGGCGAAGGAGTTTGAATACGCTTCCCACGATCGAGGTCGGACGGTACGCCGTGATGGCCCTCGACGCAAAATCACACTTGCCAAACGGTATGATGGTCATCCCCAGTCTCTGGGCTGCAAGCGTCATGGTGTTTGCTCCCACATTCATGCCATACGAGGCACATACGACCACCCGGTCTTCGGGTCCGAACCCCTGAGAGACAAAACTCCGGGCGTATTTCGCTGCATACCTCTTCCAGTCGTCCCAGGTGAGAAAGAAACTCTTAGGTGTGCCGCTCGTACCGCTCGTCTCCTGGATAGTGAACACGTCTCCTACTCCCGATGAAAGGAACTGGAAATCCGGGGTGTTCGGTGGCTGGTTCTCGCGGATGGTACGGCCAGAGACGACAGGGAGCAAGAGCAGGTCCTCGTGGACCCTGATATCGCCCGGATCGATTCCGTTCTGTCGGAACCAGTGCCGGTAGAAAGGGGAGTTTTCATGGGCGTACCGGATGGTATACCTTACCCGCTCATCGATCAGTGAATCAAGACTGTCACGGTCCATAGTCTCGATTTTTTGATCATAGTACTTTGGCATTGCTCGTACAGAGCATCGTGGAAAAAAGGTATATAGATTGCTGAACTGTGGTAAAATATTCCCAACTGATCGTTTGACCGGTTCCGTGTTTTCTCATTCCTCCCGGTGACTGGAAAACTAAAAAAGGATCTTCGGACGGGAACACATGAACTCTGACGAATAAGCGATCTGATAAGCGTCTAATTGAAGAAACACTCGGTTCCGGATTGTTTCAGATTTTGCAACAACGAATGATATTTATTTACTTTCCCGCTGCATGAAGGGGTGCTCTGACAGGGAAAAACAAAAGCCTGCTTCAGGGAACGGAGTTGGAAAACATAATGACTGACATAAAAAAAGTCGACGACGGTACTAAACCATCGGTAACTGAGTTTGATGCTGAAAACGTAAAGACTCACAAAGAAAAAGTAAGGGACAATAAAGACCATGATATGACTCGCGTGACTGCCCATAAGAAATAGGATAGAAAGATTGCCGACGTACTTCTATCAAAAATCCCGGTGCAGAAACACAGCCTCCGTTGTATATGGTTCAGAATTATACCCGTATACAAAAGCATAACTTAGCGAAAAACCATTACCGGGTAAAAGAAAGTGAAAAAAATGATTTCCAAAACCATTGAACAAGCCCTGAACAAACAGGTAAATCGCGAATTCTACTCGGCCTACCTGTACCTTGCAATGTCTGCCCATTTCGAAACGGTAACCATGAAAGGATTTGCCCACTGGATGAGAATACAGGCAAAAGAAGAGCAGGTCCATGCATTGAAGATCTATGACTACATTATTGCCAAAGGAGGAAAAGTCAGTCTGATCGATATTGAAGCTCCCAAAACAAAATGGTCATCGGCCGGTAAAGTGTTTGAAGAGGTTTACGCACATGAGCAGAAAGTCACGGCAATGATCAACGGGATTGTAGACCTCGCTCTGAAGGAAAAAGATCACGCGACCTTTGAGATGCTCCAGTGGTTCGTGAAGGAACAGGTAGAAGAAGAGGAGCACTCACGCGACATTCTTGCCCAGGTACAATGCGTGGGAGACATTGTCGGGCACCTCTTCTACCTTGACCATCAGCTTGGCAAGCGGGAATAGGTTATTCTATTCATTTTTTATTTGAAATCCTACTTGTGGATTTTTCTTATATATGTCGGCGAAAACTGAATTGTTTTGAATTTTTTATCCTTGATATATACGACTTTTGCCCGGGAATCCCCGATCTTTTTCTCATCTATCTCAAAAAGATCCGTTGCTTCCACAAGATCCTTGAGTTTTTTATACCCATAATTGCGGGGATCGAAGTCCGGGGACTGGTTGACAATATTCCCTCCCACATCTGCAAGGTTTGCCCATCCATCATTATTGGAACATGCATCAACTGCGGACCGCAGCAGGTTCAATAATCCTGCGTCACTCCTGAGCTGCTCAAGATTTTTACCCGGTTTTGATTCCTTCTGGGTTTCAGGAGGCTGTTCGTCGATCAGCCGGGTCTTACGCAGTATCTCGGTATAGACAAATTTATCACAGGCCTGGACAAAGGGCTTTGGAGTTTTTCTCTCGCCGAACCCGTAGACCAGAAGCCCGGATTCGCGGATCCTCTGTGCCAGCCGGGTGAAATCACTGTCACTCGAAACTATGCAAAAACCATCGAATTTATCGGTGTACAGGAGGTCCATTGCGTCAATAATCAAAGCCGAATCCGTTGCATTCTTTCCTTTCGTGTAATCAAATTGTTGTATGGGCTGGATTGAGTAATTCAGCAAAACTTCTTTCCAGGGCTGAAGGTTGGGGGTTGTCCAGTTCCCGTAAATCCTCTTCACGCTCGCTATACCATAGAGGACAATTTCAGCCAGCAGACCTTCGATAATTTCGGGCTGGGCATTGTCGGCATCGATGAGGACCGCCAGTTTTTTTTGCGGCACACCTTGAAGGGATGGATCTTTATCAAAAATCATATGGGTCTGATATTAATCAACGAGATATTCAAATGTTTCATAAGGTATCATGTTGCTAGGGAGCTCCCCAGTCCAGAGCAATCCTTTGGCCCAATCCATCAACTCCAATAATGCAATAGGACGATATTTGTTTTTTTAAACGCACGTGTGTCCGTTCTGTAAAATCCAAACCGGCTCCCTGATATGGTTACAATAAAAAAATCAGCGATACACTGATGGACCGGGAACATTTCCTGGCATGTTATGAAATTCGGCGTTATCCCGAGCAGTTACGTCAATACAACATTTTTCCGGGGTAAATATGCGCAGAAGAGGGACGCGCACTGATACAATTTTTGTGAATCTGATCGCATATATCCCTCTTTTTCCTGTCTTCTGTTAGGGGTATTCGTTGACAATTTTCCCCTTCAAAATTACGGATCTAGGTTTCCCTTTCCTTGGCAAGTTTCTCCATATCCTTTCCGGATTTCTGCAGGTCTGCAAGCGTCATTACGGGCGTGCAGGTTACCGAACCATTCCAGTCCAGCCAGAGCGGCTCTAATGTTGCAACCATCTTGTCCTCGCTGGGAATATCTGCTATAACGATCATTGTCCTCTGTCCATCCTTAACGGTAAAGTATACTGCCTCCGGTTTCACGGCTTCGAGATATTTTTGTATCCTGCCAGGCATTGTGCCGTCAAGAAGGCTGCAGTTACCATCTTCTGCCGGTATCCAGCACTCAATAATACATCGCATGATTTTCGCTCCATTCCCGGCAAACGCCTTCTCTCTCAAAGGACAGTTCCCCGGGGATGCTTCGATCTCTCTGACCGGATATTTACCATTTTGTATGAGTTACAGATTTTGAAATATGGACTTATAATTGCGGGAATCATCGTGATCGATTTTGCTCCTTTCCTCCCTGAATATATCCCCTTGCCATTTTTTCACTCCACCAACTCTTTTGCCACGAACTCCGGCCGTGCATCCTGGTTTCATGAAAAACTGAAATAATTTGCTCTGTAGAAATTCTGTTTTAAGGAGCAATATCACCGAAGACTCGGCNNCAAAAAACCCCTGTGAAAATTCTGGTACACCGGGGCCTGCTACGAGCCTGGTTGTACCTCATTTCCCCCACCCCCCGAATTTTAGAGGTCATAATTGGAGAAAAATGCGGAACAGGGTCGGAATTATTCAACGATTTCCGACGGGAACTGATGAGGGCGAATATAGCAATGTTACGAAGACCNNTTTGGGACGCGGCGGGCACCGGCCAGGGGAAATTCCAGCATCCTCCCCGGGAGGCGTCAGGGGTAAAGAGGAATTCTACAGAGCAAAATAATTAAAACCCCGATACCCCTCAGATATTCAAAAACGTGCAAAAGGTTGTCCTAGATCCTGTTTTTTACCCGGTGTTTTAAGAGTCCCTCCTCCTTCGATTTCCCCGTATACTATCATAAATATGATCGCAGACATAGAGTCTGTCTGGAAGCCACGGTATGTGTGCGTCCATGTAAAAACCGCCTTTCGATATCCCCGGGTATATGAGGAGTTATCGGCCGGATCAATCGAAAAAAATGTTACTGTGATCGTAATGGAACCATTCATCCTGTTTGGCATCATCCTTGCATTGGGGCTGGCGTTTGTGAACGGGCTCAATGATGCGTCGCATTCGATCGCAACGGTCGTTGCAACGCGGGCCCTTTCACCGGCAAAAGCGGTTTTTCTCACCGCAGTCTGCAACATGCTGGGCCCGTTTGTCTTCACAACGGCTGTCGCCGCAACAATCGGGACTGCAATCATCACTCACGATGCACTGACCCCCTTGTCTCTCATTGTGGCAATGGGTTCGGCTATCCTCCTGATCTTTGTCGCAACCCGCGCAGGTCTCCCCATCTCCAGCTCCAATGCAATGGTCGGGGGATTGTTGGGCGCAGGCGTAGGTGCAGTGGGATTCTCCGCAATTATTCTCCCCGGATCAGCCAATGTCATCCAGGTCTTTTTCTTCGCGTGCACCGGCGCTGTTCTTGGTTCTGTCGTGCTTGCACTCATTTGTGTTGCATTTGAAGGGGATATCAGGTCTGGTATTCTGCTGGGTGCTGTATTCGGTGCTGGAATAATCATTCCTCTCCTGATGATTGCCGGTGTCCTGCAAATAAAGGGCCTCTTTGCCATCGTGCTCTTTATCTTCATCTCACCACTTGTCGGAATGGCGGGTGCGTTTCTCTTTAGTGTCCTGGTCTCACAAGTGATAAAACATTCACGCCAGAGCCGGGCGAAACGGACATTCCAGCCGCTGCACGTACTTGCATGCCTCGCACAGGCAACCGCCCACGGAGGAAACGACGGTCAGAATGCGGTCGGGTTGATTACGGCACTTCTCGTTGCATCGGGATTTCTGACAACATTTTCCATACCTCTCTGGGTTGTTCTCCTTGCAGCAACCGCGATCGGGCTGGGAACGTGTTTTGGGGGGTGGCAGGTGGTGGACAAGATGGCAAAAGGGATCACGAAGATCCGTCCATACCAGGGTTTTTGTGCTGCTACTGCTAGCAGTGGAATCCTGGTCATGGAAACAATGTACGGCATACCGGTCTCCTCAACTCATGCGATCAATGGTGCAATAGTAGGTGTTGGGGCAACGAGAGGCAAGGATGCCGTTCAGTGGATGGTGGTCCGTGAGATGATGAGAGCATGGATCATTACTATACCTCTTGCATTTGTCTGTTCCTTCTTAGTATATTTAGTGCTCTCGGCTTTTTTACGTATAATCGGCTGAGCAATTCGATTAAAAAACTGGAGATTTTGGCACTCGGGATAAGGTTTCGATCATCCGGTTTTCATATATAGTGATGAGCTTTGAAAATATCGCGTCCATCATCGTTGTTGATCGTACTCCCGAATACTGCACGGTGTCTTGTTTACAATCTGCCTGCGCTCTGGTATTTTAGTAACTGTCGCTTATGAGGGCCACCCGGACACCGGTTGACAATCGTCACAGCGCAGAATGTATTATGAGAAAAAATAACGTGTGAAGAATGTATTCCGGACATTGTTCATGGCAATGTCAGGGCTTAGGCGGGCTCGTGGAGCAGATGCGGTGACTACTCAGCTGGAGAGGCAATTTTTCAGAAAGAGGGGTGAACGAAATGACCCTGTCCATTCAATGACATATCCCTTCTCGCTTCTGCATTTTCCCGTAACCTGAGGAACGAATTCAGCTTCTGAATCTTTATCGTTGCTTCTTATATTTTTGTTGGAAATCATGTATTATGCCAGGATCAGCTGTCAAGGATAACTTCCTCACCTTCCGGTGTCTCCTTAACATCAATCAGGAGAGCGAGTCCAGCCGCTATGAACAGTAAGACAGCCGAGACAATAAAGACCGTGCGGTAGGCAAGGATCTGTGCGTCAAGATACATAAGCCCCGAAACCATCTGCAATACTGCAGGAGTATGAACGTTCACGACGCTATGGGCTGAAAGGGCAAGCATATTATTTTCTACGGAATCGTTGAGAAGGGTAGCAAAGATGGCAATGCCAAATGCACCGGCAATATTACGTACAAGGGCAAGGACAGCGGAAGCACTGCCGATCTCTTCGTGGGGAACGATCGCTGCGATGATGCCGGTACGCTGCGCCATAGCAAACCCCATGCCGAACGCCATCACGCTGATTGGGATAACGATGTCAAAGGGACTGGAACGGGCGTCCAGCCCGGTGAACAGGTACATGCCGATACCCGCAACGAAGGTACTGACCGCGATCACGTAGCGTGGCTGGATCTTCCCCACCAGGCTTGCCCCAAGCGGTGCCGCAAGCACCATGCAGAACGCCATCGGTATGAACTGGAGACCGGTCTCCGTGGCATTGTATCCGAGGAAGATCTGGTCAAAGATCGGGATTAAGAAGATCCCGCCGATCATACCCATGAAGACCACAAAATTATTGACCAGGGTCCAGACGAACGCCGGGATCTTAAGGTACTTGAAATCGACCATCGGCTCGGGATGCCGGGAATCGATCAGGTAGAATATGTAGAGGAAGAACCCTGACGAGGCAAAGCAGAGCACAATGGGCAGCGAAGTCCAGCCCCAGTCGTAACTCCGGTCCAGGCCGAAGACGAGGAGGGAGAGCGCGATGCCCAGCGTAATGGCCCCCCACCAGTCAAAGGACACACTCTTCCGGTCGCTCACCGATTCCGGGATGAAGGCAAGAGCCATGGCGAGGCCTATCAGGCCGACCGGAAGGTTGACCAGGAAGACTGAACGCCACCCGAAATTATCGATCAGCGGGCCACCAATAAGCGGGCCGAAGACAGCCGAGGCAGCAAAGGCCGCGGACCAGAGACCCAGCGCCTGGGCCCTCTGCTTCCCGTCGCGAAAGGTCACTGAGATGATCGCCATGGCAGTTGGGTAGTCGGCCGAGCTCGCGATCGCCTGGATGATGCGGAAGACGATCATCGAACCCAGGTCCCAGGAGAGGCCGGCGAGGATGGAGCCGACGATGAAGATGAGGAAACCCCAGACATAGACTTTTTTCCGGCCTATGGTATCCCCGAGTTTGCCCCAGACCGGCACAAAGACCGCGTTTGCCAGGATGTATGCCGTCGCTATCCAGCCGGCCTCTGAGGTGGTGATATTGAAGTCCAGCATGATCTTCGGCACGGCAAGCGAGACCACTGTCTGGTCCAGCCTGCCAAGGAATGTGCCCACGATGACCGTGAGAAGGATCAGCCACTTGAGTCGGTCGTTATCTGCCATTGAAGGTAGGGAGTTACTTGTAGATCCACATCTTTGCAGACATGCCGTTCTTCAGTTCCGGGTATACATTCACGTCGTAGGAGACCGTAACATCAAAATCCTGCTCCTGCCGCTTGTCGGAGATAGAGAAGACGATATCTCCCACGCGGGCGGCTGGTGCGACTTTCTCCACCACGCCCTGGTACTGGGAGTCCGGGTAGGCATCCACGGTAAACTCCACGTATTGGCCGGAATGGATATCCTTGAGGCCCTTGTCTTCCTGTACTTGTCCGGTAACACGGAGCTGACGCGTGTCGATCATCGAGATTACGGGTTTGGGATCCAGGCCCGGGGTCACGAGCTGGCCCGGGGTATTTTCAACACCGGTGATAACCCCGTGGGTCTTCGCAAGAAGGACCTCGTTGCCGACCTTTGCAAGGACCTGGTCCTTTCTCACTGTATCCCCCACCGCAACATCTATCTCGTTGATAATGCCCGGGGAACTGGGGCCGATCGAGATTACCGGAGCAGAGATCTGGGCATTTTCGATGTAAATTTTGCTCTGCAAGTCATTCCAGTAAAGAACCCCTGAAATGGTAATCACGATAATAAGCAGGATCAGGCCAGCTAATAACCGGGGATTGTTGCGTACTCTCTTCAGAATGTTGTCAGCCTTTCCTTCCTTTTTATCCAGTGGGGTATCGCCCTGATCATAAGAAACTTTCACGTGTTGTTCATCTGTGGCGGTCATATCACTCGATCCTCAATCGCGGGATGTTTGAATTATGGGGGTGATCTTTACGCTGCCACCCGGGCCTGACAGGCCAAAGATCTCTCCCTGACCGATTTCTAACGAAATGTCATGTACCGCGACCAGGCTGTGGTATTCCCGGGCCGGGTGATCACTGTGTTTTCCGACGGTCATCGTTATGCAATCCTCTTAAGATCATTCAGGCACTTTTCCAGTACCTGTACTGCAAGGTCTTCGCGCTCCTGGGGAAGATCTTCGAGCGTAGTTCTTATCTCAAACAGCAGGCCTTTTGCATTGACTTTGGCGATGCCGAAAATGTCGATAATCAGGTTCTTATAGAGTACCATCTTCCTGTGGCTCTCCCGTCCCCGTTCCTTCACGGTCTGGAGGGCCTCTTTTCCGTTCCCGGTAACCTCAAATGTGGTACGGGCCCTCTTGCCGGTTGCTATCACCGTGATGAGGTGTTCGTCCTTAAGCTGGTGGAGCACCGGGTACAGAGTCCCTTTGCTCGGAACCCAGAGACCCCCCGTCTTTTCTTTGATCTCCCGGAGAAGATCATAGCCGGACTTCGGGCTCTTGTTTAAGGAGTGCAGTATAAAAACCGCGAGCAGGCTCCGTTCTTTCCCACTCCGGGACCCAAACTTCAGCAGGCTGGTCATACTTATAGTCCGATTACGTACTATTATTGTAAAGGATTCTGACAGATATAAATCTGAAGGTACCGGTAGTGGTTTTTTATGCCTTCAGATTCGGGTGAACCACCGGAATGCGCATATGGGGGTCATTTTTTTTGGCATTTTAATCTCTGTCATAGATACTGGAGAATATTGATCGTTTTTTTTATTTTTTTGGCCCCCGCCGTGGTTTACCGGGGATATTGTTCGCAGTTCATTCAGCCTGGGAATGCGTGCGAGAGAAATAATAAATCTCTGGAATGTGGATACCTTTTTTATTGTTTACGGCCGGGTCAGGAAAACTGTTCGCGCAGGGTCCGGCGCAGCAGCTTCCACCCGTGCACCCGTGGCAATACGTCCACGATCATCAGCTTCTTCGGAATTTTATATCCGGCAAGGTGGTCCCGGCAAAAGGATTCCAATGCTTCTTTGTCAAGGTTTTGGCCGGGTTTTTGCACTACAGCAGCTACTGCCACTTCGCCTTTCCGTTCGTCAGGAACACCAAAGACCGCTACATCCGCGACAGCCGGGTGCCGGATGATGATGTTTTCGACCTCGGTCGGGTAGATCTTCCACCCGGACATGATGATCATGTCTTTTTTCCTGTCGGTAATATACAGGATCCCGTCCTCGTCAAGGTGCCCGATATCGCCAGTCAGAAACCAACCGTCCTTTCGGAATACGGCGGCAGTCGCCTCCGGCATGTTCCAGTACCCCTGTGCAACCGACGGCCCGCGCAGTGCAATTTCCCCGTTCTCACCGGGCAGGAGTTCCGTATCAGGATCGTCTGCATCAACCACCATCACTTCTGTATAGCCGACTGCGACCCCGACACTCCGGTACCCCCGGGTCAGGAGTGGATATTCCGGGAGGGTGGTCGTGCCGGACCCGATGACGATGGTCTCTGAAAGCCCGTAGGAATTTGCCACCGGGATATGGTAGCGGCGGTCGAACGCTTCCCAGACAACGGGAAGCAGCTGCCCACCACCGGAGATGATCACCCTGGCGGTCGCCAGCAGTTGTTCTGTGCCGGGCGGGCTGTGGATAAGTGAGTGGATTACCGGTGGCATTCCCGCCAGCACGGTCACCTTGTACCGCTCCGCAAGTTCAAGATAGCGCCGGGCGTCAAAACGCTCCATCATTACGTAGGTCCCCCCTGCCCGGAGTACCGAGAGCCCCCAGGAAATTCCTACATGCCCCATCGGGTAGATGCCAAGGTAAACGTCGTCCATCCTGATCCGGAGGGCTTCGCGTTCGGCATCCAGTGCGGTCATCCAGTTCCCGTGCGTCAGCATCGCTCCTTTGGGTGTTCCGGTCGTTCCCGCTGTGTACTGAATATGGCAGAGGTCCGTGGTGGCGCAGTTGACTGCCCGCATAGTCTCTGGCGCTGGCGGAAATGATTCCCATGCGACAGAACCCCGGCATGTCCCCCCATAACAGATGACGCTTGTAAGTGACGGGGTTTCGGCCAGGATGCTTTCGACCACCCCGGTTCCCTCCACCCCGGTGATGATCGCAGATGCTCCTGCATCGTTGACCGTATGCAGCAGCTCCTTACCGCGGTACACACTATTTGACGGCACTGCCACCGCACCGATCCGCCAGATTGCAAAGTAACTGATCAGGTATTCCGGCGAACTCTCAAGGTAGATACAGACCCGGTCGCCTTTCTTTATCCCCTGCTCCCGGAGTCCCAGCCCAATCCTGTTCATCTCGGACCGAAGTCTCCCGTAACTATAAGTATCAGGGCGGGACGGACAGACAAGTGCTGCTTTGGCAGCAGGGACACTTTTTGCGTCAAGGAGAGTGGTGACGTTGGACATGCGGGCACCGGTGGGACATAACGTACTATGGCTTACAACAGACTGGGATGTTGTGCTATATAGGCATGCATTATCCGGGGCCGGTTCTGTACAGACCCCAGAACAGGAATCAAAGGAAAACCGTACCGGGATTTTTTTGTTTTCGGGAAAAAATGATCCCGGGTGCCGGATAGAGGCAGCCAAAGTATTTGACCGGGCATGCGGGACCAGACGTCCGGGAATAAAGAGGAATATTTAAAAGATAAATGGACAAAATTATACATCAAGGTACAAGTTAGTCAACTATTTGTTGCACGTCCCTTGGTTCCCCCTAAACTATTCCTGATGACAATGAACAGAAATCTGTGTGATAAACCATGAAGTCAAAAGATATTGCTATAGTCGGTATTCTCCTTGCCCTGGGTGCGATTCTCCGGTTTTTCCTGGCAATGCTGCATACACCGCTGACGCCGAACATGATCATCGCTTTCTACTGCCTTGCGATCATCCTTATTCGTCCCAAAGTCCTTGAAGCACTGGGTATCGGGCTTGTTGCCGGTATCCTTTCAATGCTAATCTCGAGTTCGATGTTTCCACCGGCAAACCTCATCAGTGAGCCGCTGGGTGCGCTCGTGTGCTTCGGGCTGTATGCAGTCCTTAAGGAAAAGACAAAATTCGCCCCTACTGTCACGACATTTATTACTACGCTTGCCAGTGGCTTTTCCTTTGCAGCGATCGCGATCATCTTTGTTGGGAGTACGATTCTTTCCAAATATAACGGGAACATAATGAATTTTGTTATCGTATTCGTACCTATCGTCATCGTGACGGCAATATTCAATGCAGTGATCGTCCAGATCCTTTACTTCCCCTCGGTCAGGGTACTGTCGAGAGGACAGGAATGATCGGAATCCAGGAAATCAGCTACACCTATCCCCACACGGTGCAGGAAGCACTGCACCACATCTCACTTTTCGTGCCTAAAGGGCAGTGTGTAATGGTGACCGGACCGTCCGGTGCCGGCAAAACTACGCTCTGCCTCGCTGCAGCCGGTATCCTTTACCACGAATACGGCGGTAAAAAAGAGGGCCGTGTCTCTGTAGAGGAAAAAGACGTTGCCGGGTATGCCAGCCTTGCAGAACTCGCAAAGAAGATCGGGATTGTTTTTGATGATCCCGAGGCTCAGATGGTCTTCACGACCGTGGAAGAGGAGATCCTCTCTGCCCTCGAACACCGGGGGCTGGATGCCGCCGTGATTGAGGAACGTCTCGATGCGATTATGAAAGCCACATATCTCGAAGAACTCAGGAACCGCTCCCCGCATAACCTCTCCGGCGGCCAGAAGCAGCGCGTTGCACTTGCTGCCACCCTTGCACTGGGAAACGAGATCCTGATCCTCGATGAACCGACATCCGAGCTTGATGAACGCGCAACACAGCGGATCACCGGCATACTAAAAACCTTAAAAAAACAGGGTAAGACCATTCTCTTTGTCGAACACAAGTACCAGCACTTCCGGGACATGATTGATATGCTCGTTGTACTGGAAAACGGCCGCATCAGTGCGGCGGGTGACCCGGACACCGTCATGCGGGACGAGCGGATACACAGGATGGTCATCCCGGACTTCACCGGAATCCGTGATGTGGACACGGAAAGCGGTACTGTCGCGCGAAGGCAGGAGCCTCCCGTAATCAGCGTGCACGACCTCTCCTACCTCTACGGAGACATTCCTGCATTAAACGATATCAGCCTGGAGATCCATTCCGGCGAATTTGTCGCCATCGTTGGGGAGAACGGCTCGGGAAAGACAACGCTGGTCAGGCATTTCAACAACCTGCTGGTGCCCACGAGTGGTGACGTGGTCATACGGGGTATGAATACCCGCCACTGCTCCGTTGCACAGCTCGCACGTTATGTCGGGCTCGTATTCCAGAACCCTGATCACATGTTCTTTGCCGACACTGTGAAAGAGGAGGTCGCGTTCGGGCTCAGGAACCTCAAGAGAACCGGCGAAGAAAAGATTATTGATGAATCGCTGGATAACGTCGGGCTCCTGCACACAAAACACCTTTACCCCCGGTGGCTCTCACGTGGCGAACGCCAGCGGCTCGCGATCGCCTGCGTGATCGCCATGCAGCCGGAAATTATCATCCTTGACGAGCCGACGACAGGGCTTGACGGGAATGAGGCGCGCCTCGTGATGAGGATCCTAAAAGATCTGCAGAAAAAAGGGCACACCCTCATCATCATCACTCATAACAGGGAGATGGCCCGGTCCTGTGCGGATCGGATCATCCTGATGGAGAAAGGAACAGTAGTATCTGATACGTCAGAGGGAGTCCCGTAAATGGCAGAGATCCTCGCGTATGTCTACAAGGACGGATTCTTCCACCTGCTCCATCCCGTCACGAAGATCGTTTTCATCGTTGTAGTGAGCCTGATGTGCATCATTTCAACGAATCCCGTATTCCTGTTTGCTCTCGTTTTTGTCATACTGTTGATCGCCTACCTGGGAAAACTCTATACCGAAGTCATCGAGCAGTCCCGGCTGATCATCATGATGAGCATTGTGTTTATCATCATCACCGTTATCACCATGCCCAACGGGATTATCATCGGCTATCTTATCCCTATCGGGTTCCCGGTCCTCGGAGGGACCGTACCAGTTACCTGGGGGGCAATCGAGATTGGCGTGATCCTTTCCCTGCGGTTCATGATCCTTATCTACGCGTTCCAGATCTTCATCATCTCCACGAAGCCCCGCGATCTTGTCCATACTCTGGAGAAGATGAGAATGCCGATCGATTACGTCCTTATGTTCATCATCGCGCTCCGCTTCATCCCAACCCTGCAGATCGAGGGTATAAGGATCCACGAGGCACAGCTCGCCCGCGGGTACAACCCGGGCCCGGGATTCATGGGCCGGATCCGCAGCGTTGCCCCCATTATCGTCCCGCTCGTCTCAAACGCCCTGCTGCGGGCAAATGTGCTGGGGCTCACCATCGACATGCGGGGCTATCGCACTATCACCCGGACACACGTGCGGGAGATGGAGCTGGTCTTTTCCGACTACGCGGTGATGGGTAGCCTGGTCTGTATCGCGTGCGGTTTTTTCGTGCTGCTGGTTCTGCAGATTATGTAATTTTTTGGCTCTGTTCAAACTCTCCTTTTCCTTCTATTCACTAAACTATGGAACACCGGGGAAGGTGAACACCTTTTACCACCGGAGGTAGAGGAAACCCGGGGGGCTATCCCTTGTGACCTCTGTTTTTACCGGGCTTCCTATCAGTTTTCTAAAAGACAATTGCAATGGGGGACGTCTGAGCGGACGGGACGGAGGGGGTATATGCGAAAATCTCTCAAAAGCACCTGCTTGTTTCCCGTGAAGGATTCTATCTGGGCCGATTTTTTTAAAATATAACTCTTGAACCAAAAGAGGATCACGCGTTTACAATTGCAAAAGCATCAAGTCCTGGATTCAATCTCCCTCTACCTTTTTCCCCACCGCCGTCCTATCCCTGATTACGAATGTCGCCATATCCCGACGAATCCTCCGTCAACTCCGAAGATACCAGCTATTTTTCGGACGCCTGGGAAAACCTCCCCTGGACCCCGTGGATCCCCTTTACCGCCACCAAAGCCGGGTTCCGGGCCATTCCCCGGGCTCCCGGCCTTTACCGAATCCGCCCGTCTGGTAAAAAATTCCTCATGTTTATCGGCCAGACAAAGAGGACACTCCACCAGCGGCTCAACGAACTTCGTCACACGCTCCGGAGAGGGGAGCTGATGCCCTGGAACGATCCTCTCACGGAAGCCCCGGCACTATGGGCATGGCAGGATGCAGAAGGTTTTTCGTACGAGTGTTCTGCAGCTCTCCTTGATGTTTCACAAAGCAACCGTCAGGGGATGCAGAGTTTTCTTCTCTACCGGTACCGTCAGGATTATGGGGAATCACCGCTTTGCAACTTCGGGCGGTTCCACCCGCGGTACCGGAAATCCACTGACCGCAAGGAAAATAAACGGGGCGGGAAACTTGAGGGAGATCACCTTGACAATCCGGCGGGTGGGCCGGGCCTGCCACCGCTAACGGTGACAGGGGCACCCGGTGACCGGGACTGGATGGGACTTGCATGGAGCGGAAGACGACCTTTTGACGGTGAAACGATAACGACTATGCCCCAGGGTGCGGGATTATATCTCCTGTTCGAACGGGACACCGGGGACCTTATCTACATTGGCCAGTCGGCAGACTGTGCACAACGGCTCTGGAGCCATGCGATGAAACTGCTGGAAGAAAAGGATATGCTGGTCTCGTATTACATCGAGGAAAAACCGGTTCTCCCCCATAACCTGAAAGAACGGGAAAATGACCTGGTCGGGAATTATTTCGAAATGTATTGGGAAATGCCGGACTACCCGTTCGGGAAATTCAGGTAATTTATTGTTGACAGCAGGAGGAGCCCCGGGGCTCAGTGCAAATCCCATTTAACGCAAAGCCTCCTTAAACTTTTTTTGTCCAACTCACTCTTTTTTACTTCAACGGGAGCAGGTTATGCGTGCTCTTTTCGAACAATGATAAAGTGGACAAATCCAAAGAATACGCAGATTGCTTTGATGGGTATAATGACGGAAGATATCATTTCAGAGGAAATCGTCGCATCCATGGCAACATACAGGATATACACCAATGGCCCTCCCATCGGAAGCATAAAGAACAATAACACTTTTTTTATGGTCCGGAGTTTTTTTGGCTGATCCGGGTCGACTTCTACCAGACTGGTCAGAAGATCAGAACCTGTTCTCATCAAATAATAAAGACCGGCGAGGCACTGATGCAAGGAAATAGCAAGATATCCCGTTAACATCACCGACCGGAGGATCTCACCCTTTTCCGGAAATAATCTGATGCACTCTTTGCCATTGGAAAGTAGCTGCCTAACCTTACCTAAACCGGTATTCCAAAATTGTAAAACTCTGGTGCCAAGATTGAGGAAACATGCATTTTTCCCTCCGGGAGAATTGCTTCCCCTGCATCTGAAGAGGATTTTTAATGAGAGGTTCCGGCACCAGCGGGTGCAAAGCAGGCAAAACGTATTGGAATACAAAAAAAACAATTTTTCAGAACAATTGTTCAATGCGGTTTCAGTATCCCATCAATTTTCAAAAACTGTAAACAAGCATCACCTATAATACCGCTTAAAGAAAGTTCGGTGCATGAAGATCGTATCAACAGGAGCATTTGCCTTGTTTGTGCTGGCCATCTTTTTGGCTGGATGTACTTCCCAGGCACCTGTAGTTCCTTCAGTCGTGACTACAACTCCAACAACTGTTCCCCCGTCGGGTCAGGGTCTAAGTACTGGACAGGTATCGCTTCCTTCCACACCTGTATCGCTGCCGCCACCTCCGATAACGGTGGTGCCCGCTCCCGGTGAGGGCATTCACAAGATCCAGCATGTAATCATTATCATGCAGGAGAACCGGGCTTTTGACGGATATTTCGGTACTTATCCGGGGGCGGAAGGGATCCCTATGAAGGATGGTGTCCCCACGGTCTGTATCCCTGACCCGGTAAGCGGACAGTGCATTCGTCCCTACCATGATGCGAACGATACAAATTATGGTGGGCCTCACGGGGAATACGATTCGATAGCCGATATCGATAACGGAGCTATGGACGGTTTCCTCCGCCAGCAGTACGAGGGAATAAAACTGGCCTGTAACCAGACCGCCAACTTTACTGACTGCATGAAAAAAACGGCTACGGTGGATGCCGTGGGATACCATGACCGGCGGGAGCTCCCGAATTACTGGACGTATGCAGATAATTTTGTCCTGCAGGACCATATGTTTGAATCTGCCGCTACCTGGAGTCTTCCCGCACACCTCTTCATCGTCTCCGGCTGGTCAGCAATATGTTCGTCGACCGATCCGATGAGCTGTGTCAATGAGCTCCAGACACCGGAACGGCTCATCCTCGACAAGAACGGAACACCGACATCGATACCAAATTACGCATGGACAGATATCACCTACCTGCTTCACAAGAAGAAGGTGAGTTGGGCGTATTATCTCGATGAAGGTTCCCAGCCAGACTGTGCAAACGATGAGATGTTCTGCCAGGAGCAGCCCCAGCGGGCGAGTGTGCCACAGATCTGGAATCCTCTCCCCTGGTTTGTAACCGTGCAGCAGAACAACGAGACTGCCAATGTCCAGTCCCTGGATAATTATTTCGTCGCGGTGAANNGACCATATTGTGCCGCCAAAAGTCGATGAGAATGGCTACGGGCTCCGGGTACCGGCGCTCGTAATCAGCCCGTACGCAAAGAAGGGGTTCATCGATCAACAGACCCTCAGCTTCGATGCATACCTGAAATTTATAGAGGACGACTTCCTGGGTGGGGCACGCCTTGATCCATCTACAGACACCCGACCTGACTCCCGGACGAGCGTCAGGGAATATGCCCCGGTCCTTGGTGATCTTTCCCGGGATTTCGACTTTACCCAGTCTCCGAGGCCTCCGGTCCTCCTCCCGGTGTACCCGAACGGAACATCAGGTTCGGGTTTATAGCGCATCTTCCGCTGCAATTGACAAACGAGGGTAATGATAAAGAAGAAAGATTTGAGGAAGATCCGAGATGAAAAAAGGGACAACAGGGACAATTATAGTCCTGGTACTCGCCATCCTGGTATCAGGGTGCGCGACCATTATTCCCGGCGGGACTCCACCCCCTCCAACCACAACCGGCTGGCCGACGATAATTCCGGCACCCGGTGAGGGGATTCATAAGATCAGGCACGTGATTATTATCATGCAGGAGAACCGGGCCTTTGATGAATACTTCGGTACCTATCCCGGTGCAGATGGGATCCCCATGATGAATAGTGTGCCGACTGTCTGCATCCCCGACCCGGATAAGAACGAGCAATGCGTCCGCCCCTACCACGACCCGCGGGATATCAATTTTGGCGGACCCCACAGCCAGTACGAATCTGAAGCGGATATAAATGGCGGGAAGATGGACGGGTTCATCGAACAGGCGGAAATTGCGATCAACAACACTTGTACAAAGACAGCTCATCCCGGGGAATGTATGGCTGAAAAAGCAGAGCTGGACGTTTTAGGATACCATGACCGGCACGAGATACCGAATTATTGGGCATATGCCGATAATTTTGTCCTGCAGGACCGGATGTTCGAATCTGCCGCCTCGTGGAGTCTCCCTTCCCACCTGTTCATGGTGTCGGGGTGGTCTGCGACATGCAAACCCGGCGACCCGATGAGCTGTGTCGACGCCCTCCAGGGTCCGGAGCGCCTGATAATCGGTGAAAATGGAATGCCGACCAAGATACCCGATTATCCATGGACCGATATCACTTTTTTGTTGCACCAGAATAACGTGTCGTGGGCATATTATCTCGAAGAAGGTGACCAGCCGGATTGTGCCGATGATGCGATGTTCTGCGAGGCCGAGCCCCACCGGGTAGCCGTGCCCGAGATCTGGAACCCGCTTCCCTGGTTCGAGACGGTCCGCAGGGACGACCAGGTGAAGAATATCCAGGCAATAGATCGCTACTTTGCCGCAGCGAGGTCGGGTAACCTGCCCAATGTCATGTGGGTAAATCCGAACCAGACCGTCAGCGAACATCCGCCTGCGCGTGTTTCTGACGGCCAGGCATGGACCACTTCGATAATCAATGCGGCGATGGAGGGGCCTGACTGGAACAGTACCGCAATATTCCTGTCATGGGATGACTGGGGCGGGTTCTATGACCATGTCATTCCGCCGAAAGTTGACCGGAACGGGTACGGGATCCGTGTCCCGGGGATCGTGATCAGTCCGTATGCAAAAAAGGGATATATCGACCACCAGACGCTCAGCTTCGATGCGTACCTGAAGTTCATAGAGGATGATTTTCTCAACGGGTCACGAATTGACCCGGCAACTGATTTCCGCCCGGATTCCCGCCCTGCGGTAAGAGAGAATGCCCCTGTTCTCGGGGATATCGCGTATGACTTTGATTTTAACCAATCGCCCCGGCAACAGATGGTACTCCCGCCATACCCTAAGAAATAATTACTTTTTTCACAGGCCGGAACAACAGACAATTTAAGGGAAGTTCACCTGAAACGACAAACTTTGTCACTTACGCCGTTCTTTCATCCAGTCGTGGGAAAAGATCTCTGCGTCCCCGCTTACGAGCCCTTCAACAATCTTTACGGCAACAAATTCAGCGGAATCGGCCGGATAGGGGCCAGTCGGCTCCTGTTCATTTTGGGGAACGGGAACTGCCCGGATGGTGTTCTTCTCGAAATTGGTCAGGGTTATGTAAGGGTACACGACAGATACGACAATATTATCTGCTTCCAGTTCCTGCCGGGCGGCAAGACTGATTGCGCCGAGTGCACGCTTGGAAGATGAATACGGGCTCATGCCGGGCAGGTGCATCAGCGCAGTGCCTGAGCTGATATTGATTATCCTCCCTCCGCCCTGGACTCTCATGATCGGGATGACCTGCTGCATGGTGACAAGCGGCCCGATAATATTCAGGTTATAGATATACCGGAATGTGTCGATTTCGGTCTTTTCTACCGTCGCATCGTATCCCTGACCTGCATTATTGACAAGGATGTCGATCCTGCCAAAATACTTCTTCACCTGGCCAACCATCTTTCTGATTTGCGGTATCTTTGTCATGTCTGTGGGAAAAGCCCGGGAACCCGGCAGAGTAACGGATAGATCCTCAAGTTTCACATCAGATCTTGAGACAAGACCTACCTTAACGCCGTTTCTTGCGAGGAGCTGTGCAGTCGCAAGACCTATACCTGAAGAAGCACCGGTAACAATTGCGGTTTTCCCTCTTAACCCTGGAAAATTCTGGTTCATGGTATCATCACATCGATTAACGGGATTTGGCCGGGTATGTGATCCATGGAGTAATAGATTTTTCTCCCTGTTTCAAAGTTCAGGTCACTGATTCACGAACTCAATCCATACCGGTTTTCCCGTATATTAGTGCGTTGTCGCCTCCGTTTCTATTCATACCAGTCCCGACAGAACCCACATGATATTGGGTATATTCGTATCGCGACCGGGCGATTTTTCAGGATTCCGGACAAACTGACCCGCCATTTCCGATAAAGAACTGCGGTTACCGGACAATGAACGTCCCGGTCATGGCCGATGGGTGGACATCACAGCGGAAGAAATAGGTGCCAGGAATTGCCGGAGCGGAGAACTTGTAAGTTGCATCCTCGCCTCCGGTAATAATTTCCCCGCTGAAAATTTTTTCCTTTGCAGCAGACGAATCATATACCGCGAAATTGTGGGAGATACCGGTTACCTGGGAAGAACCCGGAGCTTCCCGGTTATGGAAGTTCACTACAACTGATGCTCCGGCAGGCACGGTAATCGAGGACTGGTCAAAAGCCATTTTTGCTGCAGTGAGTTCGACCATCACCGTCCGGTTACTGCCAGAGAAAGCTGAAGCGGTCACCTGAGGAACGGAGGTCAACACTGGCAGGATTGCGGAATCTGACAGCGGAGTCACGGATACCTCAGGAGTGGTCACCGGTGACGGAGTATTTCCGTAGATATTTCCTGTACTTGTACATCCGGCAATGCAGGAATATGTCAACACAAGAAAAACGAGAACAAGTAACGGATACCCGCGCATCATAGTTGTATGATAGGTACCGTTCATGGTAATAAGGATAATTACGAGGGCATTTTCGGAGGGAGTCGGGAACATTTGAAAGGGGTGAAATCATGCCTGGTTTTGTTTTTTCACTATGAGCGGATCTCAAATTCCCTTCACCAGGTTCCTTTTCTGGATAACTTTTGCACAGACGATAAACACCAGGATCACTGCCAGGAGTACCATTGCATCAATCCATGGCGGGTAAACTGCATCCCCGTTCAGCGCCGCATGGAACAGGTCGACCAGGTAGGTAAGCGGGGAGAGGGAGGTAAGAGTACGTTCCCAGCCCACCAGCTGGCCGAGCGGGATAAAAATCCCCGATACAAAAATAAGCGGGAGGCGGATGAGACTCGAGAGCATCATAATGTTTGAGGGGTTGTCAGTGGTCGGCGATGCAAGCAATGTACCAAGTGCTGCGAATGTGATTGATCCCAGTATCATCGAAACAGCGAGAAGAGCGGTGTTCACGAGAGCGAGGTGGAGTAGCAGGGCACAGATAACAAAGACAATGGTCGTAATGGCAACACCGAAGATTGCTCCTGCCAGAAGGTCACCGATGATAATACTCTCGAGGATAACAGGGAGTGAGATCAGTCGCTCATAGGTCTTTTCTCGTTTCTCCCACGGAGTAATGAGGGGACCGACCGATGATGCGGTAAAGAAGAGCATCATGCCCAGAAACCCGGGGAAGAAGAGTACGAGGTCAAGATTCCGCCCGATAAAAAACGTGAGGAACATTATGAGGGGAAAGAGCAGACCGAAGACAACCACCGGCCCTTTGAAATAATAGATCCGCATGTTCTTTTCCGTGATGACGAGGATGCTGCGGAGAAAGACCTTCAGGTCCACGTTACGCACCTGCAGTGAGCCGGACAAACGCTTCTTCAAGGGTTGGGTTTGACGTCGCGATGGATACAATGGTCAGCTGGTCCCGCTCTGCAAGGGAAGAGATGGACTTTACCGCACGGTCCGGATCATTGGTGTAGACCCGCCATTTCTCCCCCCATGACTCTACCCTTTCAATCCACGGGGCTGAGAACACGTCCTGTTCCACGCGCTGGTCGAAGGAGACTTCAACATACCGTGAGGTATCGAAGGTCTTCTTAAGTTTCTCCGGGCTTCCGGTTGCAATAATATTTCCCTTGTTGATAATACTGATAGTTGTGCAGAGAGCATTTGCCTCCTCAATATTGTGCGTTGTAAGAAGGACGGTGCTGCCGTGACTGTTCATATGACGGACCGTATCAATAACCAGCCGGCGGCTGAATACATCCAATCCGGTAGTCGGTTCGTCAAGGATAAGAACAGGCGGTGCATGGACGATAGCGCATGCGATACTGATCCTCTGGCGCATCCCTTTTGAGAATGTACGGACCAGATCGTCTTTTCGTTCCGTAAGCCCGAGGCGGCCGAGGATCTCCCCTGCCCGTTTGTTACGTTCCATCCGGTCGATCCCGTAGAATTTTGCAGTAAGGAGGATATTCTGCTCCGCTGTGAGGTCGCTGTAGACGGTGCCGTTTTCGGGTATGACACCCATCTTCAGCTTTGCTGTGAGCGGATCCCTGTTAACATCAGTACCGAGGATAAGCGCCGATCCGGCATCCGGTATCAGCACTCCTGTCAGCATACGGATTACCGTGGTCTTCCCCGCCCCGTTTGGGCCGAGGAACCCGAAAATACCCCCCTCCGGAATAGTAATACTTACATTGTCGACGGCGGTAACAGGTCCGAATGACTTGTGGAGATTCTTCGCTTCGATTGCGTTCATGCGATGTGTTCCGGAATCAAGATGAAGAGTGGAACCATATGAGCATATCTGTTAGTTACTCCCTGAAAACTAGTCCCCCATACGAGGCGCGGAAGAGGCCCGATATACCAGGAATGATGTTCTCAATGTGTTCACCAGCATCAGAGACCTCGCGGGTGATGCTCCGGAAGCATTTCTCTTGCGGAATTAATGGTTTATTCCGGGCATCTACCGGTATTTTGGGAATTCCAGCAGTTCTCTGTGGAGTGGCGGGAAAAATATCAGGGACCATGGCTGCAGAAGACAGTGAAATCTTGGCTGATGATCTTACGCCGGATGGCAAGACTGTTGTGCATTTCGTCTCGTGATAGTGGATCGTCGATGTGCTCTTTTAAAAACTGAAAGGGAGCATGAAACTTTTTCCTGATGTTTTTTGGAAAATACGTCGATTGCATNNTTCTCCCGGCACCAGTCCAGGTACAGCCCGATTCCCACTGGGATAAGGAATGTTACGGCATAGTATACAAACACATCGGGACCGTAGTAGGTCGCCTGGAAGAGCAGGACTATGAACAGGTAGTCGAGCACTACGGCAATCAGAACCCATGCCACACCAACTTCTGAAAAGTACTTCAGGGAAAGGTGTTCTCTCCTCCGGAACCACAAATACGTAATCGCGATAGTTACCGGAGTGAAGATGACAAGAAGGATCCATCCCATGACTACTGCATATGAGGAGAAGAACAGCACCAGCGAGGCGAGGTACCCAATCAGCCAGAGAGCTGTGCCCAGGCCAACAGTATCTTTAATCCACTTCTTCATAGAGAAATTTTACCGCTTCGCATTCTTGTGCCTTGCGATGGGAAATTTTACGCGGCACCCGGCAGAACCCCATGAACATCAACTCCATCTAATACCTGAATTTCCCGGCCTAATTACGGGTCAGTATTCCTGTGTTCCCGGTACTCATTCCATCCTCCACAAAGTTCCGGGATTGAAAAGGGAAGAACATATTAGTCCGAACGTTCACTTTACGAATAAAAGAGGCAAAGAGGAACCATGAGATGGACAGGTGGACGTCGGAGTGACAATGTCGAAGACCAACGGGGATCCGGAATAAGAACCGGGGCGATCGGTGGCGGTATCGGGGTCCTCGTTATTCTTGGTCTTGGTTTATTGATGGGGGTTGACCCGTCAACCTTGTTGAGCGCAATTTCCGGGGGGAGTGATGGGTCGTCTTCCTTGGATGGGACAACTCCGTACGTAACCCAGCAGTCGGCGGCCGATGCCACTTTAGTCGATTTCGTATCCGTTGTCCTTGCCGACACAGAAGATACCTGGACGGCTATATTTACAAAAAAAGGCATGGTTTATATACCTCCCAAATTAGTCCTTTTTTCTGACGGTGTTGACTCAGCTTGCGGGTATGCCCAGTCAGCAACGGGTCCTTTTTACTGTCCGGGGGACCAGAAAGTGTATATCGACCTCAGTTTTTATCGCGAACTGAAAGACCAGTTGGGAGCCCCCGGTGATTTTGCCCAGGCATATGTAATCGCCCACGAGGTGGGCCATCATGTTCAGAACCTTCTGGGAGCCTCTTCCAGGATTGAAAGACTCCAGAGCCAGAGCAACGAGGTAACGGCCAACAAATATTCCGTACTGCTGGAATTGCAGGCCGATTGTTATGCAGGTGTGTGGGCGAATCAGGCCGACACATCCCGTCACATTATCGAAGCCGGGGATATAGAGGAAGCCATGAACGCTGCCGCGAAGATCGGCGACGATGCTCTGCAAAAACAATCGCAGGGTTATGTAGTCCCGGACTCTTTCACGCATGGGACATCTGCACAACGGGTGAAATGGTTCAAAGCCGGTATTGACAGCGGTGACATGAACTCATGCGACACCTTTAATGCGACTGTAGTGTGACTCCAGGATCAGTACTTTTTTTTAACAAGCATCAGATCCGGGAGTCACAGGATAAGGTAATAACATTTGATTTCCGGGAACCACTCCCTTTCGGCCATATCGCTGCCATGGTTGATGTTACCAATGCAAGGCCGTTATTTCGTATAGCCTTGTTTATGAAAAAAGGTGCATCATTGTGTCGTTGCTACTTCCTCCCTGCTCTTCCTGAGTGCATACGTAGCTCCAAGGGCGCCGAGGGAAATAACCAAAAGGATCCAGAATATCGTGTGAAGGCTCCCGATGTCCGCCGGGGATCCGGCAGCAGCGGACGGGGTTCCAGCGCCGGCGAGTGTGAAGATTATGACCGTGACAGAGACGCTTATGGTCATCCCGGCAAGCCGCATTGTCTCGACCATACCCGAGGCGAGCCCATACACCTCTCGTGGTACTGAACTGACCAGGGTCCGTACGAGCGGCGACTGAAAGAGAGCGATGCTCGACCCCATCAGGACCAGGGCCAGCACAACGAGATGCATTGGAGTATTCTGTTCAAGCGAAGTGAGAAGGAAGAGGGAGACGGTAGTTGCTGCGACGCCGCACCCGATCACGATCCTCGGCTCGATACGGTCGGCAAGTCTTCCCGCATACGCGGAAAGACCTGCCATGAAGATGATCGGGATAAGAAGGATTACACCGGAGACCCTGGCATCAATTCCCCGGACCGACTGGAGATACAGGCTCATCAGGAAGATAATGGCGAAATTTGCCGTATTGTACAGAAGTGCAGTGAGATTTGCCACTACAAACAGGCGGTTCCTGGCAAGTTGCCGGACTGCGAGCAGGGGTTTTTTTATCCGCCCCTCATGCCAGATAAACACCGTGAGACAAACCAAGCCTGTCCCGAGAAGTGCCCCTCCAGCAGGGCTGGGGAGGATAGCAAAGCCGGACATCAGGCAGAACATCGCTATCACATAAAGGATCATACCTTTGGGATCGATCTCCCGCTGCCGCGAGATCTCGCACTCGCCCCGCAACCGGGAGAGGATGAGCCAGACGATAAACACCTCCAGCGGGATGAGGACAGCAACAATGCTTCGCCACCCAAGGTAGAACGTGAGGAAACCCCCGGAAAAAAACCCGAGGAGGAAACCGACTGCCATTGCCGTGACATTGATGCCGATTGCCTTCCCTCGTTCCGACTCGGGAAACACGAGGCTTATGAGGGCAATAGAGGTGCCAAAGACCATCGAAGCACTAATCCCTGTCACGAACCGGGCGATGATAAGCGCCTCAACAGTGGGGGAGATTATGACGAGGATGGCTGAAACGGCATAGATTCCCACGCCGGCGGTAAATATCCGCTTGATCCCCGAACGGTCGGCAAGTCTCCCGATGGGAACGAGAAAGACTGCTGCCGCAAGGAAGAATGCGCTGGTGACCCATCCGAGCATCGCCGTACCTGCCGAGAATTCCCTGCCTATCGATGGCAGGCCAACTATGAATGCGGAGACCATGAAGGGGGCAAGCGATGAACCAAGCGCCGAAACGATGAGAACTTTTCGTCGTGATGAATCTGAGACCATGGAGTTCAAGCGAGTATCGCCCTCAAGGGTTTTATGTATTACTGATAAGGTTTGTTGAGGAAAATCCGTATCTTACCATTCCGATACCGGGTTGAGTAAGGATCTGCATCCGGCGAGACTGGATATACTGTCGTTGTTTTGATGTTGCCCTGTATAGTGGCGATATTTTAATTCTCTTTGTGGGGAGGCCGATCAAGTACATCTGATTAAAAAACCCCCAGTGAAGATCCCTTATACTGAATTTGTGTTCTGGAGAAATCCTGTTTTATAGGAGCCATCTCACCGAAGACCAGGCCGGATGTTATTGTCATCCAGGGCTATTTTTTACCGTCAAAAACCCCCTCAGAGAATTCTGGTACACCGGAGCCTGCTACGAGCATGGTTGTACCTCATTTCCCCTACCCCCCGAATTTTAGAGGTCATAATTCGGAAAAATGAGGAACCGGGCCGGAATTATTCAACGATTTACGATGGGAATGGATGAGGTCGAATATAGCAGTGTTACAAAGACCGAAAGCAGGATGGGGTGTGGTTTGGGAGGTGCCGTGCACCGGCACCGTGGGATATTCCAGCATACTCCCCGGGAAGCATCAGGGATAAAGAGGAATTCTGCAGAGCATGAATATGAGTAAAATACGACCTGAAAGGCTCCAATTTTTCTTTCCGGTTCTTACCGGGTGAGGGAAAATCCTGCAAAACCGTTTTTTTTTGTTCCTGATGATGATACATATGGATTATCTTTGATTACCAAAACCCGGCAGATGTGCACCTCTCCCCCCTGCTGTCAAATCAGCTTAGACTGGTCCTCTTCGCTATATCGTTTGTTCAAACGTATTATGGAAACCCTGCCGGAATGCAAACATCAGGTTTTTTTCTGCAGATGTGGTTAGTAGATCTGCAAGTTTTGTGACGCAATCAAAATATTAATTTGTCTGAAAGTCATGTATGACACAATCTAGGTTTTTAACGTTAATACCCTGAGATCCCCCAATACTCCATATATAATAATATCCGGGGGTGTCTTTCGTATGAATGGCTAAATACAAAACTTGACTAAGCGGAAATTACGAGAGGCAAAAAGCATTGTGGAACAGATTTGCATTCAAACGAAAAATACCTGAATCTGATCTGTGTAAAAGGCAGATTGATGCCGACCCGATCAGGGATGAACTCTATAGCAGGGATCACCTGGCCCAGCATGCCAGGGAGACCGCCTGCTCGTACAGGGTAGATACCAGAAAAGGGCGCGACCGTCTCCTTCCGCGACTTGCTGATAACGAGAAGGTCCTGCTCGAAACACATGACCTGATGAAAGCCGCTATAGAGGCAAATCGCGGGATTGCTCCTGCTGGTGAATGGCTTTTAGATAATTTCTACCTCATTGAAGAACAGATAAGGACTGCCCGTCGCCATCTCCCGGAAAATTACAGTAAAGGGCTTCCCCACCTCGATAATGGACCGCTTGAAGGATTTCCGCGGGTATACCATATCGCCCGGGAATTAATTGCACATAGCGATGGGAGGATTGACACTAAAATACTCTCGAGTTTTATTGACGCATATCAGAGTGTCTCGCCTCTCCTGCTTGGAGAACTCTGGGCCATACCCATCATGTTCAGGCTCTCTTTGATAGAGAACCTGCGCAGGATTGCAGATATTATCTCAGCCAACAGACGTGACCGCGACTCTGCAACCCATTGGGTGGACCGGATGACCGAAGTTGCCCGGGATGATCCCAAGAGCCTGATCCTGGTTATCGCTGATATGGCCCGGTCAGATCCTCCTATGACCAGTGCTTTTGTCGGAGAAATGGCACGACAATTACAGGGACGGACAGGAGCACTCCTGTTTCCCCTCAACTGGATCGAACAGAGACTTTCTGAGAATAACCTGACTATTGAGCAGATGATCTATACCGAGACACAGGCACAAGCCGCGGATCAGGTATCCATAGGGAATTGCATCAACAGTCTTCGTCTCCTTGACAAGACAGACTGGCGTGAGTTTGTTGAGCAGGTTAGTCTTGTTGAGCATACCCTGCGCATGGACCCCGCAGATGAATATGCTGCGATGGACTTTGAAACCCGTGACCGGTACCGGCACGTGGTTGAAGAGATCGCAAAAAAGGGAGGGTTATCCGAACGTGATGTTGCAATCAAAGCAGTGGATCTTGCCACGCAAAGCCGGGGCTTGAAGGACAGAAAACCCCGTGCGTCTCATGCAGGATATTATCTGATCGACCACGGAAGGGACACTCTTGAAAAAGCGCTTTCCTTTCGTCCTTCTTTGCCGGAGCGCGTCAGAAGATCAGGATATACTCATCTCCTACTCCCGTATTTCTTCGGGATCCTGTTCATAACACTTGTCGTGGCTTTTTTTGGGTATACAGATCTTGTCGCGTATGACAGGTTTGTTGCCCTGCCTCTCCTGATTCTTCTCCTGTTTCCAGTCAGCCAGGGTGCAATAGCAGTCATAAACTGGTGTTTTACACTTCTGCTCATTCCTGATTCGCTCCCGAAGATGGACTATTCAAAAGGGATACCCGGGGACCGGAGAACCATTGTCGTAATCCCGACGGTCCTGTCAGGACCAGGAGATGTTCAGGGACTCCTGGATTCACTAGAGATCCGGTATATAGCAAACCGGGACGATAACCTGTTCTTTGCCCTGCTGACTGATCTTCGTAACGCACATGCCCGCGAACTGCCGGGAGATACTGAGACCGTCGATCTGCTCGCTACCGGAATTGAAGATCTGAACGCGAGAGACGAGGAGAAGCCGGGGGCATTCTTCCTTATGCACCGGGACCGGACCTGGAATGAGGGAGAAGGAGTCTGGATGGGATATGAGAGGAAACGAGGGATCCTCGAGGCATTCAGCACCTTCCTGTCCGGTACCGGGGAAAACCCGTTTTCACGTATTGTAGGCAACCAGGAGATACTGGCCGGTATCAAATATGTGATAACTCTTGATACAGACACGCAGCTCCCCCGGGACAGTGCGAGAAGGCTTATCAGCGCGATTGCTCACCCGCTCAACCGACCGGTTCCCGATCCGGAAACCCGGGTGATCCGGGAGGGATATGGTGTTCTCCAGCCACGGGTCTCTCTCTCTTTATCCGAATCTGGAATTTCCCCGTTCGCATCACTCTTCGGAGGTGAGCAGGGAATTGATCCCTATACCCGTGCAGTATCCGATGTGTACCAGGATGCTTTTCATGAAGGGTCGTTTATTGGAAAAGGGATCTATGATCTCGACGTCTTCTCACGATGCGTTGAGGGGCGGTTTCCTGAAAACCTTATTTTAAGTCATGATCTTCTTGAAGGATGTTATGCGAGGACTGGCCTTGTCAATGATGTACAGGTATTTGAGGAGTATCCTGTCAGTTACCTGGCAGACATCAAACGAAGACACCGCTGGATCCGAGGCGACTGGCAGATAGTGCCATGGTTGCTTTTTTCCGTCCCAGGCAAATCTTCAAAAAAGGAGAAAAATCCCCTCTCCTTTCTCTCACGATGGAAGATCTTTGACAACATCAGAAGAAGCCTCGTAGCGCCCGCAACATTCCTTTTTCTCATCCTCTCATGGACCGTTCTCAATGATCCCCTGTTCTGGACCGCCTTTATCGCATCACTGTACCTGGTCCCGGCGATAATTATTTCCGGTTGGAATGCTCTTAAAAAACCTGAAGAACAGGCTTGGCTGCTGCACATCCGTGATTTGCCCCGGGTAATCAAAGGCCAGTTGGCAGTTCCCCTTGTTACCCTGGCCTTCCTCCCGTATGAAGCGTATGTTTCCCTTGATGCAGTATTCCGATCCTGCTGGCGGATGTTAGTCTCTCATCGCCATCTTCTGGAATGGACTACCCATCAGGAAGCCGGACTGACAGGAAACTACGACGTAGAAGGATCCTACCGGATTATGTGGCCGGCACCAGTAATCGGGGCAGCACTACTTCTCGGACTGGCTTTCAACCGCCCGGCCCCGCCTTCTGTGGTAGTTTTTGCTCTTGCCTGGATCCTTTCGCCGGGTATTGCATGGTCGATTAGCCAGCCCTTAAGGACGCGGACAGCCCGCCTTACCCGGGGGCAGGAACGTTTTTTACGGGGCATCGCCCGAAAAACCTGGCGTTTCTTTGAGACGTTTGTCACTACGGAGGATCATTATCTTCCCCCGGACAATTACCAGGAACAACCGGTTCCGGCCGTCGCCCACCGTACATCCCCGACAGATATCGGACTCTCACTTCTTGCAGGTCTTACCGCGTATGACTTTGGGTATATTCCGGTGAATGACCTGGTTGAACGGACCCAAAAGACGGTGACCAGCTTGGGGGAGCTTAAGAGATTCCGGGGTCATTTTTACAACTGGTATGATACCATTACCCTGGAGCCGCACCTCCCGAGGTATATCTCCACTGTCGACAGTGGTAACCTTGTCGGAGACCTGCTTGTATTAAGGCAGGGACTGTACGAGCTCCCTGGTTATCCGGTCCTTTCGAAGGGATTTGCCAACGGGTTATCCGATACACTCTTCCTCCTGTCAGATGCTCTTGATGTTGCTATGGGAGAGAGTAAGGTAGTGGTGCCGGTATCTGTCCTGTCAAAGATTGATGAGCTCAAAGAGTGTGCCGCCCGGATGCCAGGTCAGACAAGTGAAGTTGCAGGACATCTCTCCCTGCTTGACAATATTGCATCAGAATTACAGGCAGCCCTTACAACGCACCCGGATGATGAAGTCCGGTGGTGGGCTGCAGCAACAAAACAACAGATCGAGACTCATACAAAGAATTTTAAAACATTGACTTCATGGGAATCCCCCGGTACTCCTCCTGACACCATCCGTGATGAGGTCCCCCAGGACCTGGTACCGTATCTTTTTCTGGTTATCAGAAAACTTGAGATGCTGAACAACCAGGTCCCCTCCCTCAGAGATGTTGCAGGCATCAGGCAGGACCTTCAGACCAGGGTCGGTCCCCTGCTGGAATGGATTGACACCCCCCTGGATATGGGCGGTGTCTCTGGTCCGGGCCGCGAATGGCTGATCCGGACTCTTGAGGAGATGAGAACCTCAGGCGGGCGGGCAGAAGAACTCATCCAGTCGATTTTGGTTCTCTCAGATCAGTGTATTGCCTATACTACGATCGAGTACGAATTCCTGTATGACAGAACGAGCAATCTCCTCTCGATCGGCTATAATGCAACTGATCTCCGGCGGGATGCCAGTTTCTATGATCTTCTTGCATCAGAGGCACGACTCACCAGCTTTATCGGTATAGCTCAGGGTAAACTTCCGCAGGATCACTGGTTCGCGCTAGGGCGCCTTCTCACGACAACCGGTGGGGGGAAGCCTGCCCTTATCTCCTGGAGCGGATCCATGTTCGAATACCTGATGCCCCTCCTTCTTATGCCGACCTATCCGAATACCCTTCTCGATCGCACGTACCAGGCATCAGTTGCCAGGCAGATTGAGTATGGCCGCTCGCGGGGTGTGCCCTGGGGGATATCAGAATCAGGGTATAATATCACCGATGCAATGTTGAACTACCAGTACCGGGCATTTGGAGTTCCCGGCCTAGGGTTCAAGCGTGGACTTGCCGAGGACCTGGTCATTGCTCCTTATGCTGCGGTGATGGGACTGATGGTAAATCCGGTGTCAGCCTGTATAAACCTCGAGCAGATGGAATCCCTGGGGTATGCGGGAGATTACGGATTTTACGAAGCCGTGGATTTCACCCGGTCCCGGGTGCCCCCGGGCCTGAACCACAAGGTTGTCCAGTCCTTTATGGCTCATCACCAGGGAATGGCTCTGCTCTCTTTAGCCTATGTACTGTTAGATCGTCCTATGCAGAGGAGATTTGAGTCTGATCTGAGTCTTTCTGCAACGATGATGCTTCTCCAGGAGAAGATGCCCCGCAACACACCTTTCTATCCTCATTCCGGGGAAGTCTTGGGAGTCCATAGACATACCGGAAAATCAGGACCCATGATGCGGATTTTCCCGACTGCAAATACCCCCCGTCCTGAGGTACATCTCCTCTCGAACGGCAGGTATCATGTTATGGTGAACAACAGCGGTTCAGGGTACAGCAGATGGAACAATCTTGCCGTGACCCGGTGGCGGGAGGATCCAACTGCAGACTGCAGTGGTACCTTCTGTTATATCAGAGATCTGGCGAGCGGTGAGTTCTGGTCGAACGGGTACATGCCAACCAGTAAGAGTCCTGATACATACCAGACGATCTTTCAACAGGCCCGTGCGGAATTCCGTCGAAGGGACCGGGATTTTGATACTCGAACAGAGATTATTGTTTCTCCTGAAGACGATGTGGAACTGCGAAGGATACAGGTAACAAACCGGTCATGGAAACGACGGACAATAGAGTTTACCAGTTATGCTGAAGTGGTTATGGCACTTCCGGCATCCGATGAATCACATCCCTCTTTCAGCAACCTGTTCGTCCAGACCGAACTCGTACGGGATAAAAATGCAATTCTCGCTACGAGAAGGCCACGATCAGATGGGGAGCATCCCCCCTGGATGTTTCACCTCATGACCGCTCATGGTAAACAGGTAAGAAATATTTCATTTGAGACAGACCGGTCAAAATTTATCGGAAGGGGCAATTCACTTTCAAAACCGGTTGCCATGACCGATTCTTCAACTCTTTCTGATACCGCAGGTTCAGTGCTCGATCCAATCGTCGCAATCAGGTGTACCATTACCCTGGATCCACAGGAGACCGCCGGTGTTAATATCTTTACCGGAGTCAGTGAAAGTCGTGAGGGATCATTTGCATTGATCGAGAAGTACCATGACGAATACATCGCTGACCGGGTATCAGAGCTGGCCTGGACTCATGCCCAGGTCATGCTCAGACAATTGAACGCTACTGAGCAGGATGCCCAGTTATTTGGGACCCTCGCCTCCTCGGTTATCTATGCAAATCCCTCGAGACGGGCTGACCGTAATGTACTTCTGAAGAACAGCCGGGGCCAGTCAGGTCTCTGGGGGTATGGTATATCTGGTGATATCCCTCTCGTGCTGGTGAGGATACAGAACAGGAACCGGATCGGTCTTATCAAAGAGATGGTTCAGGCTCATGCATACTGGCGGATGAAGGGACTTATGGTCGATTTGGTGATCTGGAATGAGGACCAGTCCGGATACCGGCAGGAACTGCAGGAGGAGATCATGGATCAGATGCCACAGGGTCCGGATTATCAGTTATTAAACCAGAAAGGGGGAATTTTTATCCGGCGTCTCGAACAGATGTCCGATGAGGATCGCATCCTTATTCAGACCGTGGCCAGGGCTGTTATTTCAGACCGTCGGGGTACGCTGGCTGAGCAGATGGAACGGAGAGGCTGGGAGGAGACAGCGGTCCCGCGCCTGTTCCCAACACGGATACCATATCCTCCGCCAAAAGCCGATCCTGATAAGACGGGCGAAGAACTTCTTTTTTTCAATGGCACCGGTGGATTTTCTCCTGATGGTAAAGAGTATATCATTTACACAGGAAATGGGAAGGTAACTCCCTCACCGTGGGTGAATGTGCTCGCGAACGAAAATTTCGGAACCGTGGTATCAGAGACTGGCAGTGCTTATACCTGGAGTGAAAATGCTCATGAGTTCCGGCTGACACCCTGGATGAACGATCCGATCCTGGATCCCTCCGGGGAGGCTCTTTATATCCGGGATGAAGAGACCGGCAAATTCTGGTCTCCTGCCGCATCTCCTGTTCGAGGCGCACACCAGTACGTGACCCGGCACGGGTTCGGATATTCTGTCTTTGAGTATTCTGAGCAGGGGATAAGCACCGAACTGACTATATCTGTTTCTGTTGATTCCCCGGTTAAGTTCATGTCTCTTCTGATCAGGAACAGATCGGGTCGCAGCAGACTCCTGTCCGTCACCGGATATGTGGAATGGGTCCTCGGTGAACTGAGATCGAGATCCCTGTTGTTCGTGAATACGGAAATTGATCAGATTTCCGGAGCAATTTTTGCGAAAAATCCTTATAATAATGAATTTCCCGGCAGAGTAGCATTTCTTGACTCCAACATACTGAACCGGACAGTAACCGGTGACCGGTATGAGTTCATCGGACGGAACGGATCACCCGACAAACCCGCTGCTATGGAGCAGACCCGGCTCTCAAATAAAGTGGGAGCTGGTCTTGATCCCTGTGCTGCATTGCAGGTTGTCTGTGAGCTTACTGATGGAGAAGAACGTGAGATTATCTTTACCCTCGGTGTCGGACGGGATAGTGATGATGCACGAGCTCTTGTTTTACAAAACCGTGGAGTAGGATCTGCACGTAATGCACTCAAAGCGGTAAAAGAATACTGGAGCCGGACGCTTGGTGCAGTTACCGTTACTACCCCGGACCCATCTGTGGATCTGCTCTTCAACGGATGGCTTCTCTACCAGACAATAGCCTCCCGGCTGTTTGCCCGGTCAGGTTTTTACCAGTCAGGAGGGGCGTTTGGGTTCCGGGATCAGCTGCAGGATGTGATGGCACTCATTCACTCAAGACCTGAACTGACAAGAAAACACCTTCTCCTCTGTGCAGGACACCAGTTTGATGAAGGTGATGTCCAGCACTGGTGGCACCCCCCATCGAACCGGGGGGTGAGGACCCATTGCTCTGACGACTACTTATGGCTCCCGTTCGCTACCAGCAGATATGTACTCAGCACCCGCGATACCGGTGTGCTGGATGAAGAGATCCTCTTCCTCGAAGGACGAAAGGTGCTCCCGGAGGAGGACTCATACTACGATCTTCCTAATCAGTCGGCAACTTCCGGAACCCTGTATGAACACTGTATACGGGCGATACGGTGGGGATTGAAGTTCGGGACACATGGACTTCCACTGATGGGGACCGGCGACTGGAACGACGGGATGAATCTTGTTGGTGCAGAGGGAAAAGGAGAGAGTGTATGGCTGGGATTTTTCCTCTTTGACCTTCTCATGAAGTTTCGTGAGATTGCTGAGCTCCACCGTGATCCCGCGTTTGCTGAATTGTGCAAAGTGAATGCTGAGTGGATTAGGAAAAATCTTGAGAGAGACGGGTGGGACGGAGCATGGTACCGTCGTGCATTTTTTGATTCGGGACAACCTCTTGGATCTTCTATCAATACTGAGTGTATGATAGATTCTATAACCCAGAGTTGGGCGGTCCTTTCAGGAGCAGCTTCAGACGATCGGAAGATAACTGCCCTGGAATCAGTTCATGAGCACCTCATCCTGCCCGATGACCAGCTGATAACCCTCCTTACCCCGCCATTTGATATATCTCCAGTCAATCCAGGGTATATCAAGGGATATGTCCCCGGGGTCCGTGAGAACGGAGGACAGTTTTCCCATGCTGCTATATGGGTTGTAATGGCTTTTGCAGCCCTGAAGAATCATAAACAGGTGTGGGAGCTTTTGCCGTTCTTAAGTCCGATCCACCATAGCAGAACACCTGAGGATGTCAGGAAGTACAGGGCCGAGCCGTATGCTATTGCTTCAGATATCTATGCTGCTCCGCCTCATACCGGGCGGGGCGGCTGGACCTGGTATACCGGGTCAGCCGGATGGATGTATACGCTCATCCTCGAATCGCTTCTCGGGGTGCGGCTGTCAGGAAATCTCATCAGGTTCGAACCCTGCATTCCGGTGACGTGGATATCCTACCAGATCGATTATCGCTACCGGTCGACGATGTATCATATCGTAGTTCAGAACTCAAAACCCCTTGGATTCTGCGGTACCGGATCCTGTGTCAGATCAATTGTTGTTGACGGAATTGATCAGGTGGATAAGAATATTCACCTGGCAGATGATCGTGTAGATCACCGGGTAGTGGTTGAACTGGGTGTATGAGGAGATCCAGTACGGATGAGAAAATAATTTACCTTGAAATCGTGATTAAGAAAATTTTGGCTTGATCCCTTATTCATAGATGAAGATATGCCAAAATTCCTTAGAATTTTTCTGTTCTGAACATGAAATAACAGAGTGGACGCACAATCACCTGGGTCTGATTGTACCGGATTGATCGAACTTCGTCAATACACTTCAAGAACAAATCCGATGACATGGAACGATCCCCTGACCGTCAGTCAAAATTCCGTCCACCCTGCACCACAGTAAATAAATAGGGCCCTTTACTCTATGTTCCCATGGTGAGACCATGCCCGGATCAGAAATACCCAAAACAACAACTGCCCTCGTTGTCATTGATCTGCAGAAGGGAATAGTTGCACAGCTCACGCAGCCCTATCCTGCGCAGGATGTCATAAGGAATGCCGCCCGGCTCGTTCAGGTGTTCAGGAAAAACGGAATGCCGGTATTTCTCGTGCACGTCGTTTCAACGCAAGAGACAATACTGAATGTCAACAGCGACCTGTCATTTTCCCGCCCTCTTCCCCCGCTCCCTGACTGGTCTGAGTTTGTCCCGGAGATCACGCCAGTCTTATCAGATATCGTGATAGGGAAGAAGCAGTGGGGAGCGTTTTACGGCACTGATCTCGAACTCCAACTGAGGAGAAGGGGGATTGACACGATCGTCCTCTGCGGGATCTCGACTGATCTTGGGGTCGAGAGTACGGCAAGGTTCGCGTACGAGTTCGGCTTCCAGCAAGTCTTTGCAGAGGACGCAATGTCTGCCATGTCAACCGAGCAGCATTGCGCTGCGGTTAACTTCATCTTCAAAAGAATGGGCCGGGTCAGGAAGACCAGTGAGATACTCACGGCAATCGGGTAAACAAATGCCGGTAAGGCAGGACAAAAAAGGCAGGTCTGCGTTGAAGATGTCTATCCCCTGTATCCTGGCGATAATTCTTTTTTGCCCCTCCCGGGATAATCCCTTTTGATGGGTGGAGGCTTTTATTCCCGGCTGCTCCCGGTGAACAGAGACCCGAATCGGCCATTTCGATCCGGTTACCGCTCATAATTTTGAATGTGAACTACACCCGGGGCATTTCAGTGATCTCGCGATTAATTAAGTGTTTCATCCTTTTGTACCGGCGACGGTAAAAACGTGAATTTTTCATAAAAATGTTTAAATAAATTGAGAATCGAATTGGAGGATCTTTGAACATGGAAAGGAAGACGGGGACAGGACACAGCATCTGCTGAATATGCCCTTGTTTTATCGACCGTAAAGAGGAAGTTGGGTTTTGTCTGGGGAGTACCGGAACGAGCAGCTGTATTGCTGAATAGGAGCAATCACCGGGCAAACAATACCGGATACATGATCGACCTCATCGAAGAGGTACTCAGTAAAAAAGGTATCGGTTACCGGTGCTTTAACCTCAATGAATTTACCATCAATCACTGCCGGTGCTGTTATTATATGCGGGATAATGTCTGCAGCTACTCGTGCAGGACCAACTGGACGATATGCTCGTTTTCCATGAGATGATCATTGCCTCAAGGGAGGTCATTGTTGCATCTGCGATAAACCGGCAAAATATGGCAGCCCGGCTCATGGATTTTCTCGAACCCCCTGAACTGCATCCAGAACCTTTTCCTCTTAAAAAAGCCTGGCCTGACTGACGGCAGGATAATGGGAATCGCAGTGGCCGGGCATGAAGAAGGAGCATCAAAGACCGCCATAGATATCTGCTTGTATTTCCAGCAGATGGGGTACGTCCTTACCCCCTTTGGTGTTTCTTACCGCACCCATGGAGCGGAAGTTTAATACGAATACCGATACGGAATATTTCAAAAACGACCCTTTGGTGACCTTCAAAGTCAAAGGGATTGCGAATAACGTCGTGGAAATGCTGCTTCTCGGTATTGAGGAAAGCTGATAGGAAAACTGGTACCTTCTGCGAACAAAATACGCGGGAAATTGACCGGGCATAGCTTTTGTGACTAACACCATACAAAACAATGAACCCTTTCGGAATGCAGCAGGTATCAGGCGTTCAATCCAACTTCACAGCAACCTGTTTGTATTTTACCGGGTAAGGCAGGTATCCTTTCTCCCGGAGAGGGTCTGTAAGAACCAGGACCGATCCACAGCGTTCGGCAGTTACGATCAAAGAAGAGAAGAAGAAGCGGCGGACCTCCGGGAAGGATGAAGCCGCCGCAAGATCACTGGTGCCCGTGTCCCGAAACTTTGCGTACACAGCCTCATCAGAGTACCCGCGGAAAAGGGTATAATACCGGATCATGTATGAACTTGTATTCTCCCTGATGACCAGCCAGCGGAGCGGGTTGATCGTCGGGATCTTCCAGCCGGGAAGTTTTACCCCGGCGATGATGAACACGGCAGCCCGAAGGGTGATATAAAGAACGACCACCACACCGTAGAGCAGGATTGCGGAAGAACGGGAGAGGAACGAGAATGTTACCACTCCGATGAGTACGAGCGCTGCTGCGGCGAGAAACAAACTCGGGCCGGGAAGGACCCCCAATGTATATTTCCGGTCGGAGATTGGGGCGAGGAGAGGGATGCCCGGCAAGGCAGCAACATCAATCGTGAGGTGCAGAAGAGCTCCGGTAAAGATTGCTGCAAATCCGTTTATCCCGGCAGCAATAATACTTCCAGGAACGACAATCGCCGCTGCAGCGAGTAGAATGACTATACCGTACGCGACTAAGGACAAGATGAACACCCCGGCCATGCTATGCGTGATCCCGCCGTGGGTGAACAGGTACAGAGAGGGGTTCCGGTTAGAAATTGCCGGAAAGAAGATGTCTGCATCCGGTATCACCGTCCCTAAGACAGCGAACGGGATGAGAGGCGTAAGCCCGGAAGCAGAGAACACGATTGAGGCTATCAGGGCATGGGAGAGTGCATCCACTCGGAAAGGTTGCAGCCTGCAGGCAAAAAGGCTTATCGGTACGACCACGGTTTCGAAAGAGTAGACCATGTGCTGCTGTGTACGGGAGACTTTCATTTTGCCCCGTCTGGTTTGGAGCGTAACTTATGGAACGGTCTCACACAGCAAAATGCCTTTTGGGTTTTCTGCTATCCCGGAAGATGAATTTCACAATTGCAATTAACAAAATACCGGCAATAAGTACATATCGATTATTTACGTTAGGAATACTAAACCCCGGGAAGATAAAGGGACAGGCATAGTCTCCATTTATTGTCGCCGTGCATTGAATGTCAAATCATGATAAAAGGAATTTAAACCGAAAAATCACTCTCTTTTTTCAGGATCCTGTATGTACAGCGTGCTCTTATCCCCTGTTCTGTACAGGGGTAATTTCTCCATCACTGCCCCGCTCACTCCTGTATCAATGTCCTGGGCGTCAGCTTCCTGCCGGATACGCCGGACATCTTTTCTCAGCTGGACGGGAGATATGATCTTTGCACGTTTCTCCAGGGGAGGGTTCATCTTGTCGGATTTCTCAAACTCGACCGTTTTTTCAAGAATTTCATCCGGCAGGCACTCGCAGTTATTGAGAATATTGATGAATTCACCACAGAAATAGCTGTCAATCTGGATCCTGCGCTTGGTGGCATGCGCAAATTTCCCGATCACCCGGCAGATGTTCTCGCGTTCCTCAGGGCTCAGCTGTTCGGTAAATTCATAATCTTCGATCTTCTTTAAGCTCATAATGACCGGTTCCAGGGCGTCCGTTGTAACGATATACACGACATAATCCGCAAGATTATAGTAGAACTGGTCGATACAATCCAGCGTATTTGTGGGAATTACAAGGAAGAGCGATTTATTTACACCTTTTTCTTTTACATATTTTTTCAGCTGTTCCGTCTGTGCCTTAATATAAGCCGGGAAATTCCCAAGATCATCTGATAGCGGGCTCTTTGCATCAAAGATGACGAATTCACCGGAGATTTTTAAGGTATTATCGGGTTTTCCCGGAAAGGGCAGCTGTTCTTTATCGATATATTCAATCTGGTGACGGGTGCAGATCCCCCGGATAAATTCTTCGACGTTCTTTTCATGATTCTTCCAGGTCGTCTTCATCTTTTCAAACCCGGTGCGGATTGCATCCTCTCTTTCCTGCTGAAGCCGGATCCTGTCGTCATCAAGCTGCTTTTTCAGGGCATTGAGTTCGGTTATCCTGTGCTCATACTGTTCCTGTTTCTGCTGGTCTGCTTTTGTGAATGCTGACAACTGACGCTCTTTTTCTATTTTTTCCTGGATAAAATTCTGGAGCTCGAAATTTTTCTGGTTGATTTCTTTATCCAGAGTGATAATCCGCTGGACATTTTGATGCTCCGATTCACTCAGAGATCCCAGTTCAACTTCCCGGTTCCTGAGTTCCTGGGACGTGGTAATGTTTGTATTCCTGAGAATCTCATAATCAGCCCGTAAGTCAGAAAACAGTGATTTCTGGTGATCCATTTCCTGGAAGGCCGCCCGCAGCTGGTTTTGGATCATACGGTTCTGTTCGTAGAGAGCATTGAGTTCGGTATTGAGAGTGTTGAGTTCATTGACTGCAGCGGAATTAATGACAAGGATCCGGTTCCAGCCAAATAATCTCCCAAAAAAACCGAGAGATTTAATATTTTCAAAGAGGGCACGCAGATTATCAGATGTTGAAATGACCATGATCCACTCCTCATGAACCATACGTACCGTATTGAATAAAACATTTCTTGTAAAAAAAACCGGTAGGGAACCTTTTTTATCATTCACGGGGTTTAATCCGGGTTATGCCTGTTTATGTTTCCGGATAAAAAAAATCTTTCATCAGCCATTACTTCTCCTGATTAGCGCTGGTTCTCATGGTGTCAGGTAACAGGATAAGAATTTTCTTTGAATTTTCTGAAATTTTTTAAAATCCGTAAAACTGTTCATTAGCTGACAGGAGAACCAAAAATCGCCCGATTTGATCGTAGAGATCCTGCATTTTCTCACCTTGCTGGAATACTATTGGCCAGATTTGACGGTTCTACTGTAAAAAATAGTGATCATTACCGGCAGGATCTTTTACTTTCATTACCGGAATGTTGTTGTTGTTCAACCGGGAGAACATTTTGGAAAAATCAGAGCCTGACCGAAAAAACATGGATAACCCTTTTTCTTGAAATAGGAGTTGATGAAAAAATTCTATCTTCCTTAACACTCTGAATATGCATTTTTTGCATCTTCCAGGACATGGTTGTCCAAAGGATTTGTTAAATCGGCATTTCTTACAATCTTTAAAAATTGTCTTCGATGTTCATCCTTAAAATCAGCATGATTTATTTCGAAGAGTTTGTTTGCCACTTTACAGTATATCGAAGCAAGTTCTACGGCGTTTGAATAATAATCTTCATACGACTTATTTGTCGTTAAAATTGCATTCAACCAGTATTCTTTACACTTTTCAGATTTTTTCTTTGTGGGTCCGGAAATCTATATCTGCATATTTACAGGGTAACCCAAACTTTTTCGCAAATTTATATACGAATAACAATCCCCTGACCCACTTTTCGATTTCTGTTTCAGACGGATAGATGGCATGGGTTTCGATGAATGTTTTTTGTAAGAATACCCTGAAGTATGGTTCTGTTTTTCCTGATTTTGCTCCCGTATTAACCCACATTTCAAAATTCTCAAGGAGAATCCTTTTTTTTATGTCTGTTATTGAATAATACTACATCCTGGTATATTTCGCACTCCTGTGCTTAGTCCGACTTTCCTTGTTCCTGTAGTATTGTCCCGCGATCTTGTCGATATAAGGATGAATCGTCTGGTCTGTCACCATATGCGTAAGAAATCCGATGATAAACGCCCATTGTTTTTTTGCAATTTCATCCCAATCCCCGTCATCCGGATCTGATTCCCTCCAGGCAATCTCAATCATCTTCAGTGGAAACAGGTGAGGTGCTCTTTAGTGCATCTGACCAGACCATTTTTCTATGGGGACCGGTCTAAAAGATCTGTATATCAGAAACGAAGCTGCTGTGTTCAGGATTCCGTCATAGTATGGCAAATCCGGGCTAAGGGAACCCAATCGCCCATAATTCATATTCTCTTTGAGGATTCTGACCAAATCACCCCAATCCTTGTCATTATCAAGTTTAGATACACATCCTCAAAGATGAGCATATGAGCGACAGATCCCGGCATGTAACAATCTCACTCAAATCCCATTTTCGTTTATAATATAGTAATTTATTTTCCGGTATTTTGTTAAATCACGGGAATTTACCTTTCGTAAAAGAACCTGAGAATATGCTTTAACCCTCTTCACTGTCCTGAAAATCAGGTACATTTTCCGGTTCACCGGTTCCCCTGAAGAACATATTCTGGTACCGAGCGCCAAACAAAAAAAAGACAAACTTTGTCAGCTCAAAGACATTCTTCGGACGCATCGGGAGGTAATCCGGCCGAAACAGGAATTTTCCTCTTGGGGGGATCAAAATTAATACAGAGTCAGGAACCAAAAAACATCTCGAATTAACATCCGGCTCACACTTCCCTGATTACAGGGCATGGGAATCCCGAGATTTCTCTCGGCGGCAGGGTTGGTGAAAGTCCTGGATATTCGATTGACATTGAAGATGTATTGTGATAATCAAACCCATACATAACGATTCCTGTCCATTTATCCCCGAGCGGAGGAATGGTGATGGATTGTTTAAAAGTGCCAAGCAATCCGCCAGACTTGTTGTATCCTTTTAAAATAAAGTCGCCACTTACCGTTGTATTCAGGTTATTTTTCAAAACTGTTCCCACTCCCAGGAATGAGGATCGACCCGGGGTGCATGTCTGGTATGTAATCTCTACTTCGGGAAATGTCG
>PMDE01000020.1 GCA_003154335.1 Methanoregula sp. | reverse complement strand
AGCACCATCGAAGGTGCTGCCAATCCCGACCCCGAGAACTACCGGGGGGCAGGGCCTTCCTTCAGCCTTCAGCATAGTCTCGACAATGAACCCTTCAATCCCGTACTGGTGCATGGGCAGCAGCATCGTAATCGCTGATACGTTCTCGGCACCCGCACCCTTGGGCAGGACCGTAACGGTGAACTTGTCACCGGGCTGTATATGGATCGCCGGCATTCCCACTCCGGTATTGTCCCCGGTGTTGTGCCGCGAGAGCGGGTCAACGACATTGGGACGCAACGGTATTTCCCGGGTTGCCCGGCGGACACCTTCAGCCACTCCCTTATGCAGGTCCCGGGTCAGGGGAACATCGGGAGGAATGGTCAGGTACACGACCGGGACACCGGTGTCCTGGCAGAGCGGTACCCCGAGCCGCTCTGCCTCGGTTATATTTTTCAGGATATTGGCAAACTCACCGCGTGCTACGGCGTTTGTCTCTGCAGCGGCTGCCCTTTTGATAACCCGCAGCACATCCGGCGGGAGACGAATAACGGCTTTTCGGTATGCCTCGAATGTAGCGTCGGCAAGTGCGGTATGGATATAGGAAGGTTCCGAAATCTTCATTCAGACTATACTGATATCGGGAAAGATATAGAGGTTGGGGGTGCCTGCACTCTGCACAGTGAAGGGCAAACTCAGGTGTGGATCCCGGATCAAAAAAAACCATTCCCGCAATTCCGGGAATGGACGCGTTTAGTGTCCGTGTTCATGATACCATCGTTCCGCAAAGATCCTGAAGTCCTCCATGTGGCGGCTGTGTGCGGCATGTATTGCGTCTTTCACGGATGGACTGACTGTCGCATTATCTGGACCTTTGAAAGTAAAGATTTCTTCGGAAATCAGTTTCGTTTTCGTTGGCGAGAGAGCGATCAGGGTGCCCGTGACTGCAACATCAACCCCTGACGCTTGTAGGTGCAACTTGAGCTCACCGGGCAGGTTCCGTTCAACCACGGTAGCAAGGAAAACCTTCTCTCCTACCTTTGGTACCAGACGATACATAGAGCCAGCATGCCCTCTTTTCCGCTCACCGGCTCATAGCGCTCCAGATCGAGCATCCACTTCGGACTGTTGTGGGGATCGGCAAACAGCCCGGCCAGTTCCTGTTGAGGCACGGTAATTTCGACTTCGACAACATCCTTCATGATAGTTGACCCTCGTTCATAGCAGACCCATACAAGGAATCCATGTCCCTTCCCAAAAATACTCCCAATAAGTCAGCACAATTATGTCTTTACTGACCCTGACGTTAAACCTCGTTTTTCCGGCAAGTGGGGTCATCCTTTAAATGCATACTGCCGGATAGAGAGAACCCATTGAAACCATTCTGTGACTATGTTCACTTATTTCCTGGAGATAAGAGGGACGAGACTAGAGGGAAACAACGGAAGACAGGAGTTTTCCGCTTGCTTATTTTTTGGACATCTTTGATTCCTGAGGGTTTCTCGTTCTCAAAAAAAACCTGTTATGGAGTTATGATCAGGAAATCTGACGGTACCCCCAAAACAGCCCTTCTTTTCCTTTACCCCATCCTGCACCCCCAGGCACCCGCTTTTCCGCCTCCCATTAGCGTCCATTAACGTTTTATAACTCAAAGGAAATTGCCCAGTTTAGCCTGGATTCCAGGGAAATAGCGTATTTGAAAAAAATGTGTAAAAGTGTACTGTTTTTTGCAGGTATATTACCAAAAAGATCGATCCAGAGGGGGAACGGAGCCCTTAAAGGGCCCGGATTGTCCCTGCAGAGATACTCTCCCGGAGGGTGCCAAAAAAGGGGGTTATTCTCCATTATCCGACGGAGACAGGGGGCCGGCTGCACCTTCAGCAGTAGCACCTGACAGGTCTATCGTCATCACTGGGAGAGATTCACGAGGAATATATAATCCATCGGCCCGGATCTCGAGTACGGAATCGCAGCGGATCTGGAAGAACTGCCATGTCCCATTTTGAGACCGGACCCAGAATTCCCGGGCCATTATACTTGTCAGAGCCATGCTGTGAAGGCTTGCAATCTCCCGCTGGTAGCGCTGCAGGATCTCCAGTACATACGTGAACGAGGTCTGCGAACGTTTCACTTTCACAAACACGTTCCGGTCCTGTTCGATAATGATGAAATCGTAGGCACAACCCCGTTTACCAGTCACCTGCTCCACGTTCCCACGCCGTCCGGCGATTTCCACAGCTTCATCAATTGCATTACGCGGGCGCCGTCCACGGCTCATGGGGTTTCCCCTCTAGCCGGATGGTTCTCCTCGATATCCCCAACCCGGTAACCGAGATCATTCATTTTGATAAAGATCTCCTCGTTCATCCGGTCCTGCCGTTCCATCAGGGAGCAGACGAGGTCGCGGATTGCAGTCTCGAACTTTACATACGGGATCTCAGCATCCTTACTTTTGATGTCCACGAGGGTCTGGCGGCGGAGCATGCTCTTTGGATCCCTGGGATGCGCAATACCCAGTCCTCGCAATGCTGTCACCCGTTCGACAAGGCGCCGGGGGGTTCGTTTACGTTTCACAATCCGGGCCTCTTCGCCATCTGCTGAATGCTCCCCGGTGTCCTGTTGATTGGATCCTGCCAGGGCCGGCTCCTGATTTTCTTCATCGGTTGCGTTATGTTCGTTCATGATTCTTTCCTCCATTCGTCTTTTTTTTGTCATGTTCTCCTGTTCTTCATTGTCGCCGGGGCCCCTTTGACATACCATCATGAAATGTTAGAGGAGATGAGCTTTGATTATAAAAAATAATTAAAAGGAAAAGAAGAGGATTGGGAGATTTCCAGGCCAAACGGACAATTTTTATTGATTTTCTGGTAGGAACAAAAATGTTCCTTATGGGGTGTGAGCCGTAACAATTGCAAATTTTTGGGTATACCTGAAAAACATCTAGCAGTCAGATCAATGAGAATAGTTTTTCTAATGATTGAGGATAATTTTCATCCGATCCTTAATTATAAAAAGAGACGTGCCTCCTACCCCATCCCCCGCTGCAGCATCGCCCGCAATTGCCTCGCCCGGAACCTCACGTGGGGATCAGCCCGGAGGAAAGCCGGGTCGATTGCATCAGAGACATGCCCTTTGATCTGCTCATCGGCGCCGACCCGGGCGGTCACGGTAACACGGTACCAGCACCGGTTCCGTGAGCCGTCCTTCTTCACCTCCCGGTAAAATCGTGCGAGACTCTTTGAGTCGGGGAAATTTGCCACGGTCTCCCTGCACATTTCCTCTATTGCCTGGTTATATTCTGCTATCTCTTCAGGAATTTCCCGGTCACGGATGGTAGGCTCGCAGATAAAGTCAACTCCCGGCTTCCCGGCTTCCTCCACGATCCGGGCGTGCAGCTCGATTCCGCCGGCAAGATATTCAGTGCCTTCCCCCGGGGATACATCCTGCCCTCCACTCTGTTCTGGTTCAGTCATTCTGGTATTCCCCGGTTCGGTGTCCTGCTTTGAATGCATTCCCATTTTNNTTATAGGCGATTTTCTTATTCAGTTTTTCATACATAATCTCAATCTGATCAACAGGATCATCAATAATCGTTGTCTGCTTACTATCCCCAACCGGTTTGACCAACTCCTGCTCCAATTCCTCATTCGTTTGCAACTTTCCCTCCGGTCGGGCGTGAATTACAGAAATTCCCTTGGCTTGAAGAACCGGCGATATCAAAGCAAACCGGTGGCATCGCTCCGGCTCCTTCTCGGCACACATCAATGCAAGCTTCTTCCCGCTGGAAATTATCGATAACACATCATTAATACCTTCCTGGAATTTTTCCGTATTCTGAACTTTCCGGTAGTTGACCGTACCGTCAGGATAAAGTAGACTGGGATCAGTATACCTTCCTCCAATCTTATCTCCCAGGTACCGGTAACCGATGTCACTCCGGTTTAAGGAATTTTCAAGATTTTCCCGGTTAAAATGCGGATTGAACCGGCTGTACGGAGAACTCCGGACATCGATGATCAAATCGATATTGATATTTTGTAAAAAGGTGATGAACCGGTCAATCGGGTAATTCCCGTAGCCGATTGTGAAGCATTGTTTTGGTTGCGGTTGATGCGTCATCGTTGGGCTGCCAGACACTTTTCCCCGTCCATATGACAATACGACTGCGGCGGCACAAATCCCGGCATCGTTTCATACGGATCGATCGGTTCGCTAAATTCCCGGAGGTTCTGAATCTTTATTGCAAATGCCTGTGACTTTCCCTCAAAGTATGCAAAGAAATCCCTGTTATCGATGCCGGCAAATTCTTTCACCATATCCCATAGATCACACGGATGATCTTCCAGAATGCCCCCGATCTCAAACGTCCCTGCGATTTTTTTCACGGGTGATGAAGAATAGATGTAAATCCGGTTGATCTCGCGGTTTTTGAAGATCTTTTTCCGGAACTCGTACCGCTTATCCCCCTCAATAATTGACTTCACATATTTTGGCTTAATTGACAGCAAAACGTCCATGAATGCCTCTGTGGGCTTTCATAAATCCCTGATTTACACAAGATTCTTACCGTAATAAAGGGATCATTTTCGCGGAGTGAAAGAAAAAATCTTACTTCTTCACACACCCCAGCATCCCACTCCCTTTATCCACCATCCCGGTCAACTCCCATAAGCAATCCAAGGAGCCGTGGTAACCATCGATCCCATGAAATCAATAATCACCTCATATCTTGCATCTCCCCAGGGACAGGAAATGATCCGTACTTATCTCTCATCACCCGAGGGTCAGAAGGCAATCGTTGATTTTGTTAAAACCCCAAAAGGCAAAGAAGTGATGAAAAAGATCCTCCCCGGCATCTTCCATTGTTTGTGCCTGCCAAAGGATCTGCAATCAGAAGTCGCCCAAAAACTCAAAGAAATTCCTTAAAAAATCTATATTATCGGTACATTCTTTTTCCGTACCAATACCTTACCCGAGCACACATTCGTAAGTAAGGAAAACTATTGAAAAAAAACCAAAAAAAACGTATCTGATAAAAAAAATTACTTCTTATCCTTACCGCCCTTTCCGTGAGACGGGCCATGAGCTGCGCCTTTCTTCTCATCGGCCTTGGCAGGTTCTGCCTTTGCTGCTGCGGCTGCCGCTCCCTTACCCGTCGCTCCGGCCTTGCCACCCTTTGCGGGTGCTTCGGCGGGTCCCTTGGCGGGTTCTGCTGCGACTTCCTCGACCTTGGGGGCTTCTACTACTCTCTCGCCCACAAGCTTCGGTGCTGCGACGATCCTGCCGCTGACCTTGATCTCGCTGACCTTGAGGTGCGAAGGGGTCGGGAGCTTGTGGCCGCCGTGGTTAAGAGCGTCCTTGACTTTTTCCAGGTACTGGGGAGTGGAGTAGACCGTCAGGATTTTCTGGTTTGCATCTACGCGGGCTGCGGTACCGACGGCTTTTCCGAATGCAAGACGCATCCCTTCTGACACACGGTCTGCACCGGCGCCGGTTGCCTGCTTGTTCTCACGCAGGACGTGGTGTGGGAAAATCCGGACCTTGAAATGGAAGTTTGACCTGCCGACACTTTTCATCAGCCTGCGGTTGACCGTAATACGGGCAGCCTCAAGTGCACTGTGCCGGATCTGGCATGACTCTTCAACAATCAGGTCAACTTCAGTCGGGAATTCCTGGGAGAGGTTTCCCATCTCGAACTGTACAATCTTGCTCCCCGGAACACCACCCATATATTCTCGTCGCGTATAGGCTTTCTTTGAAATGTTCCTGTACATCTTTGCCGGTTTTCTGACCATCGCGTCTTACTCCTGTGAACTAGTGTTAAAAGCGGGCATAACTATCAGGAAATGATCAGATAAGTATGCCGGTACGCTCCACAAACTGCTTTTATAAAATGGGGATGCGGCGTATTAAACCTTACTGGACGGGAATGTTCTGGTTGATAAGTTCAAGAACGTGCCGCCGAATTTTTGCGAACTCGACACTGGTACGATCCCGGGGGCGGGGCTGCTGAACCGGTACGATCTCACTGATGTGCCCCGGGCGGGAAGAGAGAACAACAATCCGGTCCGCAAGGAAGACCGCTTCGTCAACGCTGTGGGTAACAAAGAGAATGGTTTTCCGGGTCTTTTCCCATATGTCGATCAGGTCGTGCTGGAGCTTGTTCCGGCTCTGGGCATCAAGTGCACCGAACGGCTCGTCCATAAGGAGAACTACGGGTTCAACGGCAAGTGCCCGGATTACTGCAACCCGCTGGCGCATCCCCCCGGATAATTCATTGGGGTAACTGTTCCCGAACCCGGAAAGCCCGGCAAGAGAGAGATATTTTTCTGTGGTGGCCTGAATCCGGTCTTTCTTTGTGCCCTGCATCTCGAGTCCGAATGCAATATTCCCGTTTACCGTGCGCCAGGGGAACAGGGAGTAATCCTGGAAGATCATGCCCAGTTTTGGATTGGGTTTATCGATGACACTGCCATTCATCAGGACCTGGCCTGAACTCGGGGAATCGAGGCCGGCAATAATGCGCAGGAGCGTCGTCTTCCCGCAACCACTCGGGCCAAGGATACAGATGAACTCCGAATCTTCCACTTCGAAACTGATATCCGAGAGCGAATTTACCTGTTCCTGCCCCCCTTTGACAAAACGTTTCGAAAGGTGGTCTATCTTCAGGGTCATCGTTCGAGCTCCCTCCATGCAAACGAGCGCTGTTCCACGATCTTGAAAAGGTAGTCAAACCCGATCCCGATCAGGCCGATAACTACCATACCTGCAATAATGACCGGCACCTGCCCAAAGTTATACGACGAGATTATCAGATACCCGAGGCCGGAGTTCGTACCCGGCATCATCTCGGCGGCAACGACACACATCCATGCAATCCCGAATCCAACCCGCAACCCGGTCCATATAGTGGGTGCCGCGCCAGGCAGAATTACCCGGGACAGGATCTGGCGCTCTTTTGCCCCGAGGATCTCGGCTGCTTCAATCCAGGTCTTCTTAACCCCTTTCACCCCGTCAAGAGTATTCAGAAGGATCGGGAAGAACGCACCCATCCCTATGATGAATACCATGGACAACAGGCCGATCTTGAACCATGCAAGGGCTAAAGGGACCCAGGCAAGCGGAGGGATCGGGCGAAGGAGCTGCAGGAAGGAATCGAACAGCTCGTGAATAATCGGCGAACGCCCCATGCCGATCCCCAGCGGTATCGCCAGTACGGCAGCAACCAGAAACCCGGCAATAACTCTCCCGAGACTGATAATTGCATTATCGACAAGACTGCCTGAACCAAAGGTGAGTTCACCGCTGAAAGGGTTGATGAGTACGGCAAAGACGGATTCAAGGCGGGGGAGGATAAACTGGTTATCCAGGATGATAGCAAGGACTTCCCAGCCGATGATGATGGCAACCGGAAGGAGGAACTTTAATGCGGAACGCCAGGGAATCGAACCTGGCCTGAAAATGCTGCGGTTCATTGAACGGTATTCCTGTACTACTGTAGAACCGCGGAATAAAAAAGATGAGCGGGATTGAAGATCTCACGAAGTTTCTTTGAACGAGATCCCACTGTCCCGAAGAGCGTACTGGAGCATGACGTCCTGGATGGATCCTTTCCCGGGTGCGGCAATCTTTAAGGGTTTACCGGCTGCCGATCGCTGCTGTGACCAGTTCACGAAACTGTTCCAGTCGGTAACCGGTGCGTTGACATCGACAACAAGGCCGGATCCTTCCGTGTTGACCGGGTTAATGATCTTAACGGGGGTCCCCTTGTCGATTGCTGCGATAGCCGGCGGCACACCCACGTATCCCATCTGGACAATATCGGTTGCAGCCATCTGCATAACCTGGGGGCCTGCATCCCCGCCAACCAGCTTGACCTGAGCTACTGTCACACCGTTAACAATGAGATCTGCCATGTCGGGCCGCGCCATAGTCGGGTCACGGGGCTTAAGGGCAACACCGTACGTGTCGTTGAAGTATTGCCACTTTTTAAGGGCAATGTGAAGGGCTGCCGAGTGCATATCGCCATTCAGGTACCCGATGGTGATCTGTTTGGTGGTTTTCGCCGGTGTCTTTAAAGTCCCGTTTGCCAACATCTGTTTTGCATCCTGGTAGGGTCCGAATGCAAATAACTGGGTATCGAGCTGGGCAGATGTTGAGTTCTTCAGGTTGCTGGTGACGTACCCGAGCTGGATCTGGGTTGCGACAAACCTTTTGGTGGCGTTGATCCATTCCGGTGTGGGATCGTTGGTATACTTTACCGTCGGAAACGCATCGTCAAGGACATCAACTGACGGGACCGTGATATTGCCGTAGGTGAAGTTGCTGCTCCCTACAAGGAACGAAGCTTCCAGTTGCGAGGCCTCTGACGGGTGGTCGATGATGTATTTGCTTGATACCTGCGTAAGGGCACTTACCGCTGCGACGATATCGGGATTCTGGCTGATGAGATTGTCACTCGCAAACAGGATGCAACAGGGATGATTGACGTTGCTGTCATCAGGAGGGAGCTGGCCTGAATAATCGACAACTTTGCCGATATTGCTCTCACTTGCAATAGACACAAACGGCTGCCAGGCGATATACCCGTCGACCTGTTTTGTTGCAAGCAGCATGGGCATGGGCCCAACTCCTTTGCTGTAGAGGATTCCCACCGATGTCTGCGAAGACAGGGTCTGGGTAGGAGTCATTGTGGGGGTGTTTCCTGCAGGCTGGGTGCAGCCGGCAATAATCAGCAAAAAGATCACTGCGATAAGCGCAGTTGCCATAATTTTCATTGCTTTCATGCGGAAACTATTGGCGGGTCATCATAAAAAAGTACCCGATCTGGCTGTATTTTATCTATAATTGTCCCAATTTTCCCAATAAAATTCTATAATTGGGATAGTTTAATGATATAAAAGTCCAGTAAAGAGTCCAGTCATTCCACGACAACGGGGGAAAATATTTCCCGATTTAACCCAATTGTATTTTGTATGGTACAGGCCGATCCAATAAACCGCCTCATGCGCGCAGCACTTCATTCGGATGAAGAATTTGTATCGACTCTCAACGATCTTCTCCGGCGCGATCTGCGCATCACTGTCCGGGAATTATCCGAGAGGAGCGGAATCGCCCAGAGCTCATTGTACAAAATTATGCATGGCAAACGGTCTCCTAACCTCTCCACGTTGAGGGCGATCATACGTGCCCTCCGCCAGTTCTACCATTCCAGTGAGGAGGATTTTATCGGCCTGATCGTAGCTCGTTCGGTACTGGAGAGCGTGCAGGAACGGGTAACCGATGTTGACGGCCAGCGGAGGAAAGTACGGGAATACCCTGTTCACACCATGGAAGATGCCATTGTCGCCGCGGTGAGAGCTGAACGTGAAGGGGCGATTGCAATCGTGTGCGCACCTATTGTATCGAGCGTCATAGAACAACTCGTGCATGTCCCGGTAGCGACAATTATCCCGAGAGGATCCGTCCAGCGTGCGATCGAGCTTGCAGCGCGTAAGGCGTGGCTTTAATCAATGTCCAGCCAATAAAATAATGAATAAAATCAGGAGAAACAAGGATGCGGACCGACAGGGTAAGGCTGGGGAGGCTCTCCGGGGAGCGGAAAGGAGAGATTATGACATTCCTTTCATCGATGCATGCCGACCGGTGCATTGCTGATGCAGACGTACTTGTTGATCTCGCTCATGTCCTGATGCTGGATAACCAGAAGATCATCGACCGGGAGATCACCCGAAAGCTCCTTCCCGCATTACTGAAACTTTTTGACGAAGGTGTTCCTGATGAGGTATTCGACGACCGGTTTGAGGATGTTCACGCGGGAATAGAAGCGTTCCTGATCGAATCCGTTGGTGTTGACGCCGGCGGGCGTATGCACATGGGTCGCTCGAGGAACGATGAAGTGGCTACCTGTATCCGGATCCGTTTGCGCGAAGAGCTTCTCGGACAGATGTCGGCACTTCTCAGGGTCCGCGAAGTTCTTGTCACCATTGCTGGGCTGCATACCGGTACTGCGATGCCCGGGTTCACCCATATGCAGCACGCCCAGCCAACCACGCTTGCCCACTATCTCCTCTCGTATGAAGGGGCGTTTTCACGGGACTTCGACCGGCTCAGGGATGCATATGTGCGGGTGAACCGGTCGCCCCTTGGTTCCGCAGCCTTTGCATCCACCGGTTACCCGGTTAACCGTGAATTCACGGCGGCCCTGCTGGGTTTTGACGGGCTGGTAATAAACTCAATGGACGCTGTGGCTGCCCGGGATTTTGCCCTGGAGATCCTTGCCGACTTTTCCATCCTGATGGCCACGGTGAGCCGGCTGTGCGAGGACCTGATATTCTGGAGCACATCCTTTGTAAAGTTTGTCAGCCTTGATGATGCGTTCTGTTCAACTTCCTCAATTATGCCGCAGAAAAAGAACCCTGATACCGCAGAAATTATGCGGGCCAAGTCCGGATCCGTCTTTGGTGCATTTGCCGGCGCAATCATGACCGTAAAGGGGCTTCCCATGAGTTACAACCGTGACCTGCAGGAACTCACTCCCCATCTCTGGCGGGGCACCCGGGATGTAACCGTGAGCCTGCGACTCTTAACCGATATGCTCTCGAGTGCAACATTTGATCCTGAGCGCATGAAGGAGGAGGCAGGTAAGGGTTTTTCAACCGCAACCGAACTTGCTGATACCCTTGTCAGGAACTACGGGCTCCCCTTCCGTACTGCCCACAATATCGTAGGCAGGGCTGTCCAGAAAGGAAACCTTTCCCTTGCAACGCTCGAAGAATCGGCACAGGAAGTGGGAGGAGGGATATCACTTTTGAAAAAGGGGCTCACCCAGAAGAATATCGATGATGTGCTTGATGTGAATTTTTCCATTTCGGTCCGGGGGGCTCCCGGCGGACCTGCCCCCTCCTCGGTAAAAATTGCACTGGAAGACACAAAAAAACAGATCGGGAAAGATTCAGCGTATATCGATCACCGGGTGGTAAAACTCAAAAATGCAAACGAAGAGCTCATTAAAAAAGCACGGGAGCTGGTAGCATAAAGCCGCAGTTTGCTTCCGGAGACATGGTCCAGTGCACCCGGGGAAATAAAACCCGGAAAGGAATTTTCATCACGGAACGGGATGGTATGGCTGTGGTGAAACTGGATTCAGGTTACAACATCGGTGTGGATCCCGCATCCTGTTCATTTTCCGGACACCCGGCAGAACCCCGGGTAAAAAAACCAGAAGTTCTGCAGGACAATGCACTCCCCCGCCTCTCGATCGTTTCGACAGGGGGTACCATTGCTAGCAGGATCGATTACCGTACCGGATCGGTCACCAGCCAGTTTGATGCAGCTGATATCCTCACTGCAATCCCTGAACTGGCGAAAGTAGCGAATTACCGGACAATCCCCCTCGCCACGATATTATCGGAAAACATGACCCCGGCGATCTGGCAGGAACTTGCCCGNNATCGTCACCCATGGTACCGACACCATGGCCTACAGTGCAGCAGCCATCAGCTTCATGGTAGACTCCCCGGTTCCGATCATCTTTGTCGGATCACAACGATCAGCTGATCGCCCGTCCAGCGATAACGCGATGAATGCCGTATGCGCAGCGAGCGCAGCCACCAGCGCTCTTGGGGAAGTTGCCGTAGTAATGCACGCTACAACAAACGATGACCAGTGTTCCATTCACCGGGGAACACGCGTACGGAAAATGCACTCCTCACGTCGTGATGCATTCCGGAGCATCGGGATAGATCCTATCGGTTCTGTTGCATACCCGTCCCGCAAAGTAACCCTGAACGATCGCGCGGTACGAAGGGAAAAAAAGGATCCGGGCATCCGTGATACACTCGAAGATCATTGCGCACTTATCCAGTTTTATCCCGGAATGTCACCCGCCCTTCTGGAAGCATACGGGGGTTACAAGGGGCTTGTGCTTGCCGGTACCGGGCTCGGACATGTGAGTACTGCACTTATCCCGGCCCTGCGTGACCTGATTGAAAACGGCACGCTGGTTGTGATGACAACCCAGTGCATGCAGGGCAGGGTCTGCGACCGGGTATACGATACCGGGCGGGACCTGCTTTCGGCCGGGGTAATCGAGGGCGCAGATATGCTTCCTGAGGTTGCCCTCGTGAAGATGATGTGGGTTTTAGGAAACGAGAGAGATCCGGAAAAAGCTGGACACCTGATGCAGAATGATCTCAAGGGGGAATGTAACCGGAGGAGCACGCATGGACTATAATGCGATCGGCCTTATCGCCGGACTCGAGATCCACCAGCAGCTGAACACAAAGGAAAAACTGTTCTGTCACTGCCCAACCCTCCTTCGCGACAGCTCAGAACATTCCGGTGAATTCTTCCGCTATCTCCGGGTAACCGAAAGCGAGATGGGAGAGATCGACCGGGCAGCTCAGGAAGAGATGAAACGTGACCGGAAATTCCAGTATTATACATATGATACCACCTGTCTGGTAGAAAACGATGAGGAACCACCTGCACCGCTGAACGACGAGGCGCTCTCGGTCTCCCTTACCATTGCAAAGATGTTTGGCATGACACCCATCCGTCAAGTGCATACCATGCGCAAGCTCGTGATTGACGGATCGAATACCAGCGGGTTCCAGCGTACTGCCCTGGTTGCCCTGAACGGGGCACTCCCAAACGGGGGCGAGATCGAGACGATCTGCCTTGAGGAAGAGGCTGCGCAGAGGGTCAGGGATGACATTTTCTCACTCGACCGACTGGGTATCCCGCTCATTGAGATCACCACTTCGCCCTGCATGCATTCGCC
>PMDE01000056.1 GCA_003154335.1 Methanoregula sp. | reverse complement strand
GTTATCCAGACCTGTTGTTTGAAGACGCACCGGTACGGTGGACATTTCACCATGTCATTAAAAAATTCCGTAGGTCTCGTCGCAAAAAGGGTACCGGGGATCAATTATGATTTCATGGGCGAACTGCACAGCTCGCGTCACCAGCGGCTGATGATCGCAGAGATAAACAAATTCTATCGAACAGATCTTGTGGTTATGGATGCAACGGACGGGTTCGCGACAGGCGGGCCGGATAGGGGAAAGCTCATTCACCCGGAGGTAATCATCGCCGGGACTGACCGCGTCGCAATCGATGCTGCAGGAGTAGCCCTGCTCCGCTCGTACGGGACAACCGGTGAAGTCACGGAAGGCAGGATCTTTAAACAGGAGCAGATCGCCCGGGCTGCTGACCTCGGGATCGGTGTGGCATCTGCAGCAGATATCCGGCTTTTCCCGCTCGATACGACCGCTGAGTCCGTTGCAGGCAGGATCCAGGTGCAGCTGGACGCAGACAGGTGAAAGCAGTCGTATTTTTTGCCTGTTTTCAGGTCAGTAAACAAGGTATCAGCAGGGGAGACGGATTAAAAAATTCCCAGTATTTTCATCGCTTTTACATTTGTCTCTGCCTGCGCCAGTTCCTGTGCACTTTTTTCTACAATGGGCTTAAGAGTTGCGCGTTTGTGCATAATCTCCTGCTGGACCCGGATTATTCTTTCAATTCCCGATTGCAGTTCCCGTTCTACCGGTTTCAGCCGGGGCTGGAACGTATGGATGAGGGCAAGGGAATCAGAAGTATCCGTTCCTTTTGTGGGATCGAACAAAAAAAGTTTCTCTATGCTCTTACGCCAGGAAATCAACTCCTCACGCTGGATCCTGTCCAGCGGGCAACTCCCCGCAAGGTTCGATCGCGTAATATCGGCTGCTGTCCTGATACCGTGGGACCACAGCCACGCTTTCTTGTCTGCCCCGATATCCCGGAACCGGGAGGCGTCAAGATTATAGTTTTCCAAAAATTTTTTTTGGTGCCGGTCCCGGGTTGTTTTCTGTAAAGAAGCAAGGGCAGTTTTATATTCAGTTTCAAGAGTCTCATAGCGGTGTTTAAGGACATACAATCGATCCAGCTGCGTTCTGAATGTATCGTCACCAGCCTCACTCTCCCATTTTGTTTTCCATACATGCCAGCCATATCGTGCATTTTTCAGGAGGTTCTTTCTCCTGTTCATTTCCCTCAGTTCCTTTCCAGGGTAAAGGAACAAAATTTCGGCAATGATCAAAGCTGGGATAAATACCAGGTACATGCCGAGCCAGATTCCAATTCCACCCAAAGCAAGGATCAACCCTCCTGCAACAAAACGCAATTTTGTGCGGCGGAACGACTTTTCCAGATCCAACGGGAGGGAGGCTGGTTGTACATGATAGTTCCCCGGGCTGATCCGGGTCACAGGGCCCGGGGGTCTGACCGTCATGACCCGGCGCCATTCTGCAGAGAGATCGATTTTTGTAACCGAATCTCCGCTTAAAAACAATAATACCCCGGAACTCTCTTCAAAGGTACACCAGGGACAGTTCACCAGATCTGAATAATAGTAATGAGCTGATTCATGGCTGCACCGTTTGAGTTGTTTTTCAAGCGTTTCCAATACACTCCACCACTCAACCGCACCGGGACGAGCTCCGGAATGGACCCCGGTTTCGGCAAAAGCACGTTCAAATAATTCGGCAACTTCTGCAGTAACGATGGATAACCCAACGGAGTTGGGCGGGGGATAGATCAGTTTCTTAAAAGAGAATTTCCCATATGCGAAGCGGTGCTGGATAATTGCCTTTTCAATCGGCATATCGCCTTTTCCCCGGTAAACACCCGAATAAGGGTGCCTGCCCATGAACAGGAGCTGAAAAATCAGTACTGCAAGTCCGAAATGATCATGGTTCTGCGATCGCGGCAATCTGAAATTTTCCGAACTCTGCAGCTCGGGAGGCGTAAAGTGGGCNNAGGATATTTCCCTCGTTGACATCACCGATAATATACCCGTACTTGTGCAGGATGCAGAAAGCAGCCGCAAGGTTTTTTGCAGTCCGTATGAGGAATTTCCAGTCGGCACAGGGAAACAATGTTTTCCGGTGAGAAGGTCCGTAGATTTTATGGACAGGCTCATAGCCGGAAATTTTTGGCATGATGAACCCCCGGACCGGACCATTCTGCCCTGAATAGATGGTGTCGGCAGGCCACGCTGAAATGGCTTTTAACTCATCGTTACACCCCCTGACCATCAGCCGGAGTTTCTCCTGCTTTTCGATCTCCAGCGGTTTATGGTAAATTTTTGCCACAATGTTGCGGCCTGGGGACACAAGGTCATACACATCTCCCTCTCCACCGCTCCCGATTTTTTTTCCCAGCGTAAGGCGGTTGCCATTGCTATCGTAGTATACAGGGACTGGAGATGAGGACATATTCATTCCGGGATGCGCACGGCAAGGATCAGGGTTTTGTCATCGTCGCTTCGTTCACTGACGGCCTGGTGAAGAAGGAAACTGCTCAATTGCCGGGATGACCCGAAAAATTCAGGAGTTGTATGTGTTTTGAGGGCTTCAAAGACCGGCCTGAAAAAACCCGGGTGGGGTTTTTTCTGGGAGAACGATAATACAAGGTTCTGGAGTCCGTCGGTAAATAATGCGATTTCATCAGAAGAACCCCCGGTGCGGGAAATATTCAGGTGGTCAAGGTACGCATCATCTGAAAGAAACGAGGTCGAATTGGCATATTCACCCTGCTCCGGCCAGAAAACAGCGCGGTAATCCTCATCAGCCCCCACAACGATACCTCCGTCACCGATCTGGAAAAAGAGTGCGTGATCCCTGCCGGCCACCGAACCAAGGCAGGTGCAGGCATAATCCTGTAGATCCTTCCCCTTTTCTTGTGCACATGCATCAATTGAATTCCGGGCAGCTGTAATCCAACCGGTAATATCCTGTTCAGTGATCAGGGAGAGATCTCCTTCTTTTTCCAGGGTCTGGACAATTAATGCATAGATGGTCTCACAGGCGATTTCTGCCCCGGCCCCCCCATCTGTTGTACTGCCTGCTCCATCGGCCGCTACACCGATAAAAAATTCATTCCCGGCAGGCCCGACAATTCCGGATCGGCAGCAGTCCTGCCCGGGTTCATTCCGATCACTGTGCGCTTTTCCCGTGACTGATGAAGCGATCGAGGTCCATCTCATATCTCACTCCAGCCAAGGGGTGACGGGAGCATTATCCGGTCTGTAGGGTTACTTCGGGAGGCTGATTTCATGGAATTTGACAACCACTGGAAAAATTCCCGGAATTTCAATCCCTGGAGCTTTAACGGTTCTCTGACAGAAACCTGCCTTAGGATATTCATATCCGCTTTCTGGACACCGATGGCAAAAAATGCAAAGGATTTCGCATTCTCCCCTTGCCTGACCAGTGCAGCAGCACTCTGCCATTCGTCTGTCGGTGTACCATCGGTGATCAGAAAAATCCATGGACGGTAAAATGAAATGCCGTTTGCCCGGTACTGGTCTTTCCGGTTTTTAATCAGGTCAATGCCCTTTTTTATCGCCTCTCCCATCGGCGTATCCCCAACGGCTTCCAGCCGGGGGTCGAAGAAACATTCAGCGGTGTTGAAATCACTGATAACCCTGACCGGACCAAAAGAAAGGAGGGCAACTTCAACCCGTTTGATGGCAAGTGAATCATTCTGTAACTCATCGTAAAAAGATCGCAGTCCGGCATTGAGTTCGATCATCGGTTGTCCTGCCATTGACCCGGAAGTATCCAGTAATAACAGGCAGGGGCACCGGGGTTCAGGATTTTCTGCAAAGGTTACCGAACCCAGTGGCTGCTGGTCAAGAGATATATCGTCGCGCATAGGGTTTCACCACAAAAAAAATTTCAGCTGGTACAGATATTCAGTCGTGTAGTGTACTTGAGGATTTCTAAGTATTTTAATTACATTTTTCTATCAAAAGACAGGCAATTGGTAAGCAGTACTACACCGGTTCTGTAAAGAGAAGACCTGAATGAGAAAGTCCATCCTGGTAATTAAATTTCAGGAGGATTAAAAAAAACGATCGAATGGTAGATATTTCCGATCAGATAGCTGGGGCATAATCCGGTTCACGAATGGTGCAGTGCTTTTTTCCAGGGTAAACCTGATTACCGGGGCCGTTACATGTATTATCTTCAGAGGTTGTTTACNNCCCGGGTAACTCCCCGTTGTTTACCTCTGTATAAAAGAAGATAAACCTCACGGGATTTTTCAAATTTTGTTTCATTTTTTATAACGAAATGAATCAGCCCATAAAACCGGGAAGGGTTAACCAGCAGGACTGCCAGCTTAAGGGCAACGTGCGAATCCCGCGATCTGCCCCCATGTCGTTAGTCTCAACCCGGTCATCAACCGGTTATTCCGGTAAAAAAAATAGCTCTATCCACATCATCCAGCGTTTCCGCATATGCTCTTTACCAGAGGGATTAATTGCCCCGGATGCTCTATTTATCCATTATTCCAACCAGGCAGTCAGGATCGAACCACCATTTCCTGAATAGAGGGGGGGTAACGTATGCAATACCGGAAAGTGCCAAAGAACGGGGACCAGTTATCCG
>PMDE01000118.1 GCA_003154335.1 Methanoregula sp. | reverse complement strand
GGATGAAAATTCCCGGTTCATGCAGTTGTCGCCGGAAAAACGCAGATCCGAAGAACCTGATAAAGGAAAAAAATATCTTCTGGACAGTGTAAATGGCGTTTTTATTGAAAAGCTGTTTGATCAGGTAATAAAAATTCATTCAGCCGGTTTTGTACTGAATGCGTCGACATTTGGGAATGTACTTATCGAAAGAAAAACCGGTAATCCCTGTCTTTTTGATTTTGAATCTTCAGACAATTTTACCGGTTCCGGGCACACTGTGTTCAGAGCAATCAGTGATTCTGATATCGAAAAATTTAATAGCTATTTCGGGACTGATAAACCAACGTACCGCCGTCTGAGGAAAATAATTTCAAACCGGGAATTTCCTTCACCGGAAACATGGTATGCCAACTCGTATTTTGGTGCTGGTCTGATAATCGGAAGGTTGTGGAATATCGATGTCGGGTGGGGACGCTGGCATTCCATACTGAAAAAAAATCTTCCTGACCTCAGAGGAAAACGGGTTCTGGATCTGGGGTCGAATAATGGATTTAACTCGTTACAGATTCTCCGGAATGGAGCCCGGGAGGCTATCGGTGTTGAGATCAATTCAGTTGCTATTGATCAGGAGTTGTTTCTCAAAACCGTGGCGGAATGGTCAGATTGTAAAAAATATAATTTCAGTTATATCCAGTCGAGCATGGCAAAGATAATTTCCATGGATCTTGGGAACTTCGACCTTGTCCTCTCATTGTGTTCCATTTATTATCTTAACGATCAAGAGATATGCGAACTTATCCGTCATATCAGCACAATAACTGACAGTTTTATCGTCCAGTGTAATGAGGAATATGAAACCGGCAGGAACGATCATTTATACGAGAAATCTTCAGTTGAGTATCTTAAGAAAGCGCTGGAAGCGAATGGATTCCCCCGGGTGAAAGTGGTTGCTCCCCGGGGTTATTCGCGTCCTCTTCTTATCGGGAAAAAGTAAAATTCAAAATTCCTGTTGAACGTTAGGATTACGGTATTGTCAACACAGGTTCAATCATCAGTTTCCCGGATCTATTATTTTCTCTTTTTGCCCGTCCATATGATGACTGGATGACTGCAAACAAATAATTTTTCGGACTTGCCCGTTATCTCCTGTCAGTTTGATAGTGAATTTGCGTTATTGTTCATGACTGCGCGGGAATTGAGGTAAGGTGACAAATGAGTACAGAAACACAATAACGTACCAGGATAAGGTTAATCGGACAACAAACCAAAGAGGTTCTGACATGCCAAAAACACCCCCGAGAGAAATGATTCCCCGGCCTGAACCTGATTTCAGGTACAAACAGTGCCTTATCATACGCAATGACGTGAAGATGAGCTGCGGCAAGCGGTGTGCCCAGGCTGCACATGCGTCTATCGGAGCATACAATAATGCTGATAAATCCCTCCAGAAGGCATGGATATCAGAAGGCCAGAAAAAAGTTGTCCTCAGATCAAACGATGAGCGTTCGCTGTATGAGCTCAAAGTGATCGCTGAACGGTCCGGTGTCTCAACCTCCCTGATACAGGATGCCGGCATGACCGAGATCCCCCCCGGCACCATCACAGCACTCGGCCTCGGACCTGCAAAGACAGAAGATCTTGACAAAATTACCGGCGCACTTTCCCTGCTATGAAACAGAGTCCGTGGCCGCTTGAGCTCCTGCTCGGCATGAAATATTATGCAAGCGATACAGCAGGAACAGGGGGAAAACTCCGCCAGGACCCGGCAGATTTTATCGTCGAGGAGATCAATCTTGAAAAAAAGGGAGGCACAAGCGGGCCTTATCTCATCTGCACGCTCACGAAAACCAACTGGGAACTCCAGCACGCGATCAAGGAAATTGCAAAGCGTCTCGGCATCAGTCACCGCCGCATCGGATGGGCTGGTACCAAGGACCGCAATGCGGTCACAAAACAGAGGATTTCCCTCTACAAAGTGACCGCCGAACAGGTTCTTGAAATCCGGTTGAAGGACATTTTACTCGAACCTGTCGGCCAGTCAAACGAAGCCCTATCTTTAGGCGATCTGGAGGGCAACTCCTTTGCAATTACTATCCGCGATACGGAAAGGGATCAGCTCGAAAGCGAAGTGAAGGAGACCACGGGGACTGTCTGCCGGGGGATCCCCAATTATTTCGGGCTGCAGCGTTTTGGTGCAACCCGACCGGTGACACACCTCGTAGGGGAATGGATCCTGCGGGAAGATTATGAAAAAGCAGTCATGACGTACGTGGGTCTTGCATTCCCCGGCGAATCTCAACCGGTAAAATCTGTGCGGACGGCATTTTCACAAACCCGGGACATCCCGGCTGCCCTTCAGGATCTCCCCCCCCAGATGTCCTATGAACGCTCAATGCTCCATCACCTCTACACACACCCGGATGATTATCCGGGAGCACTGTTACAGCTCCCTCCAAAACTCCTCTCCATGTTTGTCTCGGCCTTCCAGTCTTACCTCTTCAACATTGCCCTGAGCCAGCGACTGGACGCTGGTTACACCCTTGATGAACCTCTGGTTGGCGACCGGCTCATATTTGCCAACGGGCGCACGGATGTCGTCACCGGTCCCAACCGACCCGCAGTCTCCCTCCACCTGCAGCGCGGGAGGTGCAGTATCGCCCTGTTCATGCCGGGGAGCCTCCCCCTTGAACCAACGGGTGAAGGGGAGCGTGTTACTGAATCCCTCCTTGCGCATTACGACATCACCGCAGCAGATTTTAAACGGGCATCAGCCTTTGTCCACACGAAATTCGACGGGGCCTGGCGACCAATTGCATTGAAAACAGGGATATTATCGTCCATCGATAACCGGGATGTGAAGTTGCAGTTTACCCTGCCCCCCGGGCATTATGCAACAACCGTCTGTCGTGAGTTTATGAAAGCAGATCCGGTAATGATGATTTAACTTCGCGATCCGGACATTGTTTTTGCCCCGGCAATCGCGTCGTTTAAGTTCCCGATTTCATCGACAACATGTAACCTTATGGCGTCTGCACCCCGGATCACCCTTCCGTCTTCGATATCAGAGCGGGTAATTTTTCTCTGGGCGATCACATCACTGATGAAGTTCTCGAAACTATCGTCAACGATTTTCTGGGCATAGACCTGTTCTTCTTCGGTAAGGGGCCGGGAGGTAGAACCCATATCCTTTTTACTTCCGGATTTTATGGCACTGAAATTATACCCTTCTTTTTCATTAAAACGGCTGATGTCTTCGAACTTCCAGATTACACCGATCCCGGCAGTAAACGTGTCAGGATCCGCATAGATCCGGTCGGCATGGGCGCTCACATAATACGCGGCCGAGGTTGCGATATCACCCATCGAGACAATAACCGGTTTCTTTGTCTTTGCATAATCAAGGTCCCGGATAATTTCCTGTGCCCCTGCCGGCGTTCCTCCCGGGCTGTTTACCCGTAAAACTATTGCTTCAACCATCGGATCATCTGCAGCCACACGAAGTTCTTTTCCGACCACTTCGCTGCCAATGGTATCAGCGTCCGCAGCTTCGCCGGTCACGATGGTACCCTNNTGTTTTGGGGTGAATTGCGACGGGAGGCATCGTTGTGCCGTCCATGTTCAGACCTCAGGATATACGATGTCGAATTCAGAGACTAGATTGGTGCCGCACATGTAATATTTTTTTAAGTTGAGGCGGATCATTTCGTCCTCGCTATTGATATGCATGCCCCCGACAAGGGATGGGGTATCCGAACCGCCGACAATAAAGGGAAGATGAATAAGCCGGATCTCGTCAACAAGGTGATCGTGGAGCATATGCCAGTTCAGGGTAGGTCCCCCTTCGATCATCAGGTTATTGACGCTGAATTTTTCTTTCAGGATTTTTAACAGCAGGGGAAGTTCGACATGCGTTTTACCCGCAACAATTACCTGTGCCCCTTTCTTTTTTATCTCCCCGATCCTGTCTTCCGGTGCTCTTTCACAAACAGCTATTGCGGTAGGAGCATCAGGACCGAGGACGTTTGCATCGAGAGGGATGTCAGCCATACTGCATGGGATCACCCGGAGCGGACTCTTTCCTGGCACCAGCCGTACGGTAAGGAATGAGTTGTCGATACGAATCGTGTTTGCGCCAACCATAATCGCGTCATATTCAGCACGGGTTGTGTGTAGGAGCAGCTCTGTTTCGGGGGCCATATATTTCATGAGGATCTTTGAAGAGGCTCCTTTCTTGAGCGTGAGTTTCCCGTCTGCAGTGATCTCGGACATCATCAGCACATGCGGACGTTCTTTTTGGTTTGTCATCGCCATTCCTGTCTCTTTGTTAATTGGGTGGGCACTATAAATAAGCTGACGATGACGGCGGTAAGCAAAAAACATGGCGTCGTTCATCGATCTGTTCGTCACATTAACAGCAACTATTAATTGATCGCGTACTTATGAATTAATTAATGAATATTACTGCGCTCCGCCCGAGGTTCATCAGGTACCTCGAACCGGTTGCAGGAATTTTTGTTAAGCTCCGCATTACTCCCAACCAGATCTCGGTGCTCGCCCTCTTTGCCGGGATTGCATCCGCTTCCCTTTTCTTCCAGCAAAGGTTTCTTGCAGGGAGCCTTGTGCTTATCCTGTCGGCAGTATTTGATCTTGTTGACGGCAGCGTGGCCCGGATGACCAATGCGCATTCTGATTTCGGGGCTGTTTTTGACTGGATCGTTGACAAGTATGTTGACGCCCTGGTGCTTCTCGGTATAGGACTCTCCGGGATTCCGGTTATCAGTCAGTATATCGCGGTGCCCCCCTACACGGACTTTGCAATTGTGGCATTTGCGATCATCGGTTCCCTGATGAACACCTTCATAAAACCGGTTGTCTATGCAGAGATCGGGTATCATAGTAAGGTAGAAGGAAAAATTGACGATCCTCTCGAGGGAGTGGGTTTTTTCGGCAGGCCCGAGACGATTCTTTTTCTGATTCTTGGAGGGATTCTCGGAGTTATCTGGGTCTCTGTCATCGTTATTGCACTATGTACGAATTTTTCCGCTTTCCAGAGGATTATTTATCTTTACCGAACGCTTTCCTGACTTCGTAAGAATAAATGCGGTAGAGGTCATCGGCAAATTTTCCCAGTTTTGGTATGATTGAAAAAAGGCCAAAGGCAATTACTACCAGACAGACCAGCGCGAGGAGTTCTGCGATTACATTGTGTGCCCAGAAAAAACTTTCGTACCCGATCTCCCCGTTGCTGGCAACTGCCGGAAAATAGGGGAACCATTGTTCGGTGTAAGCGATGATTACAAAGACGTTTCTGAGCAGGTTCAGAATATATATGGTCGGGGCAACCAACAGGAATGCCAGGATCTTCTGTCGTAATGTTGTCTCTACTGCCGCCGCAACCCCGAGCATGATCGCAATGCTCTGGATACCGGTACAGGCAAGGATGATCTCTACCCTGAATGTGTTTCTCGAAATGATATTCCAGTCTGCAAGGGAGACGTGGTAATAAAATGATTCGAGCATCCAGACGATCTGCCCCACGACAAGTCCTATCAGCCAGTCACCAAGAGATGGTATGTATTGAAATGGTGCATAGATCAGGAAAGCAACTGCGGCGGCACGTGTCAGCTGCAGTACCCGGTTATCTTCATTGAGAAGGTATTTGGCGGTGATGAACAGGAACGGTACCGAGAGTGCTGCCATGAGCGGGTAGAGGAAATTACTCTCTCTGAAATATTCGTTAAGGTTGGCAAAGAGGGAAAGGACGATGAATGACCAGCCGATGATTGCAGCATATTTCCTGTGACGACCGGGTATCAGAAAGGCAAGAAATCCGATACAGGAAATCAGGACAAGATACTCAATCATTTAATTATTATTGAGCCGGGTACCAAAAAAAGGATACTGAAGAAGCATGTGGTCCCCGCAATTTTTGCACTATGGTTTTTTAGAATTCTTCCTTGGATCGCGTGTGCGTTTTTTACTCCGATAAAAGGGTTAATCTCCTTTGCTTGCGCATGCTGTACCGATGTTCTGTCCGGAATGCAAGAGTATGCTGATTTCGTCTGGAGGCCAGTTGAAATGCCGTAAATGCGGATATATACGCAAGATTGAAGCTGCTGACCAGATGACTCACACAAGAGAACGCAAGGAAAAGGAGATCATGATTGTCGATGAAGAGGGTGAAAGCCTCAGGACCATGCCGACGATCCAGATAAAATGTCCCAAGTGCGAAAACAACCTCGCCATCTGGTGGCTCCGCCAGCTCCGGGCAGCTGACGAGAGCGAAGTGCGGTTTTTTCGTTGCACGGTGTGCAGTCATACCTGGCGCCAGTATGATTGACATTTAATCATACATGCAAAATTCTTTCCTAAAATATCTACTTATTCTTTGTCCGATTACCTTTATCCTTTTGAAAGTTGTATACATCTTCTATGCCAGATATCCAACACCCTAAATGTGATCACCCCAAATGTGGTGCAAAAATGCAGAGACTTTACAAAAGGGTAAACTCTACTTTCGTACCATGTGCCTGGATGTGTACTGATTGCGGGCAGTTCAAAAAAGACAATTAGTCACATAACAAACGGGTGCGGTAGTGTCCGATCTGCCAACAGAAACGCAATACGGGCTTTTGTTTTCTTCTTCTTCTTTCTTCTACATTGAAGAATGGTTTTAATCCTGTTTGCTAAAGACCTGGGGACGCTCTGGTCTCCCCGCTTTACGGAGCTGGAAACACATTCCGTTTTCCCATTTATCGCATTCAGATTTGATGCAAGGAATCAATGCAGTGTTATAGTTATGGGGGTCTTTCAACATTTCATGTATCGAATTTTTCTCTATGCACCAGTAGGTTTCCATGGAATCAGTTCGTGACTAATTCAAAAGAGAGATTGGCATCGGTGGGGTGAAATTGAAATGTGCATGTGCATAAAGGTCTGTATCTCTTGAATTATATGAGACCTTTGGGATTTTCAGGATCCAATCAAAGTTTTGTGAAATTATAGAAGGTGGAATACATAACGGAGAAAGATATAAATGATTATCGCTATCATCATCAGGATTCCTATTCCGTTAAAAAAATGATAAAAATTAATTATCCCCCCACTTTCGGGTGTTGGAATATACATATCTGTATCTGATGCAGGGGTTTCTTCTTTCACTGATGCTTTAGATTCTGCTTTAGCTGATGACTTAGATTTTTTTGCCATGATTTTTCTGACCGTGATATGTTCTATAAACCCTATTCTACAAAGCATTTACGTGATGTAGAAAAAGGATATTATGATGCGGAATTGAAGTTGTGTTGGTTTTATACAAGCATTTGAATCGTTTTTTTCTTCATTACTCCAGTATGTATCCATGAAATTTAGTTTGTAACCAAGTCAATTGAAGAAAGTGTCATGCATGGTGTGAAATTGGAACCTCTCCAAAAATAAGTGGCTATAAGGGTATTTTTTTAGCAGATCGCACTTATGATCGATTGGAGGGGCAGGGTGAACAGAACGCAGCTAGGACCTCCTCCTCGATTTAATGTTTTTCAATATATGTGCTGTTGCTTTAACGGGCTTAAGGTAGATCATATCGACGTAACCCTCCAATATTGGCTATTTAAACGTCCCGACAACGCAACAGAACCAAAAAAGAGGTTATTTTACCTGGCTCTCTGCAATGGCCCCAACGATAGGTACCAGAAATTTCTCTCCTGAGTAGGCTTTATACATCAGGAACAGCCAGAGTAAAAGCATAACAATCCAGATCAACGTTATTAAAAGGCTTATTATTCCCCACATGCCAAATCCGCCCATTCCCGCGGCCGCAAAGAACATCATTCCCAGAATAGCCTCAATAATCCAGATGATAATCATGAGAGGAAGGAACGTGAGGATCGACTGCATAGCATGGAATCGGACTGTTTTGTTATCCTTCTCAACGACAAAGAAAATGATTCCCGTCAGCCATCCCAGTACATAGCACGCAGCTGAAGCCACGTTTTCCTCTAGACCAAAAGTTGCTTTTACCATAGCGATTCTCCAAATAAATGATAATAATCCGTCTATTTCTTTTTCCTATAAATGTCTTTATTTTTTGATTCTGATGTATTGGCGGTTGGTTTGAAAATAGTAACGAGGTGGGATATTGGTCACCAACCGTAATGGCAACAGCACTTTCGCAGGTATTTCTCATAACAGTTCGATGTAAATATAATCAATCAACAAGAGAATTTACATCAAGGTGCAAAACGTGTTCGGTTTTGGTGTAGGAAAAATTGAAGTCAGTATTCCGAAAAAAAACTTTACGCCCGGGGAAGAGATTAACGGTACCCTTCTTCTCACTATGAAGAAACCGGCAAAGGCTCGNNCGAGTGATCTACTCGTTCCAGCAGGGCCTCGATAGTGAAAAGGAGTACCCGGTGACCAGCACACCAACTGCGTATCCCTTCACCCTCGTAGTTCCCGCCGGTACAAATGCAAGTACTACTACACCAACATCGCCCTTAGGAAATCTCCAGATTAGTATGGGGGGATTTACTCTCGGTTCGGCCGCCGGTCCGATCGGCCCGCCACAATGGTACCTTGAAGGATTCCTTGACCTTCCGCTTGCATTGGATCTGAAAACCAAAATAGCACTGAATATCTGAACCTCACTTTTTTATCCTGATTTCCATCTGCGGGAATGGTATTTCAATACCTTCAGAGGCAAAACGTTCAAAAATCCTGGAGTTGATGGCATCCTTTACTTCATCGGGGAGATTGTATTTCCTTGCCCATACGTATAAAACAAAATTCAGGGCAGACTCGCTAAATTCAAGGAAAAATGCTTTTGGTGCCGGTTCTTCAAGAAGATAATCGGATGTTGTAATAACACTATTTGCAATTTCCAGCAGAATCCCTTTTACTTTATTCGGATCAGACCCGTAAGCCACTGATATCGGAATAGTAATCCGTAGTTTCTGGTCAGGTTCTGCAAAATTGGTAATGTAATTGGTCGTAATATTATTGTTGGGAATCGTAATGATCTGGTAGTCTAAGGTCTTGAGCCGGGTACTGCGGGGACCGATATCGATTACATCCCCATAATATTCATCGACTTTAATCCGATCACCGACTTTGAATGGCTTGTCCATTGTGATTATGGCCCCACCTAAGAAATTTGAGATAAGATCCTGAGCTGCAAGTGCAAATGCTAACCCGGCGATACCTGCACCAGCGAGGAATGGGGTAATATTGACCTCAAGATTGNNGGTGATATTGACTTCAAGATTGACGAAAATCAGCATAATGCCGGCAAACCAGATGATGTATCGGGAAGTAAGTTCAAGGAACTCAATCAGACGGTCATCCCAGTCACCTGCCGTCTTCTCTGCAAGAGAATGGCCGTAAATAAGAATAATTTTATGAACAAAAGAACTGACTATCCAGGTTCCTAACAGAATATAGAGTGAATGCAATACCTTGTTAGAAATTATCCANNGGAGTGCCAATCGCTGCGATGATGATATCATCCCATTGGGTTTCAGTGGCTTTAGCATATTTTTCCAGCCACCGCATGATCCCACGAACGACTCCCGCGATTACAATCCCGATAATGATTGTTAAAATCGCGTAAATTATGCCGGTTTCCATCTCTACAAATATGCGACGCTATGGTAAAAACAGTGCGAGTGTTTTTATAAGAATTCATTCCCACACTATCAGAAACACGTTGGCGGGAGATCCTTATCGTGAAGTTGCCGTTTCTCTTTATGATAGTATTCCTCATTGCCGGGGTTCTTTCAGCGGGCTGCACTGATGAAAACAACCCCGGCCTGGCTTTGCCTTCAACGGATGCAGTGCAACCGGGCCAGGTGCTGATGGTTATTGGTAATGTGACCGGGGATGGCATTCCCGGGGGCACAATCGATACCATCACCTTTACGGTAGGTCTTGTCCCGGGACATGAACCTGTCAACATGGAGAACCTCTCTATTGTATATGCTGACGCTATCCGGACAGAGACTCTGAAACCTGTGCCGGGTTTCCGTGGGGATCCCCCGGAGGGTTATTGGGGGATTCTGGATGTGCAAAATATTGTGGGAAACCCTAATAACCGGCTCGAATATGAGGAACAATTCGTGATCCGTATCAATCCAAAAGCCCCGCTTGTTCCCCAGCAGTTTATCACGATCA
>PMDE01000046.1:26225-26444 GCA_003154335.1 Methanoregula sp. | reverse complement strand
TGAACCACAGGTAAAAAACAAAGCCGCAGATCTTGCATCCCAAAAGGAGAGAATTACCCGCCTCGAATCACAGATCCAGGGTTTAAGAAACGGAAATCCCGGCAGTTACCATGATCAGGTGTCTGTGCATAATGCGCTTGTCGCAGATTATAACGCTCAACTGGATTCCTATCGGCAGCTCTTTGCCCTGTACGAAAAGTATGCCCTTATCCATAACTA
>PMDE01000046.1:13985-26194 GCA_003154335.1 Methanoregula sp. | reverse complement strand
GAGGCGCTGCATCGCCGTATCGCAGTACTGGCCTGATATATCAATACCGATAAAACGGCGGTGTAGTTTGCGTGCCACGAGAGTTGTTGTCCCGACGCCATTGAACGGGTCAAGCACGATATCGTTTTTATATGAAAACAGTTTCATCAGCCGCCGGGGGAGCTCCTCAGGAAACATAGCAGGATGATGATAATCCTTCATACGGATCTCCGGAGGGAAGGACCACCTGCCAAGCACCCATTCCTTGAATTCATCCGCGGTGATATCGATATCCTCACGCCTTCCCCCCTTCTTGTGGGTCTCCTTATCAAAAACTTCGATAAACTCCCAGGTATACTTTATGTAGGGCATAGACGGGGATTTCCAGCTCCCCCATGCAGTATACTTTGCATTGTAGTTATTTTTCTCCCAGAGAAACTCAGCTTTCCACAAAAGCCCCAGCTCTGCTAGCTGGTGTGAGATAAGGTGGTGAGTAGGCACGTAATCTGAAAAAAGGGGCTGGATATTCACTGCAATCCTGCCACCGGGCCTGAGCACCCGGACACATTCCCGCCATACACCGAGCAGTTTTTCAAAATAGCTGTTCCATTCGTGAGTATCGTCGTGGGAGTCCTGTGCATATGCATGCCCGAAATTATAGGGAGGGGAGGTTATGATCAGGTCGATACTCTTGTCCGGTAAACGTGACATTGCCTGGAGAGCGTCTGCACATATAACACGGTTGACAAAAGGCAGGATCTCAGGTGGTTCGCTGGATACTACTGATTTTTTTGCACCTTTCGTACCCTTCCTGATACCAGCCTTTCCTGCTTTGTCCTGCACCTTTTCCGGTCTCATGAAATACTGTCCTGTGTGCATATTGCAAGATGATGTGTTAAAGGATCCGAAATTCCATTCATTTTTCGTCACTTTCAAAAGCGTTTAATGCAGCCATCGATATATTCTCTATGATTAACCTATGCTCCAGATAGAAGATCTGCATGTAAAAATCGGTGAAAAAGAGGTGTTGCACGATATTAACCTCCATATCGAAGAAGGAGAGACGCATGTCCTGCTCGGACCCAATGGTTCGGGTAAAACATCACTCCTCATGACGATAATGGGTTTTGCAAATTATACTATCACCGAAGGGAAAATCCTTTTTAAAGGAGAAGATGTGACAACAATGAAAGCCCATGAACGGGCCAAACGAGGGATAGGAATGCTATTCCAGCGTCCTCCTACCATCTCCGGGCTCAAACTGGGGAAGATGCTCACTGCCATTTCCCGGTCCAAGGAAGATAACATTCCCGAGATGGCCCGATCCGTTCACATGGATACATTTCTTGAGCGTGACATCAACAAGGGATTCTCAGGTGGGGAGATAAAACGCAGTGAGGTACTGCAGCTGATGATCCAGAACCCGGACTTTGTTATGCTCGACGAGCCGGAGAGCGGCGTTGATCTGGAAAACATCTCGCTCATCGGAACTGCTATAGGTTCACTGCTGGAAAAAGACAAGTATCTTATCAAACGTAAAAAAAGCGGGCTCGTCATTACACACACCGGTTACATCCTCGATTACCTTGATGCCGATAAAGGGCACGTGATGTGCGATGGGGAGATCAAATGTCACGGAAACCCCCGGGAGATATTAAAAGATATCAAACAACGCGGGTATAAGGAGTGTCTCGAATGCCGTCACCAGTGAAATTCCCCGGGCTATCAAAAGTCGATCAGGATCGTGTTGAGGAGGTTGGTATTGACCTTGGCATGACAAACCGGTGCGGCAGTTATCTTCAGATGGACCAGGACATAGTACAGTCCGAATGCTCGCAACAGGGCATCGAAGTCCTTTCTTTTAAAAAGGCAATGGAAAAATATGACGGCATGAAAGAGTATACATGGCAGGCGGTTTCTCCCGAAAAAGATGATATAACCCGGTATGTTGCAGCCCAGAAAGAACCGAAAGGTTACGTCATTATCGCGCATAAAGGTTCAAACAATATCCTCCCCATCCAGGCGTGCCTCTATCTCGGTCGGGAAGAGATCCAGCATGTCCATAACATTATCGTTGCCGAAGAAGGTGCCGAGCTCCATATCATATCAGGGTGTACGAGCGGGGCCCATGTCGGGAAAGGCGGAGCTCACTATGGTATCTCAGAATTTTTTGTAAGAAAAGATGCCAAGATCAGTTTCACGATGATCCACAACTGGAGTGAGAACATTGAAGTATTCCCGAGAAGTGCCTCTATCGTTGAAGATAACGGGGTTTTCCTTTCCAACTACGTCTGTATGCAACCGGTGAAAAAAATCCAGATGTACCCCACTGCTACCCTCAAAGGAGTCAACTCGGTCGCCCGTTTCAGCAGTGTTGTCATCTCCACACCAGGTTCATACATGGACCTCGGTTCCCGTGCCATCCTTGAAGGGGTGGGTGCAAGCGCAGAACTGATCACCCGTGCCATAACAAAAGGCGGTACGATCATTTCACGGGGTCATATCAATGGAAAAACTGCCGGGACCCGCGGACATCTTGAATGCAAGGGACTTATCCTGAAAGACGGGGTTATCTATGCGATCCCTGAAATTGAAGGGTCGGTGGTTGGCACAGAACTCTCCCATGAAGCCGCGGTTGGCAAGCTCGCCCGGGATGAAATAGAATACCTCATGTCCCGGGGGCTCGACGAAGATGAAGCTACGGCGACAATCATAAGGGGATTTCTTGATGTAAAGATTGCCGGGCTCCCCGAAGCACTGCAAAGGCAGATCGATGCTTCGATTGACGTTGCGGAAAAAGCAGGATTTTAATAAAATACCATGTCACGGTATCCACGATCCGATGAACGGTTGAGAATGGTTGAGTCACAGATTGCAGCCAGGGGCATACGCGACCCGCGCGTCCTCTTTGCAATGAAAGAGGTCCCCCGTCATCTTTTTGTTCCGCCGCCGTACGACAAATCAGCATATGAAGATTCCCCCTTGCCGATAGGAAACGGCCAGACAATCTCCCAGCCTTATATCGTTGCAGAGATGACCGAACTCCTTGCCCTGCAGCCGGCCGACAGTGTGCTTGAGATAGGGACAGGCTGTGGTTACCAGGCAGCAATACTCGCAGCGCTTGTCCGTAAGGTAACGACCATTGAGCGGATCCCGGAGGTTGCCGTGCTTGCAAGGGCAAACCTCGCGACTGTCGGGATCAGCAATGTTGAAGTGATGGTAGGGGACGGGACACTCGGGTACCCACAAAATGCCCCTTATAACGGAATTATCATCACTGCAGCAACACCATCGGTTCCCCAGCCACTTGTTGAACAACTGGCTGACGGGGGCAGGTTTGTAGCGCCGGTAGGGGGACGTGATTTCCAGGAGCTCATCCGCCTCAGGAAAAAAGGCGGATCAATAGCGGAAGAACACCATGGGGGAGTCAGGTTTGTCCCCCTCATTGGTGAGCGGGGATGGAGTGGATAGGCAGGTGAACATTATTGATATAACCCGCCCGCTCTCCGAAGATATACTTGTATATCCCGGCGATACGCCTCCGGCCTTCCGGCAGCAGGACGGGGGGGGATTCCTGATAACTGATCTTCATATGAGCACCCATACCGGTACCCATATCGACGCTCCGGCCCATTACCTTAAATCCGGAGAAACAATTGATACCATCCCCCTTTCGCATATTGTGGGACCTTGCCGAGTTCTCGACCTGACCTGTGCGGGGACCAGCATCGATGCAAACCACCTCAAAGGAAAGGTTAATGGAATTGACAGGCTCCTTTTAAAAACTTCATTTTCCGGCACTCACCGGTTCCAGTACGATTATCCCTCCATTACAGCTGATACGGCCCGGTTCATCACCGGTTATGAAATGAAATGTGTGGGAATTGATTCACCTTCCATAGAACCCTATGATAGCGACGGTGCGGTGCACCGTGAGCTGCTCAGCTGCGGGTGTATTATCCTTGAACTGCTTGACCTCTCCGGTGTGGAAGAAGGGGACTACATGCTCGTGGCACTTCCGTTGCGCTTCACCGGTCTCGATGGTTCGCCGGCCCGCGTTGTTCTTCTCAAGATTGATGGATGTGATTGATGGACCTTGTTATTGAAACGGTTAAAAAACTCGAAACAATGATGAAAGACGGGGGTTGCGAGGAGGGAGGGGTTGTCCTTGACGTCAACACAACCAGCACCAACTGCCAGTTTGAGCACGGTGCCTGTATGACCGCAGTATTTGGCGGCAGAAGTGCTGATTTTGTTACGTTTGACCCCATAAGGGCAAAAACAAAAATCTCCTTCATGTTCGGCACACCTCTTGATACACCTTCTGTCCGTGGTGCTGCAGCAGCGATAATTAATGTTGCGGCGGGTTTCTTCTGTCTCTCGAGAATACTCCACCCGTGTCCCGAATCTTCGCACAAAGAATGTCTGCGGCAACTGGCACACGAGCTTGGGGGAAAACGGATTTCCTGTATTGGCAGCATGCCTGCGATTGAAACAGCATTCAGGGGTTCGATCGTTACAAATCATCAGGATGCTGATGTGATTCTTCTAAATGGTGAAGGTATCATTAACGGGGAAACTGGTACGATACTCACGAACCAGAAAAATTCAGCAAGGATCCTTTGTGTCGGACCTTCAACTGCCGGGATCTCCCGTCTGAACCAGATTGAGCACTGGTGCCCCTTTGGTACATGCTGACGAATCAAAGAACGGCCCTGGAGAAATCCCGTCTTATCTGCCGCGTAAGATAAACTCTTTTTAACAGCCATCCAATAAATCACCATGCTTTTCGGGTCTTCAGGAATACGAAGAAAGTTCGATCAGACACTCATCGATACTGCTTTAAGAGTTGGATCGGCACTTGCATCCCAGTCCACCGATATTCTTGTCGGGATGGATACCCGCACTACCAGTCCCCTGCTCTCGCACCTTGTCCTTTCCGGGATCCTCGGGAGTGGCGGAACGGCTCATAGTACGGGAATCGCTCCCACACCCTCTGTCGCCTATTTTACCAGAACCGTAAACGCCGGGTGCATGATCACGGCATCCCACAATCCCGAGGAATATAACGGGTTGAAACTCTTCAACCCGGACGGTTCATCATTTACCCTGGCCCAGCAGGCGGAAATGGAGGAGCTCTTAAAGACCCGGCACTGGACTGACTGGCAACACCAGGGACATGAGCGGAAGATCGATGCACTCACTCCCCATAAAAATGCAATACTCGAGGAGGTACATATCAGGGCAGGAATTCCTGTAGTTGTTGACTGCGGTAACGGGGCCGGAAGTGTGCTCACACCGGCACTTCTTGGCGACGCCGGCGCAAAGACCCTTTGTATCAACTGCAATCCTTCGGGTAATTTCGCACGCCCCTCAGAACCGTTAAAGGAAAATGTCGCTTATGTCGGGGAAATGGTGAAAAAAACGGGATCTGCATGCGGAGTTGTTCATGACGGCGATGCGGACCGTATGATGGCTTTTGACAACAAAGGACGCTACATTGACGGGGACCATCTTCTTATGCTGTTTGCCCGGTATCTCGAAGCGAAAAAGGTTGTCACCACAAGCGACGCTTCCATGATCATCGAGGAAATTGCTGAAGTCAGGAGGACACCGGTAGGCGATTCTTATGTCTCGGAAGAGCTTCTCAAATGGGGGAATTTCGGCGGTGAACCGTCCGGTGCATGGATTTTCCCGAAGATCTCGTATTGTCCCGACGGCCCATACGCGGCGGCTCTTTTCTGTGAAATCTCTTCGGAATGGGATGTTTCTGGGGAACTTGATGCCATGCCATCCTACCCGATTCTCAGGGAATCATTTGCCTGTGATACCGCAAGGGAAACGGTTCTGGCGCTGGGAGCCGACAGCCCGACTGACGGGATCAGAATCGCTGAAGATGATGGCTGGTACCTGATCCGGGCAAGCGGGACTGAACCTAAAATTCGCATTACAGCGGAAGCAAAAACCCTTACGAGGGCAAAAGAGATGCTCATGAAGGGACGGGATTTGGTCCGAAAGGGGAAAACTGCTTAAATGTTGTCATCCGAGGATTAGTATGGAATGTGTCGTTCTTGCCGCAGGAGAAGGAAAGCGGATGCGTCCCCTCACGGCTAAGCGCCCAAAGGTAATGCTCCCCATCGCCAACCGCCCGATGATGGAGCACCTCGTTTTAGCGGCACGCGATGCGGGGATTTCGGACTTTGTTTTTGTCGTTGGTTATGGGGAGCGGGAGATCCGGGGGCATTTTGGTGACGGATCCGCACTCGGCATCCGAATAAGGTATGCACCCCAGCGGCAGCAGCAGGGTACTGCTGATGCACTACGGGCTGCACGGGGTTTTGTCACGGGACCGTTTCTTCTGCTGAACGGGGATATGATCTTAAAAACCACGGATATAGCGAATCTCAAGTCGTGCCGTGCACCCTGCATGAGTACGAGTACAACCGATCATCCAGGGGATTATGGGGTAATTGTAGTAGAGAATGGACTTGTCATTGCCCTTGAAGAGAAATCGAAACACCTGAAGTCCAACCAGATCAATGCCGGGGCATATTTATTCTCACCGGATATTTTTGATCAGGTGGACAGGGTCCAGACTTCGAGTCGTGGAGAACTTGAACTGACTGACGCTCTTTTGCCCTATATTCAGGAAAAGAGGCTGGCAGCCTACCAGCTCTGCTCCTGGATGGATGTAGGAAACCCATGGGATATGCTTGATGCAAATCTATCACTCATGGAAACCCTTTCTTCTGATAACAAGGGAACCGTCGAAGAAGGGGTATCCATGAAGGGAACGGTCGTTATCGGAAAAGGGAGTGTGGTAAAGTCAGGAACCTATATTGAAGGCCCTTGTATTATTGGTTCAAATTGCCGTATCGGCCCTCATGCATATATCCGTGGGGCAACAAGCATCGGGGATGACTGCCACATAGGGCACTGTACTGAGCTCAAGAACTCCATCATCATGAACGGGACAAAGATCCCGCACTTCAACTACATCGGGGATTCGATTATTGGTTCCGGCTGCAATTTCGGAGCAGGAACTAAAATTGCAAACCTGAGACATGATCATGGTAATGTCAGGGTTTGTGGAAAAGATACACGAAAGAAAAAATTTGGTGCCATTATCGGGGATGGCGTACAGTTTGGGATCAACTGTTCCATTAATGTCGGGACGATAATCGGAAGCAACGCACTATTTGCGCCAAATTCATATATTTCCGGGTCAATCGGGGAAAATGCAGTAATACGTTAGGTGAAAGAAATGCAGGCAGTTATATTAGCAGCAGGAGAGGGAAAACGTGTCCGTCCGCTGACCAGGAGCAGGCCAAAGGCGCTGCTTCCGGTAGCGAATCGCCCCATTATCGGGTACATCATTGATGCGCTGTTGAAAAACGGGATACGCGACATTGTCGTGGTAGTCGGGTACAGGAAGGAACAGGTAATACGGTTTTTAAACGAACTCAATGTCCCTATAACGGTCGTTATTCAGGACAAACAGCTCGGTACGGCTCACGCACTTAACTGTGCAAAATCTCATATAACCGGGGATTTCCTGCTCCTGCCGGGAGATAATTATATTGATCCACATTCCATCGGGAGGATAAAGGATATCAGAAATGCTATGCTCGTAAAAGAGCATCCCAGTCCTTCAAACTTCGGGGTGGTCCTGTTAAAGGACGGTTTCGTTACCCGGATTATCGAAAAACCTGAGCATTCACCAAGTTTCATGGTGAGCACCGGTATCTTTTCCCTGACAAAAGATTTTTTTTCCTGTATTTCCGGTAATAACATCACCGACGCAGTCGGCACGATGCTCTCTTCGGGTGAGCGCCTGCAGGCAATTGTGGCAGATGACTGGCAGGATGCAATCTATCCCTGGGATCTCCTGAAAATGAATATACGCATGCTGAAAGATCTGACCGAAGCACGTGACGGGTCAATAAGCCGGCAGACGATCATTCACGGGCCGGTAAGGATAGGAAAAGGCACCACTATCGGGCCCAATACCGTCATTTATGGCCCGGTTATCATCGGCAATGACTGCGAGATCGCGCCCAACTGCTGCATTATGCCCAATACGAGCCTGGGTTCTCATGTCAGAATAGAACCATTCACCTTCATAGAAAAATCGTTAATCATGGATGACACTTCCATTGGGTCACATTCCCGTATCGTTGACACCGTTGCGGGCCAGGGGTGCCGGCTCGCTGACCACATTACCATTTCAGCATCCGCAAGCCTGATGAATATCGAGGACGAGGTGATTAAACCCGAATTCGGTGCGGTGTTTGGCGATCAGGTCACTGCAGGACCTTTCACCATCTTTACCAACTCTATCATTGGCAATAATGTTAGCCTTGAAGGCGGGAGCCGGATCTGTGCCCGCATCCTCCCGGATGAATCTAAGGTGATGTAGCGTGTGTGGTATCGTGGGTTATATTGGCCGCAGGGAAGCTGCGCCGATCATTGTGGAAGGGCTCAAAAAACTGGAATACCGGGGGTATGATTCATTCGGGGTCGCCACAATCAACGGGTGTATTGAACTGGATAAACACCAGGGACGGATATCAGATTCCTCCAGTTCTACCGTAAACCTGAAGGGAAAAATCGGGATAGGACATACCCGTTGGGCAACGCACGGGGTTCCCAATGATGTTAATGCACACCCTCATATGGACTGCAACAACCGGATTGCAGTTGTTCATAATGGCATTATTGAAAACTATGCGGAACTCAAACGCCAGCTTGTATCACGGGGCCACGTATTCCGATCAGAAACTGATACTGAAGTCGTAGCACATCTTATTGAAGATGCGTATGAAAAGGAGGAGGATCTTCTCTCTGCTGTACAAAAGGTAGTACCCCGGTTGACCGGTTCATATGCCCTGCTCGTCATCGCCTCCAATGAAGACCGTATCATCGTTGCCCGTTATGCGAGTCCGCTTGTTCTGGGGGTTGGGGACGGAGAATTTTTTGCCGCTTCTGATATGACTCCGATTATTGACTATACGGAACGTGCAATTTTTCTGGAGGACGGAGATGTCGCCAGTTTAACCCAGGATGAGATTGAGATATTTCATGAGGGCAAACGGGTAACACGACCACTTGAGCTGATAGACTGGTCAGGAGAAGACACAAAAAAAGGCGGGTTCCCGCACTACATGCTCAAGGAGATCTACGAGCAGCCACAGGCATTCTATAATACTGTCAGATCCGTAACGGCTGAAACACTTCCCGTGTCGGTTAAAAATGCTGAATCGGTGACCATTATAGCCTGCGGTTCTTCGTATAATGCGGGGCTTATCATCAAATACATTCTCGAAAATACCTGTGCGATCCCGGTGAGGCTTGAATTTGCCTCAGAATTCAAGTATTTCCCCCCGCCGATTCGGGGCCTCGTAATCGGGATCTCGCAGTCCGGCGAGACTGCTGACACGATAACCGCAATCAAGCAGGCAAAAGCTCACAACTGCACAAGCCTGGCGATCACTAACGTACTGGCCAGTTCCATCAGCAGGACCGCAGATTGTACCCTTTTTATGCGTGCAGGGCCCGAAATCAGCGTTGCAGCAACAAAGTCCTTTATCGCTCAGCTGGCTGTCCTGATGCAGATCACCAGCTTCCTTCGTAATGGTGAATTTGATGACATACTGCGCAGCGGGCATCGGGCAATTGAGGAGGTCCTCCTGATTGATCTGTCGGATGCGGTCAGCCTCTGCATTAATGCCCATAGCATATTTTATGTCGGGAGGGGGCCGTTCTATCCGGTATCCCTTGAAGGGTCCCTGAAAATGAAGGAGATATCTTATATCCACGCCGAGGGATATGCTGCCGGAGAACTGAAACACGGACCATTTGCCCTGCTTTCACCGGAAACACCGGTTATCGCAATATGTATGCCCGGCGAGACCTATGGGGTGATGATTTCCAATATAAAGGAAATGAAAGCAAGGGGAGCACCTGTAATCGCAATTGGAGAAGAAGGGGACCTGGAACTTCCCGAAGTAGCTGATATTTTTATCCCCCTTCCGGTAACTCATCCTCTTATTCAGGTGCTGACAAGCCTTATCGTACTCCAGCTCCTGGCTTATTATACAGCGGTGAGTTTAAACCGGGATGTCGACAAACCAAGAAATTTAGCAAAGAGCGTGACGGTAGAATGATTGAATACGGAAAAAATTCGGTAGGAAAAGGAGCACAGATCTTTGAACCGGTTACCCTTGGATTTCCTTCCCGGGACGTTATGGGTAAAACCGGTTTTACCGGCACAACAATCGGTGAAAACGCCGTAATAAGGTCGGGCACGATTCTGTATTGCGATGTGACTATCGGGAACCATTTTCAGAGCGGGCACAATGTCATGATCCGCGAAAAAACACAGATCGGCAACCGGGTTGGCATCGGTACTTCAGTTGTAATTGAAGGTAACACAATTATCGGGGATGATGTAAGCCTGCAGAGCATGGTGTATATCCCGACCGACACAGTAATCGGCAATAAAGTCTTTATCGGGCCCAACACGGTCCTGACGAATGACCGGTACCCCCCGACACGCATTGGAGGTCTGAAAGGACCGCAGATCCGGGATGGGGCAGCTATAGGGGCGAATGCAACCCTCCTTCCCGGCGTCTGCATCGGTGAGGGGGCACTGGTAGCTGCCGGAGCAATCGTGACCCGTGATGTCCCGGCGTATAAACTGGCAATCGGCGCTCCGGCAAAAATTACTGATCTTCCGTCAAAAATGGAAGGAAAGGATACGAAAAAATAAGGGCAGGACCTGCGGATATTTCAGGTTTTTTTTACGGCGGAGCTTGTAGCATACTAGCTGAACGAACACCTGTTTTTTAAGGAAAGAAGGAAGGATTCTGGTGAAATGCTGATGAGAGAGTCCACGCTCCCAAGGACTTTTGCTGTGCCTCCGCCATTGGGGTATCCTCAAAAGTTGCTGACGCAAAGAAGTTTCAGAAATTTTTGGCAAAGAGGCTACAGGATAAATTAGGGGATCAAGGATGTTACCGACAAGACACCCCAGCAGTGGATTAATGTCCATAGAAATATGCAGTAAATCTCCTGACCTGTCGTGCCTCGGACTAGGCCCTGATATTGGAACCCTCGCGAATTTCCCCCTGATGATTTTCATGGATAGGGTGTGGAACAGAATAGGTTCATGCCCTTTTCTCCGGAACCGAAAAGATTCTCGTGTTTCATACACCGGACTCACGGGTGAAAAGACTATTTCATGCCCGATACTTGGCAGAACCTGTTTTTAAAAACAAAAAAAATAGCGGTATGAGAAATATCGCTGATTTTGGGAATATATTCAGGAATTTTTCCCTAATAATTCAGCCAAATTTATTAATGGTCTCAGCTTAAAACCAGTACCCAAGAAAGGTAGATTTCATGGTACAAGTTGATCTTAAAAACCGCCGAACCCAGCTGATTATCGGCCTTGTCGCGCTATTCTCGGTCTTTGCTTTGTGGCTTCGTCTTCTTCCCATGCTCACTATGGGCAACACTGACGTACTGACGATGGTGGCGAGTGATGACCCGCTGTATAATCTGCGCCAGGTTGAACAGATACTGGCAAACTTCCCGAACTACGCATGGTATGATCCCATGAGCCTGTTTCCCGTCGGAATGTCTGTTCCCTGGGGACCCCTTTTCCCTACGATTATTGCAGGCATCTGCCTTATTACCGGTGCAACAACACGACCGGAGATCATCAGCACCGGTCTTCTGGTCCCTTGTTTCATGGGAGCGATGATCGTTGCAATTATGTATTTTGTCGGAAAAATCTGCGGTGACTGGAAGACGGGGCTTTTAGCATCAGGGTTTACCGCGATTGTTTCGGGCCAGTTCTTTTTTCGCTCATTTTATGGATACATGGATCACCATATTGCAGAGGTCCTTTTTTCTACGATCTTCTGCCTGTTGTACATGTATGTGGTCTATGCAGAAAAAGATGCAAAAATCGACTTTAAAAATTTAAGTTCTTATAAAAATCTGCTCCTGTTATCCGGTCTGACGGGTATTGCCTATCTGCTCGGGCTGTTTGTGATGCCGACAATGATCCTTTTTGCCATGATTGTCGGAATATTTACCATTATCCAGTTTGTCATTGATGTATTCCGGGGCAAAACAAGTGAATATCTCCTGTTGATTAATACCATAATTTTTACTATCGCGATTATCGGGCTCCTGGCGTTCGGGTTAAAAAATCCAGGAGT
>PMDE01000046.1:5456-13958 GCA_003154335.1 Methanoregula sp. | reverse complement strand
CTTTTCATTGCCAGCCCGGAACTTTTCAACCTCTTTATCAATTCATTCTTTAACTTTTTCGGCCAGCAGGCAACTACGAATACCGTACAAGAGGCCCGACCCTGGTCACTGGATCTCGCGTGGACGACATTTAACTACGGCCTTATCCTGATGGTTGGAGGAGCGCTGGTCATGCTCTACAACAACATCCGGGATGAACACCCCCATCAGATATTTGCCCTTGTCTGGTCACTTATCGTGCTGTTTTCGACCTGGCAACATGTCCGGTATGAATATTACCTGGCAGTGAACGTGGCGCTTCTCTCTGCCGTATGTGTAAGTTTTACNNCAGAAAAACAGGAGACAACAAAAGGTAAAAAACAGAGAAAAACGCCGAAAAAAGACCCCATGGCTTCACAATCTCATTTTCTTACCATCATATTTGTTATCCTTGTGGCCGGACTTGGTATCCTCTTTGCGTTCACCTCTGCTTCAGTCAACTATACGAATGCAGCTGGTGATGCAATACGGATGAATCCCGACTGGCGGGAATCCCTTGACTGGATGGCAAATAATACTCCGGATACCGGGGTGAATTATACAACCATTTATGATCCCAAAACATTCTCGTACCCTCCCCAGGCGTATGGTGTCATGTCATGGTGGGATTATGGTCATATGATCACGTATATTGCCAAACGTATCCCGAATGCCAACCCGTTCCAGTCAGGAATAACCGGCCCCGGCGGATCGGCAAATTTCTTTATGTCTACTACGGAAGATGCGGGGGACCAGGTCCTTGATAGCGCTAAAACCCGCTATATAGTTACCGACATCGAGATGGATTCAAGCAAATTCTGGGCAATGGCGACATGGTTCAACGCATCCGCTGGTGCGAATCCTTACCAGATGACACTCCTTACCGCTTCGCAGAACAACCCCAACAGTTACGAATCGGTCCTGCTCAATACCCAGCAGTATTACCTCACTATGATATCGCGGCTCCACAATTTCGATGGATCCCTCAGGACTCCCACGAGTTCATATTACATTGAATACGCTGACCCGGGAATTGCAAAGGCGTCCCTGCCGGTAATCACCGGAGCAGAAGCAGCAAACGCCTCCGATGCAGTCAGTCGCGCCGTAGCGTATAACCTCAACGCACCGTCAGGGTACCATGCCGCGGCCTTAAGCCCCGTCATTACCCTTCCGATAGAAACCGTTCCTGCCCTGAGGCATTACCGGCTCGTGCATGAATCTCCGACTAATGTATTCAACTCGAATACCACAGACGTGAAATATGTCAAAGTGTTTGAGTATGTAAAAGGAGCACACATTAAAGGAGAGGGTATTATCCAGGTTCCGGTTCTCACAGACCAGGGAAGGGCGTACACATACCAGCAATCGAGTATTAATGGTGAGTTTATCGTACCCTATTCAACAACCGGGAACCCCTATGGAGTAAAGACGACCGGCAAATACCGGATAATCAACTCCGGTAAAGAATATGATGTTCCGGAATCCGCCATTATGGCGGGCTCAACCATACAGTAATATCATTCCCTTTTTTTACCGGGTGCCAAAACCAATCATTTTGAATGCAGGAATATAATGTACGAATAGCGTGATCATGGACAGGTGCTCTGCGATTTATGGAGATATTTTCTCTCGTCATGATCTTGAGAACCATGACGAGAGCAGTGCACGACTGCAGTCTGCCCTAGCCGGCATTCCCGAAGGGGTACCGGTTATTGAGCCGTTTTGTGCCCCTGAGAGTGATCTTGCAAGGGTCCATACGCTTTCCTATATCCGGATGGTTAAGGAATTTTCTTCGCACGGGGGAACATATTTCCTTGACCCGAATACCTTTGTTACTTCAGGCACATTCGAGGTGGCTTCCTTTGCAGCGGGTGCTGCGGTGGAAGCAGTTAATCGTTCGCTCGATGGCGAATCCTGCTTTGCCTTTGTCCGCCCGCCGGGACATCATGCGGAACCTGACCGGGCAATGGGTTTCTGCATCTTCAACAACGCAGCGATTGCTGCAAGTGCAGCACTGGACCGGGTAAACAAAGTTGCGATCATTGACTGGGACCTGCACCATGGAAATGGTACGCAGAAGATCTTCTCGGCGGAAGAAAGGGTGCTCTTTTGTTCCATACATCAGGGTAACCTCTTTCCCCATACGGGCTGGGTTGATGAGGTCGGAACAGGAACGGGCAAGGGGTTTACCATTAATGCACCCCTGCGAGCTGGATCGAACATAGCCGATTACCGTCTCGTCTTTGAAGAAGTATTCATTCCCGCACTTGAACAGTTCAGGCCGGATGCCATAATCATATCAGCGGGACAAGATGCCCTTTTCGATGACCCCAAAAGCAGTATGATGCTCTTTCCGGCGGATTTTGGAACTCTCACCGCAATTTTAAAAAATGCCACGAATCATTCACTGGCATTGGTCCTGGAAGGGGGATACGGACCATCCCATGGCGAGGCCATACACTATATTTTTTCATCACTCCAGGGATTACCCCCTCCCCCGTCCACAGGAGATCCTCACCATACCACCCGCAATATTGTGGCAGTCCTTCAAAAGATGTGGAGGTAATTTCCCGATCTGCACCAGAACACCTTTATACCATCATAAGCATCAGTTTCCAGTAATGTCAGAAGAAGAGCTCACCCTCGGTATGCGGGTGCGGTACCCGCGGACCGGAACAACCGGCACTATCCTTCGCATCGAGCAGGTGAGGGGGGAGGTATTTGCCGAACTCGACAGTACAAACCTCCTGTACCGCATTGATACTCTTATTCCTGCTCAAGGTCACGAGAAATCAACAAAGACCGTCCCCGAAGATGCAAAGAAAGTGATCGAAAGCGAACGCGAATTTGCTTCCGGCAGGGAACTGCAGGATGCCTGGAAAAATGTCGACCAGAGCTGTGAGGGAGGAGGTTAACCCCATTCAGGCCGGCTCGGTGTTTTTTGATATTTAAGGGGTCTTTTGTTATATCATATTTTCAGCAGGCATCATCCTGATCCTGTTGATCTTTAAAAAAAACAGTTTTAGAATGTTCGCTTTTTCGGGGGAAACAGAAAAAACCAGATAAATTTTCCCCGAAATGTCTTTTACTGGTATGTTGCTTTGGATAGTTTCAAGTATTCCGCCCATGATATCAGGAACTGAAATTCTGACAAAAGCGATAACGGTTCAAGCCCGCGTATGGTTTGCCGTTCTGCAAGATACTTTAATATTAGCCGGGAGTCCTTAACTGTTATCAAACCATCATGAACTTTTTGATTAATGTCTCGTTGGATGTCCGGGTGCATAAATCAAAGATGGTATTATTTCAAGATAAGGGCGCGTGGTGTTCTAAATTTCATATAGAGTAAGGAGGTTCGAATTTTTTGCATGATGTAAGAGTTCCCAGTGTGAATATTGGGGTAGTCGGCCATGTGGATCACGGCAAGACTACTCTCGTTAACGCTCTCACCGGGACATGGACAGACCGGCACAGTGAAGAAGTAAAACGTGGCATCTCTATCCGTCTGGGATATGCGGATGCAACATTCTATCGCTGCGAAAAGTGCAAAGGTCCGGAGGCTCTTTCCACCAGTCCTGATTGTCCGGTCTGCGGCGAAAAGGGAATTCCATTCCGCTCAATTTCCTTTGTCGACGCACCGGGACACGAAACACTCATGGCCACAATGCTTTCCGGTTCAGCACTGATGGACGGAGCGATGCTGGTCATAGCTTCAAGTGAAAAGTGTCCCCAGCCACAAACAAAAGAGCATTTGATGGCTCTGGAGCTCGTTGGCATAAAAAATATCGTTATCGTCCAGAGCAAAATAGATGTTGTCAGCCAGAAAGAAGCGATTGACAATTACCATGAGATAAAAAAATTTATCAAAGGCACGATTGCAGAGAATGCCCCCATCATTCCGGTTTCATCCCAGAAGGGGATCAATATTGGTGCTCTTGTCGAGGCGCTCGACCAGACAATTCCTGAACCGGTGCGGGATCCTGGTGCTGAACCTGTTATGCTCATTGCCCGTTCGTTTGATGTGAACAAACCCGGCTGCAACTGGAAAGATGTCAAAGGAGGCGTTGTCGGGGGGTCTCTTATCCGGGGCATCCTCCGCGAAGGTGATGATATCGAAATCCGTCCAGGCAGGCAGACACAGATCGAAAACAGGATAAAATGGATTCCCATTACGACAAAAATCACTTCCATCAATGCGGGTTCCCATAAGGTCCCCGAAGCATCTCCCGGGGGACTTCTTGGTATCGGTACCAAACTCGACCCGGCACTGACAAAAAGTGACGCTCTGGCCGGCCAGGTGCTCGGCCACGAGGGGAGGCTTCCTCCCGTATGGGATAAAATCCGGTGCCGCGTCACCCTGATGGAAAGGGTGGTCGGGGCAACAAGCGAACTTGTCATCGAACCGCTGAAACACAGTGAACCACTGATGCTATCCGTAGGAACCGCGGTAACGGTGGGCGTTGTAAGCAATACAAAGAAGGACACCGTTGAGATACAACTGAAACGGCCGGTTTGTGCAGAACTGGGTTCGCGAATCGCCATCAGCAGACAGGTAGGAGCACGCTGGCGGTTAATCGGGATGGGGGTCCTGAGCGAGTGAAGGTCCTTCTGGACGCCAATGCACTCATGATGCCAGCCCAATTCCGGATCGATATTTTCGATGAACTTCATATGCTTCTCGGTTCATTCGAACCCGTCGTTCTGTCAGGAGTTGTTATGGAACTGACAGGACTTTCCCGGGCAAAAGGTCGTGACGGTGGTGCTGCGCGGTACGGTCTTTCACTTGCCGCGAAATGTACGATCATTGAAAGCGGGGATCTGCAATCAGGATCGGTTGATGAGCAGGTGATTGAATACGCGGTCAGGAATACCTGTATGGTAGTGACCAATGACCGACATATCAGGGATGAACTATTCACTCGCGGTATCGGCGTGATATCGATGAGAAATCAGAAAAAGCTGGAGTTATTGCAGAGGTAAAAGGATGTATCATAAGTTGATGCTTGAGGATAAAGTGCGGGTGCCACCCCAGCGGCTGGGCGAAAAACTTGAAAAAGTGATTCTTGAGGTCCTGCAGGAACAGCTCGAAGGGAGTATCGATAAAGAGATCGGGATCTTCATCTGTGTTACGAAAGTTCAGGATGTGGGTGAAGGTGAACTCGTGCCCGGCGACGGGGGTGTCTATTACGACGTGAAGTTTGAAACACTCGTTCTTCGCCTTGCACTGCAGGAAGTCATTGAGGGACTGGTTGTCGAAACAACAAGTTTCGGGGCTTTCGTCAGTCTCGGTCCCATCGACGCGATGCTGCATGTGAGCCAGATTTCTGACGAATATATCAACTACGACGAGAAGAATGCACGCCTGATCTGCCAAGAGTCAAAGAGATTTATCGGTGTTGGCGATGTAGTTCGTGTCCGCGTGGTAACGCTTTCTCTTAATGAGCGCGAGCCACGTGACAGTAAGATCGGACTTACCATGAGACAGGCGGGGCTGGGCACTGCACTGTGGCTTGAAGAAGAGATGAACAAAGAAAAAGAAAAGGACCAAAAATCCTCTGCTGCGCCAAAAGAAGCAGTAAAGGAAAAGAGCAGGAAGAGGAAGGAGAATGCCTCCGGGGAATAAGAAGAAACAGGGAAAAGTCTGCAGGGACTGCCATCGGGTAGTGGATGGAGAAAACTGTGTGATTTGCGGGACGACAAACTTAAGTGATGACTGGTCGGGCTATCTCGTGATTGTCGATCCGGAAAATTCCGAAGTGGCAAAAAGGATGAATATCAAACTTCCTGGCCGTTATGCACTGAAGGTTCGCTGATGCTCACGCTTCCTGAAGAGCACCGGAAGCTTTTCCAGGAACCATTTGGCGATCTGCACCGGAACATTGATGAAATTGTTCAAAAAATTTCCGGTGCCACCATCTACTCCGTCGGCGATGTGGTGACCCATAACCTCCGAAAGAGGGGTATCACCCCAGCGATTGCAGTTGTCGATGGACATACCATGCGATCTCCATGCAAACGGATGCCGGTCGTTCAGGGCGAATGCATCAGAGTCAGAAATCCCGCTGGCACACTAACTGATGAATTGATCAGCGCGCTCGATCATGCAATCAGGCATCCACCGGTTACCGTCATCGTTGATGGCGAAGAAGATCTCGCGGTAATCCCGTTGGTGATCGCCGCTCCTGAGGGGGCTGTGGTATTATACGGACAACCCCACCGGGGAATCGTGCTCCGGGTGGTTAATCACGAGGCAAAAAAAACTGCCCGCCATTTCCTTACCCATTTTATCCGCACTGATGTATGAAATTCCCTTTATGCCCATAACCATCAGTCAGCTCTTTTCGCAGATACCGGGATGTGTAAGGCTCATATTATAAATAACACGGTTTCCAATAATTACAGGATATCGATGGACTTTGAGATCACCAGCGATAAAAGAAATGAGCTTTTATCCAGAAGAGAGGTTCAGTTTAACCTCAAATACGATGGTGCAACCCCCTCCCGTATGCAGATTATCGGCAAACTTTGCGCCCTGCTCAATGTAAAAGAGAATCAGGTTACCCTTGATACACTGCACAGCAGTTTCGGGAAAACAGAAATAACCGGTTCGGCACGTATATACGACAATGAAGAGGGCAGGTTAAAGACTGAACGCCCGCATCTGGCAGCGCGCGGAATGCCCAAGCCCAAAGAAGAGGGAGCGGCATAACGATGGCAGCACCGGCAAAAAAGACAGCAGCAGCCAAAGGCCAGAAGAGGGGGGCATACTTCAAAGTGGAAGAGGGAAAAATCACTACCAGTAAAAAATACTGCCCCCGCTGCGGACCCGGCATCATGATGGCGGACCACAAGGACCGGACCACCTGCGGCAAGTGCGGATATACCGAATTCAAAAAATAAGATTCAATGCCTTTTTTTGGGCAGGTACTGGGAATTGAGGGGACTGCATGGAACCTCAGTGCTGCTCTTTTTGACCGGGATCTCATTAAACTTGTTTCCCGGCCTTATAGCCCGCCCTATGGTGGGATCCACCCGCGTGAAGCAGCGCAGCACCACGCATCAGTGATGAAAGAGATCATCGCTTCCATTCTTCACGAGCCTGATAAAATCACGGGAATAGCATTTTCGCAGGGCCCCGGGCTCGGTCCCTGCCTTCGGACAGTAGCAACTGCAGCACGGTCGCTGGCGCTGGCCCTGGATGTACCGCTTGTGGGTGTCAACCACTGTATTGCACACGTGGAGATCGGCTGTTTTGCCACCGGCTGTCGTGATCCGATAGTCCTGTACGCCAGCGGAGCAAACACCCAGGTGATCGGGTTCCTCAACGGGCGGTACCGGATTTTTGGCGAGACGCTCGATATCGGCATAGGGAATGCGCTTGATAAATTTGCGCGGTCTAAAGACCTCCCGCACCCCGGAGGTCCCCTCATCGAANNACTGCATTTGCAATGTGCGTTGAAGTTACTGAGAGGGCCCTGTCTCTTGCCGGAAAAGAGGAGGTTCTCCTCGTGGGAGGAGTCGGGGCAAACCGGAGGCTGCAGGAAATGCTCCGTATGATGTGCGAGGACAGGGGGGCCAGATTCTCCGTTCCCGAACAGAAATATCTTGGAGACAACGGGGCAATGATCGCCTACACCGGCAAGCTGATGCTGGAAAGCGGATCATCCGTTCCCATCGAATCATCGCATATTATACCTTCATTCCGCTCAGATGACGTTGAAGTGACCTGGAAACAGGGAGTGGGTCATGAAGTCATACCACGGGTCGATGAAAAACCGGCCTGGAAGAGGGGAGCGGAAGCGATCATCGTGTTCCAGGACGGCAGAGCAGAAAAGAAACGAATCCCCAAACGCTATCGTCAACCTGTACTTGACAGGCGGCTTATTGCAGAGCGGACCAGGGCCGAGGCCCGGCTGATCGCGGCTGCGCGAAAAGCGGGTGTACGCACTCCGATCCTGAACGATATTACTGCCGACACAATAATCATGGAACAGGTCCCAGGTCATCAGCTGACCAGTAACCTCACAAAAGGAGCATTATTTAAAACGGGAGTGATGATCGGGAATCTTCATACCGCCGGGATAATCCACGGAGATCTCACCACAAGCAACATAATCGTGCGGGACGCAGACGATGAATGTGTTCTGATCGATTTCGGGCTTTCCCAGGTAAGTTCTGAAATCGAGCAACGGGGTGTCGATGTTCATGTCCTTTTCCAGACACTGGAGAGCACGGCCCCTGATCATGCACATGAGCTTAAAGTTGAATTTATCAAGGGTTATACGGAGACGCTTCGCGGTGGCGCAGATGTCATCACCCGTGAGCACGAGATCGGGTTGAGGGGGAGATATTTATAGAACTCACTATAGTAACCAGCAATATCAACAAGGTTCGCGAGGTTGAGGGATTTTTTGGAGGGCTGCTTGAAGTAACCCATGTACCGCTCGATATTCCTGAACTCCGCTCTGATGATGTACGTGAGAT
>PMDE01000046.1:2333-5435 GCA_003154335.1 Methanoregula sp. | reverse complement strand
GAGAACCGCGATGCTCATTTCACCACGGTCATTGCATTCGCGGATGAACAGGGTATCCGTGACTTTTCCGGAACCATCCATGGCAGGGTCATCACGGTCCCGAGAGGAAGCGGGGGATTCGGATATGATCCGATCTTTGAGTGGGAAGGGCGGACACTTGCAGAACTCCCGATGCAGGAGAAAAACAAAATATCTCATCGTGCATTGGCACTTACCGCCTTTAAGGACTGGTTTATGCATGAATATAAGTCACGTCCCGGGTGACACAAATGGTTAATATATCTTACAGCTTTGTTATAAGGGCAGACAGGAGTGTAGTCCCATGGCAAAATTTCCCGAAGCCGAATCCCGGTTACTCAACGTGAAAATATGTATGCATTGCAATGCCCGCAATGCGATCCGCGCAACCAGTTGCCGCAAATGCGGTTACCAGAACCTCCGCCCCAAGAATAAGGAAAGAAAAGCGTAATTTTTTTCACTGTTTTTTTATTTTTTTCAGATAATCGCGGCAACAATGTTCATAAGAGAGCTCCAACGCTCTTGGGGCTTTGGTAGTGCCTCCGCCCCGACCCGGGGCATTTCCCCGACGCGTGAGCAACGGAAACAATTTTAGAAACAGTTGCCAGAGAGTTTTAGAGATATCGTAGCCTATGCGGAAGCTCTCCGGGGGTGGACTCTCTTTTTCGAGGAGTGGGGTCCCTCACCATAAGAAGGGAAACATAATTGAAATTAGATTTCCTAGAAAAATTGTTCTCTTTAGAGATAGCGAGGGGGTTGAACCCGCATACCCACTCAGCGAAAGACTCCAGCACCAAAAGGGGCACACCCGCTGCAGATTAATAACCCGTAAGAAATACACAATAAACATTCTGGCTCGCCGTGCCTCGGAAAGGCCCTGATGCGGGGAGTTCTTGTGGGTGCCTCTTGATGATTTTCATTGTTCTGATGTGAACAGAATATGTTCACGCCCGTTTCTGCGGTGCCATAAAAAACTGCATTTTAAAAAAAGGGTATAGTCCGGTTCTAGCGACTAAAAAATTCTCATTTTATTGAATGATACTTGCTTGCTTCAACGCTCCTGGGGACTCACCATTGGCTTATCCCCGCCGCTGTGGCGTCCCCAAATTGCGATAATCCCTCATAAGGAAAAGGGAAAGTGGATCGACGAAATCACCTGACAGGTAATACAGAGTTACTCAAAGCACAGGGGGGGTCAAGGGAGGGGACAGGCACGGTCACCTCCTTGATTATTTCCAGTTTTTTAGCTTTTGATTGATCTGATAACGTGAACTTTTTTCATGGATGCATCCGGGACCTGTTATTATAGTAATTTACTATCGTTAATGCAGAACAATTCTGGTGGTTAAAATCGTACTATACCCTAAAAAAATTACGCAGAATAATAAGTTACCCGTTTGCCTTTCTTTGCATATTCTCCGGCAAACGTCTCGATATTGCGTTTGTATCCTATACGTTCGGTAACGCCGAGTGTGCGGAGAACCTCACGTACCCGCATCACTTCGGCCTCATCCGCCCAGTTTTTTGTATATACATAGATGACTTTCCGGTTATCCCTTGACTCTGGATTGGGCTTGGACGTACTCACTTTTGCTGATATACCAAGTATACGAGCCACGGTATTATCCCGGACCGTTTTCCAGGCCTCGTCCGCAAGGCCGGGCTCCAGAAAAATCAGCCATTTCCCGGCATTTTCATCCTCAATTGCCTCAGGAGGACTGCCGGGAGCATCCTGGACAATCCAGTACGTCTGTGTGGTCTTTGAAGGAATCACTCCTTCTCCCTTGCAGAGCATATGATAGATCGAATCAGGATCCTTGATTCTTTTCAGCATGGCCTCGGCAAGTTGCGGATAATCATGCGCGAACAGATCAAAAATTTCGATGAGTTCCGCTTTGAAGTCAATGCCGCCCTCTACGAGTGCATAAAGATATTTGCCCTGTGCCTCGAGTCCCCGGTTAAGGGAATGCTCAAAGATGCCGTATGCCACATCAGCCAGGGCTTCGGGATCGGCTTCAGTCATAAGTACCAGTCAGATGTTAGTAAGAAAATAGTTTCTGTATTGATCCTGCAGTCTCCACCTTCTTTTCCAACCATCCTGCATTGGAATAATTTCCTTTAACCAGCGGAATTTACCCAGTTTTGCATTTTTCGATTGTTTTAAGAGCGTCGCAATCCAACATGTGCTACTTATGGAATGGAAACGTGACTGGGGTCTCACCGGCAGAGTCTGGCTGACGATGTTCTTATTGTTCATCCTCTACCTGGTGTTCATGACCGTACTCCTGGCGTTTGGAGCAGGTCTCTGGTTGATTGTTTTACTGGCTGTTGGAATGGCAATGGTCCAGTACTTCTTCTCCGACAAACTCGTGCTCTGGTCAACCGGGGCACGTATCCTTGAAGCTGATGAGTATCCTGAACTGCAGCGTAGTGTTGAGAAGCTCTGCAAAGAGGCAGACCTTCCCCTCCCAAAAATTGCAATCATGCAGAGTCCGGTACCGAATGCCTTTGCAACCGGGAGGAGTCCGAAACATGCAGTAGTCGCATGCACAGATTCGATTATGCGTCTTTTGAACAAAGACGAGCTTGAGGCAGTGCTCGCTCATGAGCTTTCGCACGTGAAGAACCGTGACATCCTGACCATGACGATGGCCAGCTTCGTCGCGATGATAGCTTCGATGATCATGCAGAGCTTTTTCTTTTCTGCGATTCTCGGGGGGCGGAACCGTGAAGGGGGCGGGACGATAATCGTCTGGATAGTTTCAATCGTTGTGTACGCGGTAAGTACCCTGCTTATCCTCGCCCTTTCCCGGTACAGGGAATTTGCCGCAGACCGCGGCAGTGCCTATATCACAAGAAACCCGAAGGCCCTGATGTCAGCATTAAATAAAATCAGTGGTCGGATGGATGCTGTACCTCCTCAGGCAAAAGCGAAAATTGAAGCAGCAAACGCTTTCTTCATTATCCCGGCCCTGTCCGGAAACACCATTATGGAGCTCTTCTCAACCCACCCGCCCCTGGAAAAGCGTTTGGCAGCTCTTGAGATGGTAGATGCTGAAATCCGCGGGTATTAACTTTCTTTCC
>PMDE01000046.1:0-2324 GCA_003154335.1 Methanoregula sp. | reverse complement strand
AAATGACAAACCTGAGGAAAAGCACCTATAATTATATCTGCCGGGAATCATTGAACTACTAATAACTAGGTGACATTCCCTTGCTCTCTGTCCTGTTGATCGACGATGAACCTGCGTTGCTTGAAGTACTCAGACTGTTCTCAGAACGATCACGCGAAATGAGTGTTCACACCACACAATCGGCAACCGAGGCTCTTAAGTTGCTTCCTGAAAAAAGTTTTGATGCCATCATTGTCGACTATGATATGCCTGAAATCAATGGCATCGAATTTTTAAAAATTATCCGCTCCGAAGGGAATACAACTCCCGTAATCATTTTCACTGCGGCAGGCCATGAGCATACAGCAATCGAAGCAATCAATAACGGTGCTAACTTTTATTTAAAAAAAGGTGAAGACCCACAGATGCAGTTCCGTGAACTGAGCTCCATGGTCAAAACCGCTGTAGAAGGGAAGTATCTCGGAAAAAACCTGGGTTCAACCAGGAGGATCATCTCCGATATGATCAATTTTTCCTCCGAGCCGGGTTTTGCCATAGATCGTGAAGGTAAGGTAGTGGCCTGGAACGCTTCCATGGAACAGCTGGCAGATACACCGGCAGACGATATGATTGAAAAAGGCGATTATATCTATGCAGTACCCTTTTTTGGAAGACCGAGAAAAATGCTGGTAAACCTCATATTTGAACCGGACGATGAAATTAAACGAGAGAAATATATGATAGTCAGCCGCGTTGAAAAAGGACCGATTATCGCTGTTACACGGGGGTTAAAAAAGGATGGGAGTGAATGGACGATCTGGTCTAAAGCTATGCCGGTATATGACGGCCAGGGAAATTTCATCGCGGCTGTCGAAACCCTGCGTGATATCACCGCCACATTCAAGGATGTTGTGATCCAGGGTGAAACTCAGGACGCTGTTGAACAGATAACGGCTGCTGCGTCCCGGCAGACATCAAAACCGTCAGGATTTATCGATAAGATTCTTGGTACCTCATCAGGAAAAGCCACCTCCTTTTACAAGGAAGGGGTCAATCTTTACGCGGAGGAAAAAAAATACGCTGAAGCGGTGGTTGCTTTCACCAAGGCACTGGAAATTGACGACAAACTTCCCCATGTATGGAATGATCTCGGCCTCTGTTACCGGGAAATGGGAGATAATAAAAGTGCGCTCACTTCCTTTTTACGCGCAGTTGAGCTGGCACCGGAAAATCCGGAACTTCTTTTCAGTCTCGGTGAGACGCTTGAAATGATCGGGGTTCTCTATTTGAGTAACAAATATCTCGGTTCGGCAATCCAGACATTCAAGCTGGTGGCAAACCAGATGCCCAACAATGCTGATGTATGGAATCACATCGGTATCTGCTACAAAGAAATGGGACAAATCGAAGAGTCTAAATTCTACTTTGATCGTGCCCGGGACATCCATATCTGGAAAAAACATACTCCCATCATCCCAACGCGGGATGAATTTCTTTTATAAACAAACTATTGGGATTAACCCCGCAAATTTTCGGGCTTTTATTCTTAATTATTACAGGAGAATAATGAAGGATGACCATAATTCATTTTCCTGGTGTGAAGTCAAAATTTTGATAAGTAGCAAAGAGTGAACAACGCATTCTTCATGAAATTTTTGCTGCTTTGGTGCTTGAACGACGGCAAAACCACGTTCTCTGACATAGATTCATCGTTTACTTATTAGGAGGAGAAAAAATTGAGAATGGGAATAATTAATACCTCCGCTTGCTAAAATTGTAAACCATCATTGCATCGATGGTCTAGTGGTATGACTTAGGCCTTCCAAGCCTATAGCCCGGGTTCAATTCCCGGTCGATGCATAGGGGCTCGTGGTCTAGTTGGCTATGACGTCGCCTTCACACGGCGAAGATCTCGTGTTCGAATCACGACGGGCCCATGAAATTATTTTCAAAATATTATTATTTCATTTTCCACTGGAAATGAAGGGGTCAATAGAGTTCGATGGTATCTCTCAATAGATTCCTTTAAATTGCTTAAAGAAATTCCCCGCAGATCAAGAAGGATAACAAATAAATCCGTATCAGATAAAAATCCGAGCTGAAATCCGGATAGTAAGTTGTCAGATCATAAAAAACGCGGGAAACTCCCGTCGGGAAAAAACTATATGCAGTCCCGCCGGCCGGATTGCTCCGGACCGACAGACGGACTGCGTGCAAAAGGTAAAGGGATGATTATGCGTTCTTCATCTTGGCTTTAGCGACGAATCCGTCTTTGCCAATATAGTACATGAAGCCCTTTTCCTTGGCGATCTTTTCAGTACCGACTTTCTTCTTCTTGCCGGTCT
>PMDE01000040.1 GCA_003154335.1 Methanoregula sp. | reverse complement strand
ACGGTCAGAACCCTTTTGAATCCTTGAATATATTCTCCCCCCATGGGATTCATGATGGACAACATGTGGGGTAGAAACTATGGATACGGCTATGGTTTCCCGTTCTTTGGCTGGGGCATGATGCTCATATGGATTGTCATCGCCCTCATCATAGGGTATTTTGTCTACAAAGATGCAAACTCGCGGGGGATGAACGGCCTCCTGTGGTGGATCCTGATCCTCATCCCGATGATTGGGATACTCGTCCTTATCCTCTACATCATTCTCCGGGAGACGGGCGGGCAGAAAACGCTCCCTGAGGGAAAGACCGCGATGGATATCCTCAAAGAACGGTACGCAAAAGGAGAGATCACCAGCGAACAGTTCCAGAAAATGAGTGAAGACCTGAAAAAATAATTGCCTTTTTCCCCCAATCTTTTCCCGGTGTAAAATGCGCTATTTCATTACGATTTGTCTTTTGTTACCTACTGTTTCTGCATAATGAAGAATGCGTACCCATAAAATTTCTTGAATTTCCGATAGATGACCGCTTCCTGTTCGAGTGCATTCAGGATCCCTGCACATTCAGGATTTTCTCCCTGTTCTTTCCGTAATTTTTCAATGACTTTTTGCATCGGTTCATAATAGTGTTCCAGCCATCCTTTTTCCTCAAGCCGGAACATGTTCAGAAGGTGCAGTCCTGCACGGGATATCTGCTTTGCTTTCTCTTCTTCGGAGAATACAGTAACACCATACGGTTTCCAGAAATTGATCAGTTCTTCCGGTGCGGGTGAATCGAACAGGGTCATATCAGAGACAACGAGGTACCCTCCATGCCTGCAATACTGCTTCCAGAGCGATAATCCCATTTCGAATCCCATGATATCAATGGCTCCTTCGGACCAGATAATGTCGAATTCCTTCTGATCAAAGGGCAGATCATCCATGGATGCCTGAAGGGTCCTGATCCGGTGTGATATTCTCTCCTGTTTTGACCATTCGGTGATCCTTTCGAGGAATGGTTCATAAATATCGAGTGCCGTGATAGTACCCCCGGTCAGAGCTGCAAGATCCCGGGTCTGGGTCCCGGTCCCGCACCCGATATCCAGGATAGCGGGATGAGGAGGAACAAAAGGAATCAGGGACCATGCTTTCCTTGTTGCCTCTGAATACCCCGGCCCCTGCCGGGGCAGTGACCTGAATACCTGGTGAAAATAATCTTCCGATGTCATTGTAACAAGAACCGTTAGGGTAAACAATATAGAGGTCTTGTGGTTTTGCCGGTGATGTCTTCCGGCTAATGACAGACGTTCAGGATATTTGCCAGCTTCGTTCCGGTCGCCTTCTGCCAGGTATTCCTGCAACTGCCGTTCTCGGGACAGGTGCGGTTATCCTCGTTGTCTGCCGGTCAATGATCGCATTGAGATTTTTTCCCTGAAAAATAGAATTATATAGTCAGACTCATGAGTTCAGTCACATGGAGAATGAAACATCCGGGCAATGCACGAAAAATCCGTGCTGGTCAAACTGGGGAATGAAAAAGCATGCATACTGCCATGGATCCGGAGGCGCCTTTTACGGGTTGGGCTTCATCGGTGCCCTGGTATATTACCTCACTACGGCCACAAGTCTGCTGGCAGGAGTGCTGGGATTCCTGGAAATGTAATGCGGTAAGGAGACATATTATGACACAAAACATTAAACTGATCGTTTATCCGGTGAAGGACAGGGAAAAAGCTAAAGCATTTTATAGCAGGTTTCTCGGCGCCGAACCATACGTCGACAGCGCTTACTATGTTGGTTATAAGGTTGGCAATCAGGAAGTCGGATTAGACCCTAACTCAAAGGTGGGGCCTATCGCTTATACCGATGTAAAGGATATCAAAAGCAGTCTTCATGCAATGATTGAAGTCGGTGCTGAAGTTGTACAGGATGTCAAGGAGGTAGGTGGGGGTTTGTTCATAGCTCAGATCAGGGACGCTGACGGCAACGTTGTCGGACTACGACAACAATCTTAAGGTCGCGACAGATTGTCGCAAAAGACGACGACAACTGGCGGGTCTGCAGACATCAATTTTAATTCCTCCTAATGAATCAGCTACCCAGGAAGCATCTCAAGCTGCAGTATATAGGTCAGGAAAAGAGCACTCAATTCTTTCGTGAAACGGCAATTGCGGATTGTTGTCAATAATAATTACTTTTCTACAAAAGTCATGCAACATTTCCGATGCTGAATTTCGGGTAAAGGTAATTTCATATAAGCAGGCTTCTCTAAAAAAGATAAAAGTGAAAGCAGCGGAAACTTAAAAAAAATAAGCAAGGCAGCTTCGCGGCTCATTTGAGCTTTTTCTCGAGCTTCTTGAGCTTCTTTTTGGCCTCCTGGCTACCCGCAGCCGCCTGCTTCGAGAGCTCTTCTGCCTTGGCCTTCTTAACCTGGTTCAGTTTCGTCATCTGTTTTTTACTCGTTGGCATACATCACCTCGCTTTCGTCCTTTGTCTGGTTCTATTTGGCTTTTTTTCTTCTTAAAATATCCCAGTAGCGTTGCAACCGGATGATACGCCTGCAGTCTATATTGTCGTTTATGGCAACCGCATGCATGACGAAGCCATCCTCGGGCTGAAACATATTTTAAAAACAGTGTGGATGTAAACCGTTCACCGGTGCAGCATGTATCGGGGGAACACCCCTTTTCCAAGCTGAAAACACCAACAGCCCAGGATCGTCCTGATGCAAATGACCTGAAAACCGAAGAATTGTCCGGGCAAAAAATACAAGAAAAACTTCAGTCTGTAACATCCGCCAGCCCGATCTCTGATGAACCAATATCCGGGTGCCATTATCTACCATGGTGATTCGAAGCTCTGGACAGTTGATTTTATTGTAGTCGGTAACGAGTGGGTGCAATAGGGATTTGCGCAGAAGGGTGCCCGGTCGGTGTATCAATCCGGAAACAGTCGATTGATCGATATTGAAAAATGCATCACCTGTTTTGCCAGTATCAGGCACTGTCACAAAAAAGCGAGAATGATGAAGACCGGTCCGGTCAGGGACGCTGCATTGGTTTAAGTACTCTGTATAAAGAGCGAAAGGAGCCGGAATTCTTTGAATGAATCGTGACCAGTTCTAGTGTTCCGGAAGGTTTCCGGAGATCCATCGGTCAATAAGGGCATAGGTTAAACTGATTCGTGGCGGAAAGTTCGGGAGGTTGGCGCGGTCAAACCATCCGGCAGACTCAATCTCGATACCATCCGGGGTTAAGATCCCCCCGGCATAATCAGCAACAAAGCCGATCATCAGTGAGTTGGGAAACGGCCACGGTTCGCTTGCCAGATATCTCACATTAAGAATTTCTATCCCGGCCTCTTCCCTTACTTCCCTGTGGACTGCATGCTCGATTGTCTCACCCGGCTCGACAAACCCGGCCACAAGGCTGAATCTTCCTGCGGGCGCCTGTTTTCCGTGAACCAGCAGGATATTTTCCTCCTTCCTCACAAGGACAATAATTGCCGGAGAGAGGCGGGCATACGTCATGTAATGGCAGGAAAGACAGATCTTTGCACGCTCGGTTTGCGAGGGGGCGGTTCTCGTCCCGCATTTACCGCAGAACCGGGTAGTCCGGTTGTAATCGGCTATCTGGACGGCAAGACCTGCAATCGCAAGTTCCTCATCCGGGATCTTCCCGTCAAGGTCCCGTACACTGGAGAGAACAAAACCCACCGGAAGCTCCACACTGCCCGTTATTTCAAGGACATAACAGGGTACAGTGCCGAGGTTCCCAAGGTACTGGATATTATCCAGAGACTCCATTGCCACCCTTGACACCGGCATAAGAATGGTGGGATCGCATCCGGTCCGGACACAGATCTCATGCCCGCAGACGGCAGAAAGAAGAGCATTTTCCGGAATACCCGGTGGGCGCGGATAGTCTTTGGTGAGAGAGCCGGCATCGAATCGTGCACTATGTTCCATAATATCCAAATAGTGTGTACCTCTTGGTGTGCATGAGGGAAAAAGGATAGAGAATCTGTACGGGGTGTTTTAAAAAAGCTACAGTTCTTTTTGGGATTACTTCCATGTACATCCTGAGAAAAGAGTGCCGGGAATCTGATACGTGGACCTCAAAATCCTGCCTCTCCGCGAACAACGCCATGGATTTTATGAAAGATCCTCAGGTAACAGGAGAAATACATATCAAACGAAAACGGAAATTAACTACCATCTCATGGTTTTTCAGAAGGACAAACATACAGCGGTTCACGATGAGCATGACAATCATGATCATAAAAGCTACGGACATGATCACCGTGCGGAAGAAACAGGCGGGCATGGCCACACGCACGGGATCGTTGACCCGTCAATCCTCACCACACAGCGAGGTATATGGGCGGTCAAATGGTCATTCGTCGGCCTGTTCATCACGGCATTCTTCCAGGTAATCATCGTCTATTATACCGGCAGCATTGCACTGCTCGCCGATACCATTCATAACTTCGGCGATGCACTGACGGCGATCCCACTCCTCATTGCATTCCTGCTTGCCCGGTGGCAACCCACGAAGCGGTTTACCTACGGGTACGGCAGGGTCGAGGATCTTGCCGGTGTTTTTGTCGTATTCATGATCCTTATCTCCGCAATC
>PMDE01000129.1:14417-16386 GCA_003154335.1 Methanoregula sp. | reverse complement strand
GTCCTGGTTGTATCCAGATACCAGTTCCCATTGGATGGCCGGAATACACCTATGTCTGAAATACCGTTGTTATCCCAGTCACCAATAACCGGAACATCCCCGGTCGTTCCAAAATGAAATGTCTTATTCACTATACCGGTCCTGGTTGTATCCAGATACCAGTTCCCGTTAGATGTGCGGAATACACCCACATCTGAAATCCCATCGCTATCCCAGTCACTTACTACAGGCATATCTCCCGTGGTTCCGAAGTGAAATGTTTTTTCAGCTATTGCGTTGTTTCCCCCTTCGTTATTTCCGCTGCTATTAGTTGCCATATTCCATGCATCTGCTCTGCCGTTCCCGAATATCGTGTCTTTGCCCGGAGTTCCAAGATCAATTGAGTAATTATAAAGGGCACTCCGTACCTGCGCCGGGGACAGAGAAGGATGTGCACCCCAATATTGTGCTATGACAGCCGCGATATGGGGTGCTGCTGCGCTGGTGCCATTAAAGCGGGTTGGAAATCCACCAGCCCCGGTAACCGAAACCCCGTCAACACCGGAAATATCCGGCTTTGACCGCCCTTCTGGATTGGGGTATGCGATAGTAACCGGGCCACGAGACGAGAATGGTTCAATCGATGATGGAGAACTCGCGGGAACGGCTGCAACCGCGATAACATCCGGAATCGCTTTTTGCCCGAAGATAGAATCTTCCGCAACAATATTATTGTTATAGACACCGGCCCCATCTGAAGGGTAAATATAAATTTCAAGAGTTTTTCCGACACCAGCATCTTTGAATACTTCAATTTCAACGTCTCTTGAACTTCCACTATTTGTATAAGAAAGAGTTTCCAGTGGATCCTGTGTCCCGGATTGGGTATTTGTACTGGAACTTAATACTGCACCTGATGCGGCATCGAATAAAACCAAATCATAATCGTTTGCCGAATGTCCGAACTGATCATTCCACTCGAGAACAACACGGACAGATGACCCTGTCGGCATATTGACATAGAGATACTTGTCATTAAATCCATGTCCGTCATCAGAGAAATCCCCCTGATAATGTTCCTTTGCATCATTGCCGGCTGAAGAAACGTAAATGATCTGATTGCCGGATATCACCGAGCTTACATGCGTTGCAACGATTCCGTCTTCGAAGAATGGTTCAGTCACCCAGCTGACATCATCGCAAATCACCGTGCAGCCATTCGCCCGGAGTTCATCGACTGCCGAATTGAATGCAACGGTGTTACTGCCCGCGTCATGGAAATATAATTTTGCATCCGGCACCATATCGTGAACAATTTCCAGCATGGCAGTACCTTCATCTCCGCCAAGCGTGTTACTAAGAACCGTTGTATCGGCAGGGAGATCCCCACTTGCTATGGACGCAGCAAGGTGATCAACTCCATCTGAGATAATTCCGATCTTCATACCGGCACCAGTATTTCCATATGTCGAACGGACATTGGCAGTTTTGTGGATCACATCTCCCTCGGTAGTTACTGATCCAATATTCACTACCGGGGGGATGACTTCCTGGATTGCTCTGACTCCTGCAACAGATGCCAGAGTATCAAGATTCTGAACATCTGTCCAGGCAACCGCGAGGTGGTTATCTTCGTCCCGGTTTGGGACTTCTGATACAAATGAATCGATAATATGCGTGGAATACCCGGGTTTCACCGATATATAGACATACACAAGATTTTTCGTTAACAGAGTATCAGATGCTGATTGCAATCCATTGGACGAAGAGATCTGCATAAGAAGACTTGTGGAGAGTTTTTTCTGGCCTTCCGTAAGGTTTTTCTTGTTGATTGTTGTGTTTTGCAGAAGACGGGTGATTTTATTATTGTCCTGAATTGCATTTAATTCGGGCATGCTCCGGAGCGAAAATGTTTTGACGCCGGATTGGGTAGTTTGAGACACATTTTGTTGAACCGTATAATTCAGATACCAGTTCCCGTTTGATGGCC
>PMDE01000129.1:8246-14334 GCA_003154335.1 Methanoregula sp. | reverse complement strand
GATGGCCGGAATACGCCGATATCCGAGGTCCCGTTTCCATTCCAGTCGCCAACTACCGGAATATCACCAGATGCACCGAAGTGGAATGTTTTATCAACGACTCCATTGTTGTTGAAATTCAGATACCAGTTCCCGGATGAGTTTCGGAACACCCCGATTTCCGATGCCGGATGTATCGCAGGGTTATCTGATACCCTGATATAATTCACCTTTACTTCACTATCAGTCCCGTTAGCTCCAGTAACGGTCAGGTTTACGGTATAGTTACCCGGATTTGAATAACTATGGAAGGGGTTTGCGGGAACTGAATAACTGCTGATATTCCCATCACCGAAATCCCAAAGCCAATTGGTAATCGATGGACCGGTGGAACTGTCAGAGAATGTTACTCCAAGCGGTACAGTACCGCTGAGCGGTGTTCCTGTAAAGTTTGCAACAGGTGCCAAAGGATCTAAGGACGTCTGATTCCCGATTGCAAACAGTTGAGTATTCCCTTCGCCACCTCCGATATAAACAACTTCGTTCACTACAGCGGGGCTTGCGTCCGTGCTGTTATCGGCGACATCTGGTAAGCAGCTTCCAAAACGGTAGTTCCATTTCAGGACATTATTCTGAAGGGTTCCTCCATCATTGAATACCCCGGTGTGGGCGATATCACCGGGTAACATAAACGCACTGACCCCGAAGGGGATCATCATGCAGAGTAACAGCGTAATTACCGCAAAGATTACGAGTAGCAATTCTTTGATCGATTTCATTTTTTTTGCTCGTTGATCAGGTTCCCCTCGGATTATTCACATTTTTTATAAAATGAGGCGGACGCATGAGAGTCGGATTCTGTAATTATAAAGTTTAGGAATTGATTTTGCGTTTCATGAAATCAGGCAAATCGGAGGAAACAAAACCTACGCTGAATGTTCTTTTGAGTGCGGCATCGAAGAGAGGTGCGCTGACGGGGCATGGTACCTTATAATTTACAGGACAATTTATCGGGATAAATACTATCAAAGAGTTTATCGTTTTAAACAACCTAAACCGCGATTGTGAAAAGAAATGTAATTTCTCTTATGATTTTTATAATCGGGGTTTGCCTAATTTGTGGATGCGTAAGTCAACCTCAATCTAGTGTTCCTTCAAAAAACCAATCATCGTTCATTTGCAAAGAGGAGCAGGACTGTCATGGACAAAATATTTCAGTAATTTCAAAATACAACCTTACCCCTGGTGAAAAAAAATTATCCACAGAATTGCTGCTGTTAACAGGAAGCATTGATTTTCCCCCGGGGATAAACCGTGATGCATTGGAGCAGCAGATGAAACAGGACCATCAGATCATGTGGATTGACAGCATGGGTTCAAAGACTGAAAATAAAACAGATTATCCCGTTGTTTATGTCTACATAAAAACCCGTGAAAAGATCGATGCCGGTTTACTTGCTTCATATGCCTGGAATATTACCAATACCGATCCTGCAAATCACATCGTGGTTGCCTGGGTAAACGTAACGAATCTTGTTACACTGGCATCACTTGATTCCGTTCAGTCTGTCCAGACAGTCATCCCTCCCCTGATACCTGGAGGCTCAATATAGTAAGTTGAGTTGGGAAATTGATGAAGTTTATAAAAATCTCATGTGAAGTGATTCTGGTGCGAATCGTGACTCAAAGAAAATGATCACGTCGAAATCAACACCGCCCGGAATTTCGGCTGACCGGGTGGTCATATCAATACCTTAATTTCCATAATTTTCCTCCTTGGCAGCAGCAATTGCCGGACTTCCTGGTGTCGCGCTATTCGTAAAAATGTTCAGGAGAACTAAAATCCGATGGAGAATGTGTCCTTTTGTGAACGAAAATAATCTGGACCGGTAATGCCATTTTCGGATCGCTGTTCTTTGTTATCTAAAACCTTGTGAAAAACGCCAATATATTGCGCATCCGGTTTCTTCACCGGGACAGGTTTTTGATACAAACTCCTGACAGTTACTCCCACAGGGGGATTTCAGTTTTATTGGATCTTTCGGTTGTTTTTTAGATTCTACTGCCATTCATTTTCCTCTGATTTCTTTACTCTGCATCTCTATCTTTCGTTAAATAACAATTATAACTATCATCAGGGAAGAACTGATTTTAGCTCTTCCAATCGGGGATTTATATGCTTATGCCACCAATTTATTTTTTTTGGAAGCTTCGCGAATTTTGTATTCCTCATATTCCCCTGTATCGAATTCAGACTTGAGATCCGGGGTCAAAGCCGGGTTGTAGTATGGGGATCACTCATCCGTACGGCCATTCGTATTTTTCATTGCCATCTGATAGGGCGCACGGTGTGGTGAGACTTCAGGAGCAGAAGTGGCTTTGGCTGCAAAGCCATGGAAAAGAGATGTTTTATAAACCGGAAGCTCTTTTTTGCATGTGATTTTTACAACCTATGTCCGCGGAAGCAGAGGTCTACGATTCGGGAGGGGTGGCCAGCGCCGTGACTAAAACGGCACCGATGCCCAGGGTTTATTTTCTGGATAACCTCAAAGTGCTCCTTGCGTGCCTCGTGGTGCTCGACCATGCGGCCCAGCCCTATCTCCCGGCAAGCGGCTGGGTTATTCCTTCCGGGGGACCTGAGAGTTCTCTTGACGTTTTTGTCATTACAACGTTCCTGATCCTGATCTCATCCTTCTTCATGGGTCTTTTCTTCATGATATCTGCCTACTTCCTGCCGTCATCCTTAGAGAGAAAAGGGGCCGCCCGGTTCATGAAGGACCGGCTGGTAAAGCTCGGCGTTCCGATCCTGGTATTCATGTTTGGTGTCTTTCCTGCAGTCGGCTACCTGCTCTACTATTACGGCCTGTATAACCAGGGCCAGCCGCTCATCACCTTCGGGAACCTGTGGTTCCTTGCGGTACTGCTGATCTTCACAACGGTTTATGTAGCGTACTGGCTGGTTAAAAAACCCTCTTCACAGAACAAGCCGTTTCCCAATACCCGGTCAATCCTTGCTTTCGTAATAGTCCTGGCGCTCGTCTCTTTTGTCGTGGGTATCTGGGCGCCTATAAACTACTGGGTACCCCTTGGCCTCTTCGAACCGTTCCACCTCACCCAGTACGCGATGCTCTTTGCCGCCGGTATAGCAGCGTACCGGGAAAGATGGATCGACGCGATACCAAAAACCGCAGCCAGGCTGTGGACAGGGATAGCCTTTTTCACGATATTATTCCTGGTTGTAGTCAGCGCATTGAACAGTGATGCGCTTCTTCTCGGGGGCGCAGAGCCCGGGTCCCTTCTCGGATCGTTCTGGCAAGCGTTCTTCTGCGTGAGCACCTGTATAGCCCTTCTCGTGTTTTTCAAGGACCGGTTAAATTCGCAGGGCCCTCTTGCGAAAGCGCTTGCAGATAATTCCTACACGGTCTTTATCATACAACTCCCGATAATCATCTTCCTGCAGTACCTGCTCATGAGGGTACCGATCGACCCGTTCATTAAGTTTGTAATCGTCGGGGTCACAGGCATACCGCTGATATTTGCCATCAGCCATTATGGGGTACGACGATTTCCGTATGCAAAGTATATACTGGGATAGTGCTTCCGGGAACAATCGTGATAAGTCAACGGTGATCTCCGATTTTTTACCTCGAGACAAATCACTTATCAACCCCCAGCGTATCAGAACCAAAAACAGAATGATTATTTAAGCGATGATTAAAAATTTTTTGTGGCATTCGTACTGGGAACCGGGACATCGAATGCCGAATCAATACGGGGCAACGTGGTCCCGCCGGCGCTCCCGGCCCTTCCCTTGTTCACGCTTACTACCTGCACGGTAAACGAGAGGTTCTGACCCGCGAGCGGATTGTTCTCATCCCAGGTCACGGTCAGGGGCGTGACATTGATTATCCTTATCACGCTCGTTGCATTGCTGGTTTTGCTGTGGATGGTATAATATTGCCCTGTCGCAAAAGTCGTATTGGCGATGGGACCGGTGCGGTTCACGACACGGATAAGATCGCTCCGGTATGGACCGTATGCCTGGTCGTAAGGAATGAGTACCGTTTTTTTCTGGTTTTGTACCATCCCGATGATTGCATTCGAAAAACCCGGGATAACATCGGCAGCACCGACCGTTAATTCCAAGGGAGTGCTGTTTGTGTTTGTACTGATAACGGTCCCGTTTTCATACGCCATGGTATAATACATCGATACGGTATCGCCCGCTGTTATCGTTGCAGGGCTGAGCACCATGAATGCTCCGTAGACTGCGATTAATGCAACGGCGAGTGCGCCGATGGCAAACACGAGATATTTCCGCTTCCCGTTGCTCTTTTCTACCCCTTCCCTCCCGGGGACTTTTTTTTCCTTCTGGTCAGGTTCACTCATAGTATCTCCGTGTGGGATCACCGTGCCGGAATCCTAGATCAGGTTCATGAGGAATACATTAAATCTTTACTGGATCCGGCAAAGAACAAATAACCGGGTATTCCCGCTTCATGCAAAACCACTCCTGATATTATTCCTGTTACCTGTTCTCAGGGAAAAACGTCTGTTATTGGGAATATATTCTTCTTATTTATAATTAAAATCGTTATCAAAAAATAGTTAATTATAAATATAATCTCTATCTAATAAAAAATTATGGCCCTGGAACTACAATCCCACAAATGTGTGCACTGCAATGGAACAGGGAAAATCCTGGTAAGGAAAAAAAACTATAGCGGCCAGCCGGGTGTCTCGTATTATGGGACAACGACCGTAGAAACGTTTTATTTTGAACCATGCGAAGACTGTAGCAGCAGTGGGAAGATACAGTACTGAATCAGATTTTTGGTCAATTACAAAATACGTATTATAACTTTTACAAAAAACCAGGTTTTTTCATGGCAGAGAAATTTGATGTCATATTCACGGAAAAATATTATACGCCCGATCCTTCCTATCGTCAGAACAGCTGGCTTGGTGATTACCAGAAAGCCTATGATGACTTCTTAAAAGATCCCGAAGGATTCTGGGACCGTATTGCTCAGGAACTTCACTGGTTTTCACCCTACACAAAAGTCAGGGAATGGAACTACCCGTACGCCCGGTGGTTTGTCGGAGGCAGGACCAATATTACGTATAACTGCCTTGATCGCCATATTGCCAATGCGCGACGGAACAAGGTTGCCCTTATCTGGAAAGGGGAAGATGAGACCGAGCGGATATTTACTTACCGGCAGCTCTACCGCGAAGTCCAGCGGGTTGCCAACGGGTTAAAGAAACTCGGGGTCTCCAAAGGGGACCGGGTATGTATCTATATGCCGATGGTCCCCGAGCAGATTATCTCCATGCTTGCCTGTGCACGCATCGGTGCAGTCCATAGCGTTGTTTTCGGCGGTTTCGGTGCGGCAGCCCTTAACAGCCGGATCAATGGCGCGAAGGCAAAGGTTGTCATCACTGCCGATGTGACGTTCCGGCGGGGAAAATCCATTCCGCTCAAACATATCATCGAAGAGGCGATAATCAACGCTCCCAGCGTTGAACATATCATTGTTTTACGCAGAGAACTGAAACAGCCGGTTGAGATCCACCATGAGATGGAGGTCGATTACTATGAGCTCATCAGCGATGTCAGCCAGGAATGCGAACCCGAGGTGATGGATGCAGAGGACCCGCTGTTCATCCTCTATACCAGCGGTTCCACGGGAGCTCCCAAGGGTATCGTTCACACCTGTGGCGGGTATATGGTGGGTACCTACTACTCGACGAAGTATGTGTTCGATTTGAAGGAAAACGATGTCTTCTGGTGTACTGCGGATCCCGGCTGGATAACCGGTCACTCCTATGTGGTATATGGCCCTCTTGCAATGGGGGCGACAATTATCCTCACGGAAGGGACGCCTGATTACCCGGATGCTGCTGTCTGGTGGCGAATGGTTGAGGAATTCGGGGTTACCATCCTGTACACAGCGCCAACTGCAATCCGCATGTTTATGAAGCTCGGAGAAGAATGGCCGGAAAAACATAACCTGGGCACGTTACGCATCCTCGGATCCGTGGGGGAACCCCTCAATCCCGAGGCTTTTGAATGGTATCACCGGGTGATTGGCAAAGGACGCTGTCC
>PMDE01000129.1:827-8149 GCA_003154335.1 Methanoregula sp. | reverse complement strand
GACCTTGCGGTAAAGAATAGTGAGGGTTACATTATGGTGCTCGGGCGGGCAGATGATCTGATCGTCGTCGCCGGTCATAATATCGGGACAGCTGAAGTTGAGAGCGCGCTGGTATCCCACCAGGCTGTTGCCGAGGCAGCGGTAATAGGAAAACCCGATGCTGTCAAGGGCAACATCATCAAGGCGTTTGTGATCCTCCGTCTTGGTCACACTCCTTCTGACCGGCTCAGAAACGAACTCCTGTACCACGTGAGAATTACCCTGGGACCAATAGCCATGCCCTCGGAGATCGAGTTTGTCCTCTCGTTGCCAAAGACCCGCAGCGGCAAGATCATGCGTCGTGTTCTGCGGGCTAAAGAGCTGGGGATGGACCCCGGGGATGTATCGACCCTTGAAGAGTAAAAACCGGACCCGGTATCCACCCAACTTTTTAAATACTGTTTTGTGGCATTTATAAATATGAAGGTCAGGCCAGAGGATTCCCTCAAGATCGAAAATATTGTTGCCTCCGCAAAGGTAACTGATCATCTCGATCTACCCGAGATTGCATCCAGGATTGAAGGTGCTGAATATAACAAGAAGCGATTTCCCGGTGTCGTTCTCCGGATGCAGGATCCAAAGATAGCAGCGCTCGTTTTCGGTTCAGGCAAAGTCGTGCTCACTGGCGCGAAAAGCATTGACAGTTTAAGCAAGGGTCTGAATATCCTTGGCAATAAGCTGCGGGAACTCAATATCGATATCCCCAAGAAACTGGACTACAAGATCCAGAATATCGTAACCTCAGCAGATCTTGCGACTCCCATTAACCTGAACAAGATTGCCGTCGGGTTCAATCTTGATAAGATCGAATATGAGCCTGAACAATTTCCGGGGCTTGTCTACCGGCTTGACAATCCAAAAGTGGTGGTTCTTCTCTTCGGCTCAGGTAAATTGATTATTACCGGTGGAAAAGAGCCGGAAGACGCAAAGAAAGCCGTTGTCAAGATCCTTTCCGATCTCCGCAGCCTTGGTCTGGTCTGATATTTTTTTGGAGTAATGTTCCAATCTCCCGGTTTTTTTTGTTCCCACTACCCTGATTTTAAAAATTATTTGTAAAAAGAACAGAAATAAAAAAGTACCCTGGTTTTCGGGTATAGTTTTTTTCGTGGTATGGAACCTTTTCGCAGCTCTGTCATGGGTAAGTCGCCACCATGGCGGCGGGGGCGGAGATATTGCCCATTCCCCCGGGAGCGTGAAACATGATGACCGGAACGCGGTCAAGAGAAAATTATAGGGAAAAACCGGGGAGCTGAAATAGCAGGTGATCCTTTTTACAAAATTCCCCTTTGACATCCCGGTACGTCACTCCGGGGTTTCCCAAAAAAGGAACCGGGTGGAGCATTCACCGGTTTGATCCCAAATGGGGGATCTTATGACCTTATCCTTCGATAGAAGGGGGGATGAATCCGGTTTGCCCCATTCACTATTTTTATTTATGTTGCACGATTTAGTTATATTATATATAATATCTCTCAATTGCCGAACAATAAGAGAGGCTATATATCTTTGATTAGATAATTCGTTTAGTCAGGTAATTAAAAATATACCGGGAAAAAATCATGAGAACTGAGAATGTAATGTATTTTACAGAAAAGGAAGAGGAATTTGCAAACCTCCTCATTGAGATTGGGACCAAGAGAAACGTAGCAAAGGTGCTGGTGTTTCTGGCAAATACGCCCGAAGCAACTTCCCGTGCAATTGAACGCGGTACCGATCTCCGCCAACCGGAAGTCAGCATTGCCATGCGGTATCTTATAGACCAGAACTGGATCACCAGCCGGGAGAGCAAAGCGGAAAGCAAAGGCCGCCCGGTCAAGATATACGAGCTGGCAAAACCCATACAGGACATCATGGACAGTATTGAAAAAGAGAAGAAGAAAGAAGCGACCACCCAGCTCGCTCTTGTCCAGAAGTTACGGGATTATATCCGCTGATGTCAGGAGCCGGCATCCTTTGGATGTTCCGGCTATAACAAGCGTCTTTTTTGTAAACCGGGTAAACAGTCCGTTGTCAATGATGCCGGGAATGCTGCACAGGTCCTGATCCAGTTTTTCCGGATCTCCGATCGTCCCAAAGCTGCAGTCAACGATAAGGTTGCCATTGTCGGTGATCACCGGCCCGTCCTTTTTCACTCCCTGGCGGATAACCGGCAGGCCTCCTATCCGGGTAATCCGGGCCAGTACGGGTGTTACAGCAAAAGGTAATACTTCAACAGGTATCGGTGCATTGAGCTGCCGGACCAGTTTTGATTCATCGACAACGACAATGAACTGTTGTGCTGCGTCCGCAACACATTTCTCCCGTGTATGGGCAGCCCCCCGTCCTTTGATCAGCCGGAACAGAGGATCGACCTGATCGGCGCCATCGATCGCAATATCAATGACCGGGTGTTCGTCGAGGGTTGTGAGCGGTATTCCATATTCCCGTGCTCTCATCGCAGCCTGGAGGGAGGTGGGGATACCCAGAATAAAAAGCCCTTCACCGATGCGTGCCTTCAGCCGTTCCATCGCATAAAAAACAGTGGAGCCGGTTCCAAGACCAACCACCATGCCGGTCATAACCCGGTCAGCTGCTGCGTATCCTGCTTCCCTTTTAAGAGTTGTCTGGGCGTGATCGTTCATGTATTTCACCTGTTTCGGATTAATTATCAATAATGATGATGTGGCACTATTCTGGTACGGTGTCACCGGCAGATTCGTCAGACCGGAGAAGGACGCCGGAAAAACACTGCCTTCATATCCTCATATGCCAGAAAAGCGGTGCAGTCGAGCGTGATGGGAGTGATCGAGATATTTCCCTTCCGGATTGCGTGAACATCGGTTCCCTCGTCCGCGTCATCAATAAGCGGCCCGTTTATCCAGTAATACGGGCGCCCGCGTGGATCGAGGCGCTGTTCAACGCCGGTCACAAAGAGTTTACGCGCAAGCCGGGTGACCTCATACCCCCCCCTGATAACCGACGGTATGTTTACATTGATGACATCTGCATTGCCTGAAAACCCATGCCTGATTACTTCCGATACTACATCACGCACAACTTTTCTGGTGGGTTCAAAACTCTGGCTGTGTGTGCGGGGATCATCGAATTTATCCCCCTGGTCTTCAACCTGCAGTGAGAAGGCGATGGCTTTTGTTCCCTGGTTTGATCCTTCAAGCGCTGCCCCGACGGTACCGGATGTCATTATCGATTCATAGGAAAGGTTCTCACCGATATTGACACCGCTGACAATAAGGTCGGGTTTGAGCTTCAGTGCATAGAGGCCGATGATGACCGCATCGGTGGGTTTTCCTGCGACTGCATACGCCATGATGCCATTAATGGTAACCTTGGTCACCCGGAGTGGTTCGAAGATGGAGATCGACCTGCCGACGGCACTCTGCTGGGACGCCGGAGCAACGATGGTAACATCGGCAATGGGTGCGAGGGCTTCGTATGCTGCCCACAGTCCTACGGAACTGATGCCATCGTCATTCGTCAGCAGGATGGAGGGTTTCATATGCATTCACTAGTGAACCGCACGACTAAAAAAGTTCACCGATCGGATAGGGTCATTTCCTTTCAGAACATAGAAAAGAAGGATGAACGTCCTGCTCGCTGAATACACCACCCTCCACGACCCGCTTCTTGCGCCTGAAGGAGCCGCCATGCTCGCTGTACTGGAACAGAGTTTCCGGCGGTGCGGGTATACTGTCGTCAAGCCCGGACACGGCGATTTTGGAACGGAGATCGAGCGCATTGCCCCGGCCTGTGACATGGGGCTCGTGATTGCACCGGACCACCTGCTCAGCCGCTATACCCAGATCCTCGAACAACACACCCATAATCTCGGGTGCGGGTTCATGCCGGCAGCGCTCTGTGCCAATAAGGTCAGCACCGAAAAAATCCTGCGATCCCATGCTCTACGTGTGCCAGCCGGAATATCGGCAGGAAAAAAGGTGATCAAACCTATAAAAGGCTCTGGTGCGGACAGGGTCAGGATATCTGAGGCCTTGCCGGGAAAGGACGAATTCTCGCAACAATATATTGAGGGGGAACCTTTTTCCGTGAGCCTTGTTGCAAGCAGGGTCGTTGGTGACGCGTGCCTGTTTTTTTCGGGTAAACCCCCCCTCGTGCTGGCGGTAAACCGGCAGTTTATTGAGGCGGGACCTGAAGGGGCACTCCGCTATCTTGGCGGGGAGACACCGGTGCACCCCGCCCGGGAAGAAGAGATGATCAGGACTGCAATAAAATCCGTTGAGGTACTTGGCTGCCAGGGATATTGCGGTGTGGACATGGTAGTATCCGATGATATCTATGTTGTTGATGTTAATCCCCGGATTACTACCAGTCTTGTTGGCATAGCGGCATGTATGGAAGAAGAGATAGCTCATATTCTGGTTGCAGCATCAAAGGGGGGAGCTCCCGACCATGTGCACCTTACCGGCAGCGTCCGCTTCGATACGGGGGGAAAGGTCACGCCGGTATGATCGGCATTGACGTTGGCGGGGCAAACCTCAAAATCGTGAACGGGGAGGGGGTTCGCATCCATTATTGTCCGCTCTGGGAAAACACACCTCTCACATCATTACTCGCCCCATACAGCTCCCTGCACGATGAAACGGCGGCCGTGGTGATGAGCGGGGAACTTGCTGATTGTTTTTCAGATAAGGGGAAGGGTATATCCTTCATTGTGAACGCGGTACAAAAAGCGTTTCCTGATGCCCGTTTTTATGGGACAGACGGACGGTTTCACGACCACGCTGTGCCTCAGCTTGGAGCAGCCAACTGGCTCGCATCCGCAGATTTCCTGAGGGCAGACTATCCGGATGCGGTCCTGCTTGATATCGGGAGTACAACGGCCGATATCATCCCCCTGGGAAGGTTTGAATCCCTTCTGGGTCTTTCTGACCTCAACCGGCTCCAGAAAGGCTACCTTGTCTATACGGGCATGCTCCGGGGAAATGTCGCCACGCTGCTGCAGTCAGTACAGGTCGATAAGGTAAAAACAGCGGTAAGTTCTGAATTTTTTGCAGCTGCCGCGGATGCGCATCTCGTCCTTGGGCACATCACCCCCTCAATGTACCTTTGTGATACAGCGGATAAAGCAGAAAAAACCCGTTTTGCCTCACTGCGCCGGCTTGCCCGGGTGGTCTGTGCCGATCTTGACGAGATCGGGGAAGAGAATGCCGCGGGAATTGCACAGCAGTTCTGGGATATCCAGAGGAACCTGATTGCGAACAAGGTCAGGAGCGTGATGGAAGCCTCAGGCTCGACCCGGGTGCTGACCGCAGGGATCGGGGCCCCCCTCTTTGCCCGGGAGCTGGAGGGAACGGATCTTTCCTGCAATCTGGGAGAACGGGCAGATGCCCTGCCGGCGTACGCAGTGCGGGAACTGGCCCTGCGTGATGGGATCTTTTCACGCCTGACGGGCCCGGGGAAAAGGTGAATTATGGAGAAGAGATGGCTTATCGCAGGAGGTCTCCTTGCAGGGTCACTACTCATGTCTGCGATCTTCTGGGTACTTGGGCTGCCTTTCTTCTTTGCGTTTTTGTTTATCCCCTTCATTCCGTTTTTTAAAAAGACCCGGGCCCGGCGGTGCCCGGAATGCGGATGGGAAACCACAGGCAGCGAGCGCTTCTGTCCCTATGATGCGACCCCCCTCTCCGGCAGCGAGAGTGGAAAGTGATACGACCGAGAGGGGAAAACGTATCCCGAAAAGGTCCGTTGTCGGTATTTCCGGAAATGTCCCGAGAGCGTAGTTCCGGATCGTCCCGCGATCCACAAAGATTCCCATATGTGCAAGGAATGCGGTTGTGCGGTGGAACGGCATAATTCCGGCAAGTGTCCTGCAGAGGTCGACGACCGGGGACCCGAGCCGGGTATCGGGATAGAACGGCTCGTCGGCGTAACAGACTGCCCGGCACTGCCGGCAGGAGAACCGTTTTACCAGAACGTGGACCGGACCGGGTTCGTTGTCTTTGAGGATGACAGCGAACTGTCTCTTCTTCGTATCATACCCGGCAAGCTCTCCACCGCAGACAGGGCAGGCTTCGCGCCGGTCAAAGACCAGGCCGTCACATGCCAGCAGACTGCTCTGGATAATATCAACAAGGAGCGGGTGAATGCGGGGTTGTTTCATGTTTCTGCGCGTTCAGGTGGGTTCAGGTACCTGGTGTCAATCAATTATATTTTATTCCGGACCATGTTAATGGCACTGTACTTACCACATCGAGTGTATGAACATTAAGGACCCACAACTATTAATCATTTTTTATCGCAGATTCACTATATTTAAATAAGGCAAAGCCAGACCTCTTTTGTTCGAGGTTAGAATATGGAACTGAAGTACGTACCAACTACATGTCCTTATTGCGGTACCGGATGCGGCTTCAACCTTGTTGTCAAAGACAAGAAGGTTGTCGGCGTTGCACCCTGGCACCGCAACCCTGTCAACGAGGGCAAGCTCTGCCCGAAAGGGAACTATGCCTGGGAGTTCNNGAGAACTACCTGATGCAGAAGTTTGCCCGGGCTGTTTTAAAGACTCCCAACGTGGACCACTGTGCCCGTCTCTGCCATTCTTCAACCGTCGTTGGACTGGCCGGTGCCTTCGGGTCCGGTGCAATGACCAACTCGATAGCAGATATCGGTGAGTCCAAGTGCATCTTTGTCCTCGGCAGCAACACGTTCGAGAACCACCCACTGATCGGCAGGCAGATCATGCTCGCCAAGAAACGCGGTGGAAAACTAATCGTGGCCGACCCGCGGATCACGCCGACGGCAAAACAGGCAGACCTGTATATGTCGTTTTACTCGGGCACCGATGTCGCAATTCTCAACGGCATCATGCAGCATATCATCACCAACGGGTGGGAGAACAAGGAGTTCATTGCAAAGCGGACCAAGGACTACGAGAAACTCAAGGAAGTGGTCATGAAGGACACTTACAAACTTGAGAATGTTGCCAAGATCAGTGGCATTCCCGCAAAGGACCTTGCAACTGCTGCAGAATGGATTGCAAAGGCCGAGTCGAGTAATGTTCTCTACTCCATGGGTATCACCCAGCACACCACCGGGGTGGACAATGTTAAATCCGTCGCCAATCTCCAGATGCTGACCGGAAACCTCGGCAAGCGCGGGGGCGGTGTCTGCGCACTCCGTGGCCAGAACAATGTTCAGGGTGCCTGCGACATGGGAGCCCTTCCCAATGTTTACAGCGGGTACCAGGCAGTCATCAACCCCGACTTCCATAAAAAGATGTCTGAGGCATGGGGCACAACCATTGCCGAGGGTAAGGTCGGGTACAC
>PMDE01000129.1:0-796 GCA_003154335.1 Methanoregula sp. | reverse complement strand
GCTGCATTAGCCGATGTCGTCCTCCCGGCAGCATGTTATGCTGAAAAGGACGGCACCCAGACCAGTACCGAACGCCGTGTCCAGAAATGGAGGAAGGCACAGGACCCGCCCGGGCAGGCAAAGGCTGACTGGCAGATCTTCTGCGAGCTGGCAAAAGCCATGGGATTTGAGAAACAGTTCCCCTACAAGAGTGCCGAAGAGGTCTTCAACGAGATTGCCAAGGTCACCCCCTCGTATGGAGGCATGAACTATGCACGCCTCGAGAAGCCCGAAGCCCTCCACTGGCCGTGCCCGACCCTGGAACACCCGGGGACACCCATCCTGCACAAGGAGAAGTTCACCCACCCGGACGGCCTGGGAATCTTCACGCCGATTGAATTCAAATACCCTGCAGAAGTGCCGGACAAGGACTATCCTCTTATCATGACTACCGGCCGCTGTATCTGGCAGTGGCATACCGGCACGATGACCCGCCGCTCCGAGGACCTTGAGCGCGAGGAACCGACCGGCTGGGTCGAGATCAATACCGAGGATGCAAAAGCCCTTGGCATCAAAGACAAGGAGATGGTCAAAGCAGTCACCCGGAGAGGGGAGATCACCATCGGGGCACGGGTGACACCGGGGATCAAGAAAGGCGAAGTCTTTATCCCGTTCCACTTTGTGGAATGTGCTGCAAACATCCTCACCAACAATGCACTCGACCCGGTTGCAAAGATCCCGGAGTTCAAGGCCTGTGCTGTGAGACTGGAAAAGATCGCGGAGGCGAAGTAACATGGCAAAGAAAGGCGATATGCTC
>PMDE01000154.1 GCA_003154335.1 Methanoregula sp. | reverse complement strand
GTACTGGATATACTAAGGCAACGGCTTCAAAGTGAGAAAAACCTCAGTATCCGAAAGTGCATACTGAACAAGATAAAATTATTCAATTAAGAATTTTCCGCGAATCCTGTTACAATCCGCGATATCATTTTTCACCCATCTCCAGATACTCTTTCCCGATGTTTCTTTTTTGTAATCCTGAAACCCGGGTTACGGTTGCAGCAAAATCCATGACTGCAAGGGAAGATTTTGGAAAAGCAATAAACTCTCTTAACTCTCTTTTTTTTAACGGCTGTAAGCCTGAAAATCCGGGAAAAAAATCTCACATCGCTTCAATCAAGAAAAGGAGACGGAATATTACGGTTTGAAAAACGATAAAGTAAACTACGTTTCTCACCCTCACTGATGGCAGGTCCCAGTCGAGGTTCTGCCAATATTCTGTCTTTCCATCAGCCCCCCCGGCGGAGTGCTATAGCTATGGTTTTGTACCGGGTAGCGAGGTAATCTTCTGATAGTCCGGAGGTCCTCGATCGAATCTCCTAAGTAAACTTCAGGATAAGCGTGCCCGTTTCCTGGAGTTCATACGCGATCACGACTCTTGCTTTTCCTCCTGATCGATGCAATAGCGGCTGCATTGAGAATCGGGTAATCAACGCAGTTACCTTTCAGGCAATTCATGATCGGATCGCTTGCCGGCAGCTAATAATTGAAGTCGGGTGGATCCCGCACGTAACTCCGATTGGCATAGATCGCCACACAGAGGTCGCAGACCTGAGCGATTGTATTCATCCCGACACTGGTACGAGTGTGGGACCCCGAAATTTTTCACGACCGGGTCAGAGTAATCAGCAGACCTGGCGATCTGTGTGCGATTCCACTCGGCCGGCCGGAGTGTTCGGTTAATGCGGGAAGCGGTGGCAGTGGATCTGTAAAAAAATGTCCTGGCCCTTCTGAATACCGGGGGCTGTATAATTCCTGTGGCGAGAATGGCTCTTGCCAGTGCGAAGAGAAGAAACACCATGAGCAGAAAAACCGCGTTTTCACCTGATATCAACCTATACCGGAGGATTTGGTGCAGGGACGCAAAAAGCCGGTCATAATATCAAGGGGTTGCTGAGAATTTTTCTTAAAAATTTAGTGCCCGTGCCTGCCGAGGAAAAATACACCGGCACAGATCACACCTATCGACACTGCCATAGCCAGCATGTCAAGGGAGGTAGTAAACTCCATCGAAAGAATCCGCTGGAAAAAGGTCACTATCAGAACCATGATGATGACTTTGATGATCTTATTCTTGAGATCATCAAGATTATCGATATCAAGAAGACTCCCGAATCCCCCCTTAAACCGCGCGATATCGATTTCAGAGATAAAAAGCTCGTAAATACCGAAACTGAATATGATGAGGACCAGCCCGATCAGGTAAAAGTCTACCGCCCCGATGATCGCAATCAGGATCTGCTCGTGGGTGAGGGCATGCTGTTCTGCCATGAAATATCCAATAAGGATCTGGTATATCTCACTAGAGCCCGCAATGAACAGGACAATTGCTGAAAGTGCGCCAAAGACGACGCCGAGAAGTACTATAAACCGCACATTCCACAGAGCCCGTTCAAAAATATTCTCGATAATTCCCTGGTCGGCAAGGGTTTTTCCGCCCGTTGACGAACTGCCGGATGCTCCTGTTTTTTCCTTCGGGTTTTCCATTGTTGCTCAAGATGTTGGCTTCAATGAGATAACATTTTTCCTGAGGGTGATCCTGTCTGCCCGGATAAAGGTTGAAGATTTGGCCTTTCACATTCTCCCTGACAAAAAAAATGAGAACATGCACCAGGGTTCCGGAGTTTACTAAGGTAAAGCGAAGTTGAAAAAAGATTTCTTAACCACGTAATCCTCCGGTCCATCCCCTCCCTGAAGCCTTTATCACCGATGAAGGTGATCCAGTGAGGAGCTAATAAGACATGGTGAACGAAGGACAGCAACTGAGTACAAAAAGAAAAATCGAAGCGGCTCAATACCGGACAGCTGCAGGCCGCTCTATCGTATTGAAAATGATGTTGCCGGAATCGGGGTTACTCAGCAGTGTGCAGACCAGATCGCGCTTGCGATGGAACACAAAGCCGACGAGCTCTACCTTGAAATCGGACTGGATGATAACCGCTGTATTCATAGTTACCTTCTTTTGACATTTGAAGAGAAAAACAAAAGACACCGGAAATTCAGCTGGTAAAGGCAGGCTGGATCCATTCCTTCATCGGAGAATGTCAGAGTGGCACTTCCCACTTTTTCACGATATCAATAGATTGGACGATGCACATATCAGACGGAAAATCCAACCTCTTTTGCAGAACTGCCTGTGCCTGAATTTACCATTGAACGGGTGAAGGAGGAGAACTTTCCGTATTTCCTATACCTGCTCAACCTGCTCACCGGATACGAGTATCTTGATCCGCCGACTGAGGGCGCCCGGTTACGGCTGAAAGCTGACAACTTTGGAAAATCCCGAAAAGTGAGGCATATATCGGGAAGCTGAAAGAGGAACACGCCGGGGAGTTTGTTTCCCCAGAATCACGGGCAGATATGCACCGTGATTTTGCCAGAGTCGCACAGGGTATCGACGCCTACCTCGTTTCCTATAAACTCATTACCGATAAAAACCGGGAGATCTGGGTCGAATGTATCGGGAAGAAGATCCCATTTGGCAACTCCCCGGCGATTCTAGTATCCATGCGGGATATCACAGATCGCAAACGCATTGAAGACGAACTGATGCACTTCAAAACTTCAGTTGACCAGCCTCCGATGAAGTGTTCGGCATCGATTTCGAAGGCAATATCTTTTACGTAGAACGGGGAGACCTGCCGGACTACGGGCTATTCCCGGAAAGAACTCGAAGGTATGAAGATCTCCAGGCTGGACCCGGATTTTAAACACGAAGTCTGGTCGCAATCTGTAGCCGACCTGAAGAAACGGAAAACCCAGTTCATTACGACGCGGTACCGGTGTAATGACGGCATAATCATCGATGTCGAAATCAGGACATCTTATGTTCATTGGGGAGACATAGAGTACAGCTTCCTGTTCGTAGGGATATCACCGACCGGAAAAAGGCAGAAGAATCCTTACGGGANNAAACTGAACGGACTGACTTTCGAACTGCAGGAATATATTGCCCGCCGAAAAGATGGGAGTACATTCCCTACTGAGGCCCATTCTTCCCCGATTTACCGGAATGAGAAGCTTAACGGATTCCGCGGGGTTATAATCGATATAACAGCCCGATAGTAATGAGAGATGAACCCCGTGAGAACCGGGGAAAGATACTTTATCTAAGGGACTTGGGTCGTATTGGACTTCCACAGGTAGCTTCTGCCACAAATTGACC
>PMDE01000053.1 GCA_003154335.1 Methanoregula sp. | reverse complement strand
CCATAAATTATACCTTCAACGCAATCGTTTGATTCAGATATTGAATGTTTGTCCCTTAGTAGATTCTTCCTTTCTTTTCAACATTTATTATAATCATGAGATTATCCCGGTTATATCTTTGAACCCGTCAGTCTTTGGATGCAGAGAGTCGTCTCGTTGTTCGCTGGTTGATATTGGTTTTTTGAAGAATGATTACCTGAATTGGTTTTGAATTTTACTAAACAAAATCCACATAATCCTTATTGGTTATTCCCGCGGCCTTAAACAAGGATGAAATTAAACGTTATAAGAGAGATTACGAGTAGAATACATGCGTGCTTGACACCGGCCGCAAGTGATGATTCTCCCATCTGGCCGGCGATCAACCCGGAGAAAAGTGCCTGGACCAGACATGCGTGGTACAGGAGTCTCTTGAAGGTCGCGATGGGTATCGATCCAATTCCTGAAAGTGCTCCCGTTGAAGGAAGTCCCTGTGTCGAAATATTAGCGAGGACGGGGAGGAACTGTGTTGTCAGGACTCCTACAACGAAAATGAATACGAAGAATGAGAGATACACGATTGCGGTGTAAATAAACATCTCAGCAAGGCGCTCTTTTTTCAGCATTTCGGTCATTTTTGCATCTGTCGAGGCAATTGACAGGACTTCACCTATGTGCCCGCTCATCTCACTAGCCTTGGTGATAAGAGTTACCGTCCGTGCGATCGAAGGCGCCCTGACTCTCTCTTCAAACCTAACCAGCGCTTCGGTAAAATTCGCCCCCCAGTCCATATCTCTCTTTATCCTCCGTATTTCATAACCGATAAGCCCAAGATTGGTGTTGATCATGATTGAGATTGCCTGGGCAATAGTAAGTCCGACTTGGTTGATCCCTGCCATCCGTTCAAGGAAATCCGGGATAAGTTCCTGGATGCCGAGTATTTTGTGTGCCCAGATTTCATAGAAGATTGCGTAGGGAATGAGTATGATCAGCAGTGCAATCACGATATGATCATCGATGACACTGACAAATGTCTCAATGTTTGAGTAATTCGGGATCTGTAAAAAAACGACAACAGCATAAAGAGTGGCTGTTGGGATGGTGACATAGAGAGTAAGATTAACATTTTTGATGAAACTTTCAAGGGGATGATGGATAAAATGGATTATATTCCTGAAACGGTCGTATTTTTTCAGCTGTTCAAAAAGGGATTCTTCATTACGTTTTTTATATATTCCGACATCTGCATAAGTCCGAAGCCATGTTGTCCTGATGTAGCGTTCGGTCTTCTCAGCATTTTCTGAGATGAGATTAATAAAAAGAATAAAAACCAAGGATCCAATAGGCAAAACCGCATAGGTCATCAGCGTCAGCTCCAACACAGCCGAGCCTCCCATCATCCCCATAACAACCATAATGATAATCAAAAAAAGGGGGCCCGCAACAAAGAGAGTGACATAGGACTCGGCTACCAGAGAGAGGAGAGTGAGAAACTGCTTCTGTTCAAAGCGTGCTTCCTCCTGGTAAATCCTTACCCGCTTGGAGAGAAAATCTGCCATGTTCCCGCCACTCTCGATAACAGAAAGCAGGTCTTCCAGGAAACTCTTGAGCTTCTCAGAGGGTGTAGTATCAGCGAGATGGCGGATGGCAGTTACGATATCGTATCCCAAAAAGTCCGTATCTCTTACAATCTGGCGAAAATCAAGGGCAACTTCCCCGTAAATGTCCGCTCGATCTGAAAGGGACCGGAAGATCGTCGTCAGTTGTGCGCCACCTTTTCGCATGGCATACATATATGCTACTGCATTATGGAGGGTAAGGTTGATTTTTGTCGCCCGGTTTTGTTTTTTTATACCGGGGACCTTCAAAAGAAGGAAGAATCCGATATACATTCCAATGATGAACGATATGATAACCACAAAAATCTGGAAAAATAATATGCCTGTGGTGGTGCTCATGACTGTCGGAACCGGGATATTGAACATAGTATATATGCCCTCTTTCCCGGTCTGGATCTGCAGGGTCAGGTAGGTGCTGGCAAAAAATCCAATAAGAGCAAAGAGGAAGCCCCCCAGAAATGCAACCTTAATCGATTGCCACAGAAATTGCTCAAGTGTCAGGCCTGCCCTGATGGCGGTCAGATCAGCGTGCACGTGTGAATATCGGAGAGAATCGTGTTGTATCCATTTCCTGACATAATTCCGTGGATTCATTGGAATACCTTGCGCAGGTCAGCGATATTGGCCAGCACCTTCCGGGAATCAATATTATAGGTGTGGAAGAGTGATGCAACTGAAATATAATCCTTAATACCCTGTTTTTGCATTGCTTCAAGAACATTTTTCCTTATGCCAATTTCAGATTCCATCTGTTCCCTTGTCCATCCACGCTTTTGAGCAATATCAGCGTAAACCTGCGACCGTCCGGTATAACCGAGCAGGTCATGAACGGGATCATACATAAAAACGTTATTGACCCGTACGTTTCCGGTCGAAGGATCGATCCCGGCAATTTCAACAATTTCCTGGACCCTGCGGACCCTTTCTTTCCCATGATAGACCAGTGCCTGGATACTGACAATGTTTAAAGCCTGGAGCATATTTCTGGGGACATTCAATGGTTCACTTTCAAGACGATGAATAGCCGCATCAACACTCCCTGCATGCATAGTTGAAAAGGTGGTATGCCCGGTATTCATTGCCTGGAAGAGGGTCTGTGCCTCAGGCCCCCGCACTTCACCGACGAGGATGAACTCAGGACGCTGCCGCATGGCGGATTTTAGCAGGTCAAACATATTTATGGCATTCCCTCCTTCAGCGAGCGCTTCGCGGGTCACACTTGCTATCCAGTTATCGTGGTAGAGGGTGATCTCACGGGTGTCTTCGATGCTCACAACTTTTGCGACCGGCGGGATGAATAGGGAGACTGCATTCAGTGAACTGGTTTTTCCGGATGCGGTCCCCCCAATGAATATCAGGCTTTTGTTATTTTCAATGGCAAGCCAGAAATACACGAGTGACTCGGTATTGAATGTACCACTCTCTATCATCTCTATTGGGGAGAACGGGTTTTCCCTGAATTTCCTGATAGTAAAGGAAGTCCCCCGAGTTGTAACTTCGGTACCAAGGGTGAGGTTCAGCCTTGACCCATCGGGCAGCGTCGCATCGACCATAGGAGAACCGGTGGATATGTGTTTTCCTGAACGCTGGGCAAGAGCGATAGCGAGGGAGATAAGGACATCAGATTCAAAGGCGATATTGGTTTTGATGTTGCGGTATTTGCGGTGATAGAGGAACAGGGGGATGTTGTTTCCGTCACAGGAAATATCCTCGAGCGACGGATCTTTCATGAGGGCATCTATGCGGGACCACCCGATAAAATTCCTGATCAGGTAATACTGGAGTTTGAAAAGTGATGACGACTCTATTTTTGCACCATAATCCTCAATAAGACCCTGTATTTTATCAAGCAAAACCCGCCGGGGATCCTTTTTGATCTCGTCTGAGGAGAGGATCAGGATATCGCGAAGATCCTCATGAAGACGTTCAAGAAGTTCATATTCGAATTCAGAAAGTGCCGGTTCGGACAGAAGATATTCTTCCTGGTCTGTCTTATTGTTCAAAGCGATTACAACAAGGGAACGTCCTTTTTCAACCCAGTACCGATCAATTTCTTCATATCCCGCTGGGATCTGTGCTTCAACAAGAGTCCCATGCAGTTCAAAATTATATTCAACAACAGGTGTTGTTTCTTTCCTTTTCAAGCCAGAAAAATAGTTGCGAAACCCGGGATCGGGGATTTTTAACCTTGTATTTTGTTTGGTTTCGGGAGCAGGTTCTTTTCCCATACCGGGTCCGTTTAAGGATAATTCTCCGGGGTCCCGTTCTGTTCCCGTACCATTACTAACTTTTTTATCTGAATTAAACAAGTCTTTTATCTGCACAGGCAATCAGTCCCCGCTCCGTTATTTTTTCTCCCGGATAATAATTCAGGATATCCTCTATATAATTATGTGTAATACTGGAGATTTCATCATATTTTTGATTTTTACCTTGTTTCCTTCTTCAGTTTACAAAAAACAGACGATATCTTTATCATA
>PMDE01000152.1 GCA_003154335.1 Methanoregula sp. | reverse complement strand
AATAAGATTTTCAAAGTAAAAAGTGAGAATATTCAGGGTCTTTTACATGCCACGTTGTTGTATCCGCTGTTTTCGTGATTGTATAAAATCCAGTGTGCCACTGACTATATCTTGAATACAATTACCGGATAAAACTGATCTACAATTATGGAAGGGGCAGTTAGGGTATTTGCCGGAGAATATGGTTGTTCAACTCTGTATTTACCGGATGATGATAACGACAAGTCGGGATGGGTAATAACCCCGGCTGGTGCGTGGTGTCGTATTCTCTTTCTTACTGGTGCACTGACAGAAGTTACCGGGGCTGGCGACATGGTGCATGCCCGTGTTGCTGATCCGACTGGTGCATTCAATCTGGTTATTGGTGGCAGGAACAACACGCTTGCTGAAACATTTTATAACCTTCCTGTTCCCTCATTTGTCAGTATTACTGCCCGATCACAGATGTACGTAAAGAATGAAAGAGTGGAATTATCAATTCGTCCCGATCATGTCCAGATCGTAAATCGTCAGGTTCGTGACCAATGGGTGCTGACGACAGCAAAATCCACCCTTGGACGAATTCGTGAAATGGACCTCGCCCTGCTGGGTAGACATACTGATGAGCGAATGCTTATCCCGGTTCGCCATTATTCCCTGACAAAAACCCGGCTCAAAGAACTGGTGCTGATGGTTGAAGATGCCATAAAGAAAGTTTGTCTTTACGAATCTGATGCACCCAAACAATCTGATATTCGTACTATGGTGATGGGGTTTTTGGATGTGGGAAGCGGGCCACGGGGAGTTGCGGTATCAGATATTATTGATCACGCGGAGAAAACAGGAATATCACAAGAGTCCGTCATTGCAACAATTGAAACGCTAATATTAGAAGATGAATGTTACCAGCCCCAAAAGGGATTTGTTAAACTTTTATGAAACTGGAATTTTTTTCCGAAGGCCCGGCGTTGGTTATTGAAAGAGAACTCCGGTTATTGATTGTTGCCGATCTTCATTTCGGGATTGAAGCTGATCTTGCAATCCACGGCCTGCATTTTAAAAGCCGCACATCAGAGCGACTCGAACGTCTCATGAAAATTATCGATTTGGCTGACCCGGATATGCTCGTCCTGCTTGGAGATGTAAAACACTGTATCCCGTCTCTTAGCCGGCAGGAATATCTTGAACTGCCGGTGATTCTCGAGACAATCCGGAACCGAATCCCCCTGAAGGTATTTCCGGGTAATCATGATACGGGTATCGAGCATTATCTCCTTGAATCAGAGCTCCAGCCAAGAGATGGTACTATTATTGACGGAACCGGATACCTTCACGGGCACATGTACCCTTCACCGGAACTCAGTGGCCATCTGATGGTGGCAGGCCATCACCACCCACTGCTTCAGCTCAAAGACGAGGTTGGTTGTGCCACCCAGGCTCCGGTATATATGAGAGCATGCCTCGAAAAGGAGAGGTGGGGGAAGGCCATATCGAAAACATGTACACCACCTTCTCTTGCATTATTGGTTCCGGCGTTTAATGAAATTGCAGGATACAATATCCTTCAGATTTTTAAAAAACCCTTTTCCCCCGTATCCCGATGTATGAAAAAAGAGGGAACTGAGATTATCCTTGCCGACGGGACATATATCGGCCCGCTTAGTTCGGTGTGTTCTGATGAAACCGATTGAAAGACTGGATCCAAAGATCCAGGAGTCAATAAAAAAGCGTGGTTTTTCAGAACTTTCACAAGCCCAGACCCAGGCAATACCGCTGATCCATGAGGGGAAAAATGTCGTTTTGATCGCGCCGACAGGTACGGGAAAAACCGAAAGTGCAATGCTACCGGTGTTTGATGCACTCCTGTCCATGCCTTGCGGAGGTGGATTTAAAGCGCTTTACATTACCCCTCTTCGGTCTCTTAATCGGGATATCCTTGCACGCATGCAATGGTGGTGCAGCGAACTTGGTCTGTCAGTTGGAGTCAGGCATGGGGATACCCCCTTAGGGGAACGACGGAAACAGGCATTGTCACCCCCAGATCTGCTGATCACCACACCGGAGACCGTTCAGGCGCTGTTCATGGGAAAACGGCTACGGAAGCACCTGGCTCAGGTCAGGTTTGTAATCGTTGATGAGATCCATGAGCTGGCCGGAAGCAAAAGGGGTGCCCAACTCTCTGTCGCGCTTGAGCGACTCCATGTATATGCCGGAGAATTCCAGCGTATAGGTTTATCTGCAACGGTGGGAAATCCGGATGAAATAGCGCGTTTTCTTTGCGGCTCCAGGGAATTTTTTGTAGTTCAGGTCCCTGTAGCAAAACAGCTGGATATTTCTGTGCGGTTCGTAGGTGATAATTTTCAGAAACAGACAGAAATACTTTCCAAATCTCTCAAAAGAGAAGGATCAACCCTGGTTTTCGTCAATACGCGGGTTACTGCCGAAGCTCTTGGACACGCTCTCTATGAACGCGGAGATGTAGAAGTGCACCATGGATCCCTTTCAAAAGAGGTGAGGATTGATGCCGAAGAACGGTTTAAACGGGGGGAGATAAGGACACTTATCTGCACATCTTCCATGGAGCTCGGTATTGACATAGGCAGGGTTGACCATGTGATACAGTTTGGGTCTCCTAGAGAAGTTGCACGGCTTGTGCAGCGGGTGGGGCGAGCCGGACATCAGCTGAACATGGTTTCCCGGGGGACAATTTTTGCAACCGGCTTTGATGATCTGCTTGAATCGCTCGTTATTGCACGAAAGGCAAAGGCAAACGAGATAGAAGGGGTAGTGCTGCACAGGAATGCAGCCGATGTGCTTGCCAACCAGATAGCTGCGATCGCAGTAGAATATGGTGAAATCGAATTGGAGAAAATCCGGGAGATTCTCAATCGGACGACAATTTTTGCTGATTGTGGGACTCTCCTCGAAAATGTTTGCCGCCAGATGGAGGAGCACAGGCTAATCCGGAAAGAAGGGAACCGGATTATCACAACGGCACGCGCTCGTCGTTACCTCTCCGGGAACCTGTCTATGATCCACGATGAGCGAAAAATACCCGTCTACGATATGGTTTCCCGAAGAACCGTTGGTTCACTCGATGAATCGTTTGTGGTTGGCTGGGTACACACCGGTGCTGTTTTCATAACAAAAGGACAATTGTGGCGCGTAATCCAGATAGCTGAGGGAAAACTGACTGTTGAACCCGCTAAAAAAGCACAGGGAGAACTACCTTCGTGGGAAGGAGAACAGATCCCGGTACCGTTATCGGTCGCACGTGAGGTTGGGGGATTGCGAAGAAAACGTAATATCTCAGACTACACCTCGGAGCCTGATGGAATCCTCTTTTCTGATTCTTTTCTCAAAGAAATGGATAAAAACCGATCGCTGATTCCTACCGATCATTTGATTACTTTGGAAAATTCTGAAGATGGAGTTGTATGCAACGTCTGTGCCGGACACAAGACAAATGAAGCCCTTGGGCGGGTGTTATCGATTCTCATATCAGCACGGTATGGAACGACCGTAGGACTGGACCTCGATGCGTATCGCATGCTTTTGCGTCTTCCTGGTTCAATCAGGTCTGCGGATGTAAAGGACCTCCTGCTCTCATTGGACCCGGCACATATGCCGGGAATTCTAAGGCTTGCCCTGAAACGGACTGCGCTTTTTAAGTGGAAACTTGTTCAGATTGCAAAAAAATTTGGTGCAATTGATCCGGATGCCGATTATGAAAAGATCAGCATACATCGACTTTTGGAATACTTTGAGGGTACGGTTGTTCAACAGGAAGCATACAGGGAATTATTATCAGAATACATGGATGTCGAATCAGCCGCAGGTATCGTCTGCCAGATTATAAGCGGAGACATTCAGGTTGC
>PMDE01000048.1 GCA_003154335.1 Methanoregula sp. | reverse complement strand
CAGCCCCGCTGACCGTACAGTTTACCGATACTTCCACCAACTCCCCGACCTCGTGGTCATGGAATTTCGGCGATGGCGAGACGAGCGTGGAACAAAGTCCCTCGCATACCTACTCAGACCCCGGTACCTACACGGTATCTCTTACCGTCGTAAACAACGCCGGGAGCAACAAGGCAACCGAGACGGATTATGTCGAAGTAAGCACTTCTGCTGTTACCCAGGCGACGGTTGCAACAACTCAAACCCCGACTCCCCTGCCCACATTCCCGGAGATTTCCTTCAGCGGTACACCGACTGCCGGAACCGCCCCTCTTACCGTGCAGTTTACCCTGTCAGCCTCCGGCTCGCCTACATCGTTGCTCTGGGATTTTGGTGACGGAGGCACCAGCACAGAAAGCAACCCGAGTTATACCTACATAATTCCCGGTACCTACTCGGTTATCCTGACCGCTAAATATCCCGGAGGAAGTAAACCGGTGACAAAATTATCCTATATAACGGTGAATCCGGGATCAGGATCCACGGGTTCCCCGCTCTCCCCCCTCATTCCCTTAGGAGCGATCGGGATTATGGTGGTTGTATCCTTCATGAAGTCAGGGAAAAAACGGCAATAAATAACGACCGGCCCTTTTTATTTTACCTGCCATAATTTCTGTTCTCCAGCCGGAGGATAGTCAACACATCAGAATAATGAACTTCATATAACTGGAACGGAGATTGTAAGATAACCGTGCTTTCCATTATTGCCGCCCAATTACCTTTTATCAGCGCTTTAACTTCTGACCAGCTCCTGCAGTATGGGATATGGATGTACCTGGTTGTCTTCCTCATCATCATGCTCGCGTCCACAATCATTGGCGGGCTGATTCCCGACAACACGTTCTTGTTCCTGACCGGGGCAGTAGCCATGGTCAATAGTTTGTCAATAGAATGGCTGCTTGTGATGGCTGTAGTGGCCGGGTTTGCGGGGTATGAGATCAATTATTGGAGCGGGAGGCTGTTCGGCGTTGCGATCCGACGGAGGATATCCCCGTCAGTCCTTCACCGCAGGAATGTCCGGAAGGCCCTCGATATGATAGAGGGATTTGGCCTGGCCACGATGATCCTCAGCCGGTTCATGCCGGTCATGAACCTGCCGTCATTCATCGCGGGGATGGATGCGATGGAGTACCGCAGGTATGTCGTATTTAATTTCATAAGTTCGGCAGTCTGGTCCGGGAGTCTCCTGGTGCTCGGGTATTATTTCGGAGGAATCTCCATCATCAACGAATACCTCGGCTATCTTACCGTTCTCTTCATCTTCATCATGGCAGTCGCGATCATTATAGCGCTCGTCCTATTTGCCCGGGATTACCTGAAACGAAACGCCAACCGTTTATTGGAATAAAAATCTNNGTGATTTTCATCACCGAGTCGGGGTTCAGGGATATGGAATCAATGCCCTCCCTGACCAGGAACTCGGCGAACTCCGGGTAATCGCTCGGTGCCTGCCCGCAGAGCCCGCTATGGCGCCCGTTCCTCCGTGCGCCCTGTATTGCCATGGATACAAATTTCATCACGCCGGGGTCGCGCTCGTCAAAATCATGGGCGACCAGGCCGGAGTCACGGTCGACACCGAGCGTCAGCTGGGTCAGGTCGTTTGACCCGATCGAGAACCCGTCGAACAACCGGCTGAATTCATCGACAAGAAGGATGTTGTTCGGGATTTCGCACATGACATAGATCTCCAGCCCGTTCTCCCCCCGCACAAGCCCGTTCTTTGCCATTTCGGCCAGAACTTTTTCACCCTCGTCGATACGCCGGCAGAACGGGATCATGATGATCAGGTTCGTAAGACCCATCACTTCCCGGACCCGTTTCATAGCACGGCATTCGAGTGCAAAACCCTCGCGGTATTTCTCGTCGTAGTACCGGGACGCACCGCGGAAGCCGAGCATCGGATTGGACTCCTGGGGTTCGAAATAGCTCCCCCCGAGGAGATTGGCGTATTCGTTGGTCTTGAAGTCGCTCATCCTGACGACAACCGGCTTGGGGTAAAAAGCCGCCGTGATCGTCCCTATGCCCTGCGACAATTTTTCCACAAAATATTCTTCCGGGTTATCGTACCCGTACGTGANNCCGATACCATCATTCGGGATCAGAGAGAATGAAAAAGCCTCATCGGGTTCCCCAAGATTCATCATAATCTCTGTTTTCGGGCGCCTGAGGCCCGTTAAGGAAACTTTTTCGACGTGGAACGGCAGGATACCTTCATACACGATTCCAACGTCTCCCTCAGAGCAGTTGACCGTAACGTCCTGCCCGGTCCGGATCTTTTCTGTGGCATCGTTGGTCCCGACCACTGCCGGAACGCCGAGCTCCCGGCTGACAATTGCTGCATGACAGGTCCGCCCTCCACGGTTGGTAACGATCGCTGCAGCGGTTTTCATGACGGGTTCCCAGTCAGGGTTCGTTGTATCCGAGATCAGGATCTCCCCGGGCAGAAACTCGTGGAGCCGGCTTACATCGGCGATCACCCGGGCCCTGCCGGCCGCTATCTTTTCACCAACGCTCTTTCCCTTTGCAAGCACTGTCCCTCGTTGTTCAAGATAATAGGTCAGGAGGACGTCCTTTGCATCCTGGGAGTGGACGGTCTCAGGACGTGCCTGCACAATAAACAATTCCCCGGTAATTCCGTCCTTTGCCCATTCGATATCCATAGGAACAGGCTGGTGTGCCTTCTGCGAATAGTGATCCTCAATTTTGAGAGCGTACCGTGCCAGCACCAGGATCTCATCATCCGTAATACAGAAACGTCGGCTGTCCGATTCCGGGACTTCGACATTCTTCGTCAGATCTTTAGAAGTCCCCTGACCGTAGATCATCTTGATCTTCTTATCGCCAAGGTTTTTCCGGACAATGGCCCGGTGTCCGGTCCGGACTGTCGGTTTGAAGACGTAGAACTCGTCAGGATTGACAACACCCTGCACGATGTTTTCGCCAAGGCCGTATGAGCCGGTAATGAAAACAACATCCCGGAACCCGGTCTCGGTGTCGAGGGTGAAGATTACGCCACTCGAAGCCAGATCAGAGCGGACCATCTTCATAACCCCGATCGAGAGTCCGACCTTGAAATGGTCGAACTGGTTATCGATCCGGTAGGATATCGCCCGGTCGGTGAACAGGGATGCAAAACATTTGCTGCAGGCTTCCCTGAGCCCAATATACCCCCGGATGTTGAGGTAAGTCTCCTGCTGGCCGGCAAAAGATGCGGTGGGGAGATCTTCTGCGGTAGCAGAGCTCCTGACCGCGACATCTGTTTCCGGGCCATACTCATCGCAGAGCCTGTCGTAGGCCACCCGGATTTCGTCCCAGAGATCGTCAGGTATGCCGGCGCCGAGGATCAGGTCCCGGACTTTTTTCCCCCGGCCCGATAGATCAGCAATGCTGGTCTTGTCGAGGCCGGCCAAAGCATGTTCGATCCCGTCAATGATACCGCCTGTTCTCAAAACGTGCCAGTACGCGTCGGCGGTGATCGCAAACCCGTTGGGGATCCTGACGCCTTCCTTCGTCAGATCCTGGTACATCTCGCCAAGGGAGGCGTTCTTGCCCCCGACACTGGGGACATCCTCGTTCCGGATTACTTCGAACCAGCGTATATATTTTGCAGGACTCATACCAAGGTGTCCGGTTTACGTCAAATATACATTGGCTTTCAAACCATATTTTGAAACAAATTAAAAAAATTAACTCAGTCCGGGGATCTTTATCAGGATTATCCTGTTTATCCTGATTGCAAGGGTAATAAGAAACCCTCGCCACACAATGGTCCAGCTCGTATCATCCACTCCATAACCGGAAATCCTGTCACCGGATCGGGACGTGATTTAGTCTTGATTCAGGATTTTTTTACCTGCTGGCCTTACAACATATTCCGCTATTTTTTTTTAGGACAGAAAAGACATTTACCAAAATTTAATACAGCCGATGCCTATTGGCATAGTTGATAAGATATGGATTACCTCTATAGTATCGTTGACAGGAAATCTCTTGCCCTGAGAGGGCTGGTTGCGGTCATTTTTGGGGTTATTGCCCTGGTGGCGACCGGTTTTGTCCTGGATTTCCTTGTCTATGTTTTTGGATTTTTTGCGATCATCTCCGGTATTCTTACTGCCGGGATCGGGTTGTCATCAGAAAAAACCGAACTGCCCCGGTGGTTGCTGGTAACGACCGGTATTCTGAGTATCCTTGTGGGTATCTTTGCCCTGGTGACACCGCTGATCGTCGCAATAGCACTGACGCTCTTTGTAGCGGCCTGGTTTTTAATAACCGGCGTTACCGACATTGGCCTCGCTATCTCCCATAAGAAAACTCACCACCGGATACTACTCGCACTTTCGGGGATAGCGGGGGTCGTAGTTGCCATTATTCTGGTTTTTACTCCGTTATCTGGTGCATACACCCTCGTGTGGGTACTCGGCATATATGCAGTTGCTGCAGGTTTTATCAGCATCTTCCTTGGTCTGTCATTGGGCAACGAAAAATCAGCGATCAAAAAGCTGACTTCTTTATAACTTTTTTCCCGGATTTTTCGGATATTCTGTTGTGACACCCTTTTATTTTCTCGTGAACGTACCCGCGGGGTAACGTTTTGCGGAAATTACCTGACGGGACCCGGCTTTGCGCTGTTTCTCAAGCCTTAAGGAGAACGCATATATATCGTGCGGGTAAAATCCTCCGGCAGAACGGTGGGAAGTCGGTGACATCGGATCAGCCTCATGAAGGATCGAAACCTGATCGCCGCAAAAAAACCGTGTTCCTTCTCGCATTTCTCCTCGCCTTCATCATCATTTTCCCGTTCTTTGAACAAATCCGGATCGGTGATGCCCTCCTCGTGGTTATCTTAACAGGCCTGGTCATCTCGGCGGTGTTCAATGTCAGGGAGCATTCACGTGAGGTTGCAATCACCCTGCTGCTCCTGATCCCAACCGTCCTCACCACGTGGGCGAACTTCTTCATCCATTCCCGCGGGGTGTTCCTGATACAGATCGTATCAGTCATAATCTTCCTGGTATATACCCAGACGATCCTCCTCCGGCGGATCATGCAGACGCGGCACGTGACCGAGAACGAGATTTTCACTGCGGTAAGCGTATACATTATGATCGCGCTGGCCTACGCTTTTGCGTACCAGTTTATTGAGCAGGTGATCCCGGGTTCATTCCAGTTTGGGTCAGGGAGCAATACATTCTCATCTCTCATGTACTTCAGCTTCGAGACCCTTGCTACCGTCGGTTTCGGCGATATCTCTGTTATTACACCGATTGCCCGATCGATAACTATCCTTGAGATGATCACCGGCGTCATGTACCTTGCCATATTCATCGGGGTACTCGTGAATGCGCATTATCGTTTCCGGGATGAATCATGGGACGAGGAATCTGGCGCAAAAAAAGAACGAAAAGGAATTGGTCTCTTCCGGTCAGGAGGTCCGGTCTCCTTGATCATTATCGCAGTGCTTGTCAACCTTGCATCAGCATTTACGATAATGTCACTCCAGATTCCTCTCTATTTTGATACCTGGGGTACCTCTCTTGCGGTTATCCATAGCGGGTTTCCGGCCGGAACCATAGCCGCTATCGCGACCAATCTGATTATGGCCTTTACGGTGCGAACTCCCATTACCGCGATCTGGAGTGCGGACGGCATTCTGATTGCAGCTATCACCTGGGCTTTCTGGAAAAAAGGCTGGATTGACCTGCGGCATCCCGCACGCCTTCTTGCAGCAGGGCTCCTGAGCGGCGCGGCAAGCGCGATCCTCATGATCGTGGTTACAACAGCGTTCAGTCTGCCCCCTTATTCGGGTACCCTGGTGGTATCCCGGTTCCTCACTGCCTTTACCGGGAACTCTCTTATAGGAAACCTGACCGAACAGTTCGCGGTCGAACTTGTGGACAAAGTTCTCTCGCTGTTCGTTGCCGCGATTACCGCGTTTCTCATTTTCGGGACAACCGGGCCGGCCCGGAATACACCGGAAGATTGAATCCGGTCTGTCATTGACCATTGGTTTGGTAGCATTCCTGCCGGTATATTACAGGGTTCATTTCAGCCGGTCAACCCGGGTCGTGCTCATTTGGCCGGATGCCCGTCCCGCTTCACGTGGTACATGCTATTGCAAGAGTTCACCAGGGTGAGCCAGGAATAAAGCCGGTATGTTTGCCAAACCTCCATGGGAACAACTTCTTGTTATCCTCGATGAATAATGCCGTTTCCATCATCTTTTTACGACGATGACCAGACCCCGGATATCTTCTCTGTTCGTCCAGGCGGATAGCGGTCACCGGCTCTCTCTGTGCTCAGGGGGTTATCCTTAAGATTGAAGAACACTTTTCCGGGCAGGAGATCGGCAAAAACCTCCGGATCAGGACATCCGACTCGGTGTGGATGGTTTGACATGACACGTAAACCTTCAGAATTCTTGTTTTACTATGTCACAAATAAACGAACATCATACTATTAACCTGATCAACCAGCTATAATGGATAATGAGTTTCTTCNNTCCTGTTATATGTCCATCTTGGCACCGTTATCGCTGCCACAATCTATTTCCGAAAAGAGATATTGGCCATCGTTACAGAACTGGCGGGATGTCCCCGGGACATAAGGAAACATGCTGACGGGAAAGCCGGATTCCTTTTCACCGCTCTCCTGTTTACCGGGGTTGTTGGAATCCCTCTCCTTCTTGCAGAGAAGTATTTCTTCCCGGCGCTCGATGCTGGCATCCTCTATGCCCTCATGGGTGGAGGACTGATCCTGACCGGGTTCCTGCTCCTCTCCCATAAAGGGGGAAATATCCGGGAAGTAAAGGATGTCAACTGGAAAGATGGCATACTCACCGGAATGCTCCAGGGCCTGAGTACGCTCCCCGGAGTGTCCAGGTCGGGCACAAGTACTACTGGCCTAATCTGGCGGGGGTTCGACAGCGGAAGCAGTTTTTACCTGAGTTTCCTGCTGAGCATTCCTACCGTCATCCTCGCAGAAATTCTCCTTAATTATGG
>PMDE01000045.1 GCA_003154335.1 Methanoregula sp. | reverse complement strand
TTATGGGGTTTTGTTGGCGTCATCATAGTTACCATGGTTATCCTTGCAAGCCTGTCCTTTTTTGTTATCATTGGCAACTACCTGAGCCTCGAGTCCACCTATGTCCGTTCCGACGTAAACCTTGTGACAAAAAATATCGATAGCGAAATCATAAGCCTGAAATCCAATACCCCGGACTGGGGTGCATGGGACGACACCTACGCTTTTGTCGAGGGAGAAAAACCCGATTATGTAACGATAAACCTTGTGAACAATACCTTCAGGACCCTTCGTGCTAATTTTATTTTCATTACCGACCGGGAGGGAAGGATCCGCTACGGACAAAGCTATGATCTGATCAACGGCACCCCTGCGCCAACACGTTCTGACCTTGTCGCAGAACTCGAAAAGGGCGAACTCCTGACCCAGACCCTGAGGGAGGGTGACGGGATTTCAGGATTCCTGAACCTCCCCCAGGGCCCGGTTATCCTCAGCTCCTACCCGATCCTTCATAGCAATTATACCGGGCCTGCAGAGGGTATGGTGATCATGGGGAGGTATGTTGATGATGAGGAAATTCAGCTCCTTAATGAAGGTACTACCCCTACCCTTTCCTTCCAGTCGCTCGATCCTTCGACGGTCTCCCAGCCTGATCTCGCGCTTCTCTCGGGAACCGGTGATATGGCAATTGTAGTCCATCCTGTGGATGATAACACAGTATCGGGAGAAAAAATTTTCCGGGATATTTATGGCAAGGATGCGCTCCTTCTCACCGTAGAAATGCCCCGGGGTATTTATGAGCAGGGAAAGGAGACCATCTTTATTTTTATCGTCCTCCAGCTTGTGATCCTGCTTCTGCTGGGTATTCTCGGGGTCATGGTACTTGACAAAACGGTGCTCGCTCGCATGAGCGCTATCAGTTCGGACATAACCGGAATTACCGGGAAGAAGAACCCCTCAGCCCGGATCCAGATCACCGGCAATGATGAACTGTCACGCCTTGCTACTGCAATGAACATGCTGCTGGACCAGAACGAGAAAAACCAGTCTGACCTCACGGAGAGCGAGCAGAAATTCCGGGAGATCTTCAATAGTGTCAATGATGGCATCGAACTCCTCGAGATGCGAAGCGATGACCTTCCCGGGAAATTTCTGGAAGTGAATGATGTAACCTGCATCAGGCTGCAGTATTCCCGGGAAGAACTTCTTCGCCACAGCCCCCTCGATTACAATACCGGTTATTTCAACCGCCCTATGGGTGATATCGGGCGGGAAATAATCACCCGCGGGCATTCACGATTTGAAACAGAATACCGGAGAAAAGACGGGTCGATTGTTCCTGTTGAGATAAATGCACATGTCGTCACCCTTCAGGGTAAAAATGTGGTGATTTCAGCTGTCCGCGATATTACTGAACGTAAAAAGTTTGAAGAGGCTCTCAGGCAGGTAATAAAAAAGCTAAATATCCTTTCGAGTATCACACGCCACGATATCCTTAATCAGCTCTCTTCACTTCGTGGATACCTTGAACTCTCAAAACGACGGGCATCTGATTCAATGCTCTGTGAATTTATCTCAAAGGAGGAAAACGCAGCCGCAGCCATCCAGGACCAGATCAATTTTACGAAAGATTATGAGGACGTCGGTATCCATTCACCGCAGTGGCAGGACATAAAACAGACTATCCTGCAGGCGATCCATCCCCTTAACATTGAACCCGTCCGGTTGGTTGTGAATATTGAAAATACCGAGATTTATGCCGATCCGCTACTTGAAAAGGTCTTTTTTAACCTTGTGGAGAATGCGGTCCGCCATGGGGGAACGATAACCACGATAATTTTTACCCAGAATGAATCGGAGGATGGCCTGCTTATCAGCTGCGAGGATGATGGGGTGGGGATCCCAATCGCCGAGAAAGTAAACATCTTCAACCGTAAATATTTCACCCATACCGGTCTCGGCCTTTTCCTGGCACAGGAGATTCTTGGGATGACAGGGATCGGGTTCAGGGAAACCGGGGAACCTGGTAAAGGCGCACGGTTCGAGATCTCGGTCCCGAAAGGAGGATACCGGTTCAGTGGCGCACGATAAATAATGGCTATAATGCCATATTCTGACAAATTTTTTTGAGAATTTGTGCTCTTGTTTTTTTTCGTTTCTCCAAATAGAGACTGACATTCGCCGTATATTTCCCGGACATTTGTTGAAGGAATAATGAGATCCATTATTTTCCCTTCACAGGAATGATCCGGTTCAATTGCTGCATTTTTAGTTTCCCTGATCCCGAACCGTGCGCCTTTACCGGGTTTCACCTGTTTCCGGTACCAAAGTAATTGTTCAAAGATATCTGCTGTATCCCGGACAAGTACCGGACATTTTGTGAAAAAGAGACCGTTGGTGCGTGCCTTTTTTATATTCTCCCGGGTTACTGAGGTCACATCCAAGTAATTCTGTGCAGTTTATCGGCCCATGATATTGTGAATTCCCCATAAGGTTCTGGATCAGCGACCGGGTCTTTTCAGCAGCCCGTTTTATCCTCCGGATGCGTCTTCCCGTATTTGAGGCCTTTCACCATGATCGCCCCGGAATTGGCCCCACGAATATTGCCGCTCTTCCGAGATTCCAGCACCGAACCCGCAAGCAATCTTCTTTGCTGTCTCACTGTCAAACCCCAGTTCATCAGAAAATGCAGAAACAACTGCCGATGAACAGGTGAACCGCTCGTAAAAGCGGTCAGAGCTTCATCAGATTTTGTCATAAATATCTCCAGAATCAGTATCTTATCCAGTTCCTTTTTATTCAGGTAGCCTGGTATGGTGAAGATTAAAAACAAAAATTTCCGCAAATATCAGTTGCCAGGGATTGTTCAGTGGAGACAATTTGGTACGGATACCGCAATATTTGCCCTTTTAGTTCCTCAATTTTAAAAGTCGTGATAACAGCTTCAGATTGGGTTGTTTTGTGATCGGTCCTACGAATAGAAACCATTGATGGAAAAATGAGTGTTTTATTCCTTGGGGGAGGAGAATGAAGACCGTGCGTGGCTTTGTTGTTTCTTAAAAAAATGGTAAATGGAAAAAATACATATCTAAAGAAACATCTTCTCAACCTTCGGTATCTTGCGGTAAGCCATTCCTTGAAAAATTGCGATCTTTTCCCCGGCATCATCTGTTACCGTCACCGTGTAGGTCGCGATACGGGGACTGACAGAGAATTCCTCAGCTTCTGCAAACAGGGTGCCGGCAGTAGCTGATTTTACATAGGAGATATGGGCATTGATGGCCGCTGCAGGGACCCCGTGGGAATTGGATGCAAGGGCAAATGCTGTGTCAGCCAGAGTGAAGATTGCGCCACCGTGCACGGTCCCATGGCTGTTCTTGTGCCAGCCCGCGATCCGCATTCTGAGCTTTGATCTGCCGGCCGAGACTTGTATCAGTTCGATACCTGCTTCCTGCGCCCAGGCGTCGTTGATAAAGAACGTGTCGGGTACGTCCATAGACTATGTCACTCATGTCTAATGGGGTCCGTTCAAAGAAGAAGGTTGCGGGGTCTTTGATATAAGCAACCTGGTTCAAAAACAGGAGGAGAATATTTTGGGATCCCGTATGATTCACCGGGATATATCGACCGTATGTTCTCCGATCCGTCAGATTCCCTGACCCGGATTAAAAGACAGCAGGACCGTGCCTCACCATAGGGCAGATATTGCATCCTTCCATCTCGCCAAAGCAGAACAAGAATCGCTCCCGGATGGTTGTGGGGAGCTGATCTTCGGGGATCGGGGTGAACCCAAATGTCTTATAAAACCGGATCAGTGCAAGGGTTGAATGGATATAGATCGGCTCTTGTCCGCACAGCTCGATCAGTTCCCGGACAACTTCACGGGCATAACCCTTATTGCGGTAGGTGTCAGAGACAAAGACGCAGTCCATCTCAACGCCGTCAGGGTGCTTCGTATACCGGGCTGTTGCGACGAGCTTTCCGTTTTCAAACACCCCAAAAATCCTCTCATGTTCAGGGTCAGCTTTCTGTCCCCGGTACTGCTTCCACACGTTCTCAGCCAGGGAAAACTCTTCGCGTTTCAGTTCACGGGTCTCGGTTGTCATGATCTTTTTCCCCGACGGATATCATCTTTTTTCAACTGAGTTTTATGCACAAGTGT